>NZ_CABKRX010000052.1 GCF_902374955.1 Bacillus massilioanorexius
TCACAGCTCTTGTTATAAAAGTAAAGCACCATTTGTTTAAGTACAATTCATCACAATGTGAGTGAGTAGGTATCATTCGTTTATAAGTGATTGATACTATCCGTTCTAATTATGAAGTCTATTTCGTTCAGTAGAAATGAAACTTCACTAATTTAATGAAGAATAGTTCTTTTAAGATGAAATAACTTTATTGTCTTTCTATAATTGCCTTCGTATTGCAAACGATAAATTAGACTTTTTTCTTCAAAATGGTAGTAAGTGATTGGTATATTCTATAATAAATTATAGTCTAACCTTAACCTCAGTACCGTCCTTAGCTTTGACGTCTACTAGTAATAACCCTTTATAATTTTTCAGTTCCTTGATGATAGGCTTTAACATTTTCTTATCTATTAGTGGAAAGGTAAAGTCCAGTTTTTTTCTTTCAAAGTACTCTTTTGTCCACCTATTTAACTTTTGCTGAAAAAATGTTGAAGCCACAATGGAGATAGCAACATTTAACATCGCATATGGAATGGGAATGTTAAAATGAGTGTCTTTGGTTTTCACTTTTACACGTAGCATAAGCAATCACTATTCAATGAAAACTGCAACGGTATCTCCGTTTGCCGATTTAATATCAACAATTTGTCCATCTAATTCGTTTTCAATGGCTTCCACAATAAGGTTAATGTCTATATCTTTCACATATTTTTCCGATTGAGGAATACTCGCTGCGATGCTGTGTCCAGCCATTAATACAACCTTAACCAGTTTTATAGGCAGGTTGACCGTGACATTATCATCTTCAGCCGATACAATACGAACTTTTAATGTTTTATCTAAATATGTAGTTGGCTTTTCAACAACATGACTACCTGTTTCTTCTTTCTCTTTTAATACGGCAATCAATTCGGATGCCTTATCTGCATCAATCTTCCCTTCTTGAACCATTGTTAACACTCTTGTAATTGCCTCTTTCATGATAAATTCCTCCCTATTCCTCTTTTAAGAGCTTAATGGCTTCTTCTGGTGTAATTTCACCATTCTCCAACATGGTGACAACTCTTTTCTCGTCTACTTCATTTTTCTTCTTCTGCTCATATCCAAGGGATGAAATGATGTCTGTTAGCTTGCCTCGAACCGTTGGATACGAAATCCCTAGTTCCTTTTCAACTTCTTTAATATTCCCTCTGCATGTTAAAAATACTTCTACAAAATGAAGCTGATCCTGTGATAAAGATGACAGTTTAGATAATTCAAATTCATTTTCAATCGTAGTGTGATGGATTTAAGGTCATTAATACCAATACGAGTACCGCTACTCCAATCGCCACAGCTGAACTTGCTCGGTATAATCCAAATTCAGCCAAAATAAGTGCCATAAATCCAATAAACACTGCAAGTGCACTATACAGAACGGTTTTGCCAGCCGTTTTATACGTTACTCGAACTGCCGTCCAAATATCTTCTTGCATCACTAGTTCTTCTTTGAATCGAGTGAAGAGTAAAATATTATAATCCGTTCCGATACCAAATAAGATAACGACTAAAAATACTTGTGTAAAATTAGAGAATGGGTAACTAAACTGATCCACTAAATGCGCAATGATTCCTAGCGACACTAAGTATGATACTCCTACTGATAAAAGCGAAACGAACGGTACTATTGGTGATTGGAAAACAAGAATTAGCACAACGATAATGAATACAATCGCAATCACTTCCGTTTTCTTAATGCCATCTTGTGTTGATTGAACAAAATCTTCTAACACAAGACTGTTCCCTGTGAGATAGGTATCCACATTCTTACTATCTACGATTTTATTAAGTTCCTTTGCTACTTCAGAAATTTCTCTATCATTTTTCTCTATTGAAAGCTGAGCTAGGATAGTGGTTCTGTCTTTAGAAACGAGTTGGTTTTCTGTTTGTTCATTATCTAAATGAGTCACAATATCCTTAATACCAAGCTGTAATTGTTTATTTTTTAATTCTTTAATTATTTTGCCTACTTCTTCTTTTTGTTCATCTGTTAACGCTTCATCATTACCACTATTGAAGACAGCAATGATTTGATACCTTTCGCCGCTATCTTCATCCATTTGATTAAGCATATCCTCTGCCATATTACTTTGGGCACTTTCAGGAATAGTAATTTGTCCTTTTTCCCTTACCAATTGATCTAAATTCGGCATCGTGGTGACGATGATAATCGTAGCTATTATCCATAGAACAAAAGAAGCTAATCTCCAATTCATTATTTTCTTCATATTTATTTCTCTCACTTTCATTCACTAAATAAAGAACTAACTGCTATTGAAAATACTAGCTCACACAAAGTCATACAAATGTATACTTTTATCCATAAACAAAGTTATACTTACACTCATAAAAAGGGACAATATTCAATTTTCGTCTATATGTATAACTTTGAACACTCACTAATGATAGTGTTCAACTTTCAAAAATTATTTTTAGGAGTAGAAAAAATGAGTAGGAAAGCAGAATACAAAAGTGCTATTCGTTCGAGAAAAATGATTAGGCACGCGCTTATAGAATTAGTGTTGGAACAGGATTTAGAGAAAATAACTGTTAAAAATATCGTAGAAAGAGCTGAAATAAGTAGAGGGACATTCTATGCCCACTACTCGGATATCGATGCTGTCATTGAAGAAATTGAAAATGAAATAATGGGAAAAATGGTCGAGTTTCTCAATGATTTTAAAGCTAAGGAATTAATTCAAAATCCTACGCCATTCTTTCTTAAAATGGTCGACTTTTTACAGCAAGATATTGAATTTTATCGGAAGTTAATCTTTGTACAAGAAGCCCCTTGCTTTGTAGTGAAATTAAAAGACGTTCTTATAGAAAAAATAATGAGTTATAAAGAAACTATACAATCGCATCAAGAGCGTCAAGAATATATATTACGTGTTCACTTTTTAGTAGGTGGGCAAATGTCAATGTATCAAGACTGGCTAGCAGGAAAAATAGCCTGTTCTTTAGAAGAACTAACAGCATCTATTAGCCAGATTATGATACAAGGCTTTCAAACATATACTGTGAAATAATACAACCTTCCTGTTTATAGCGTAAAAAAAGAAGCTGTGATTGCAGCTTCTTTTGAGTTATGTTAGTTTGGTATCTTTAGTTTTTTTATAGATTAAATCTACATTTTTTAAACTCAATGTATAATACCCCTATAACCTTTCGTCTTCTTTTAGAGTAACTACGACTAGATTAACTTCAAAAGATCCTTTGGCTCACGTAAGACATAGTCAGCTTCCTCAAATCCTGTTAGTGTTTTACTTCCCCATAAAGCTAATGCAAATTTGACGCCGGCACTTTTGGCGCATTGTAAATCATAAATCGAATCCCCTATATAAATAGCACTGTTTTTATCTACCTCTAAGTTATCCAAACAAGCTAATAGAGGGTTGTCTGGATGCGGTTTATGTTTGTCTGGATGCGGTTTATGTTTGTCTGTATGTGATGCTGTTATGATTTCAGAAAAATAGTCATTTAAACCCAACTGTTCAAATTCATCAATCATCTCTTGATTCGTTTTAGACGTCACAATACCTAGTTTTTTCTGTTCACTTACCAGGTGTTTCACGACTTCTTCCATTTGTTCAAATACCTGTACATCATCCACAAATGAAAGCATAGAACTAGACCATATAGATAAAATTCTTTCTCTAATACCTTTAGTCTCTTTAATGTTTCTTTACCTGGAATACCTAACGCAAACATTCATTCTTCTTTAGTATATTCCATATTCAATTCTTCTTTAAGCGTACATTGCAAGGATTTTAAAATAGCTTCCTCTGTCTCAATAATTGTTCCATCCACGTCAAATATAATTGTTGTAAGCACCATCAGTTCCTCCTAATCCTCTAGTTGCATATAACACCTGCTTGCTAAAAGGCTTCATACAGACTCTCTCTCCACAATACGATAAGGTATTTTCACTTTTTCTCGCGATTTCTTTATCACTAGACTACAAGCCTGTTCACCGATTTTCGTTAGCTGGTGATCCACTGTTGAGATTCCCAAACCAATACCAATTGCTTGGTTTTCTTGACCAATAATTGCTAAATCTGTAGGGATTTTCATTTGTTGTGACTTAGAGTATAAATACATGCCACCAGCCACTTCATCTCCGTTCGCATAGATAGCTGTCGGTCTTTCAGATAACTGAAAGAATTGCTTCGCTGCTTCATAGCCATCTTCTAAGCAGTGACAACCTGAAATATGATAATCAGGTGGAAGCTCACCGAAAATTTCATGATACGCATCAAGCATTTGCTTCGTACTATTGCTTTCTAGTCTAGCTGTTGTGAAAGCTACCGCACGATGCCCTTTGTTTTTTAATAATTGAAAGGCATCTAGAAAAGAAGCATACCGATCCATATAGGAACAGCCAATTTCAGGGTGATGCGTGTATTCACAAGCTATAATGGACCCAAAATCGCTGTACTGGATGATTGTCTCCCAATCATTCGCTTTAGACGTGATAATGATGCCATCAAATAGCTTGCTTTTTAATTTTTGCAAATACTCCATTTCTTTTTCTTTACTATATTTTGAAGGCAGTACTGTTATCGAAAAATCATGTTCTAATGCCTTATTCAAAATACCGTTCAATAATTGATCGAAGGCTGGATTGTTGTTATAAGGGAGAATAACACCGATTGTTCTCGTTTCTCCTCGAATTAAATCAATCGCATTTTTATTTGGTGTATAATTCATTTCTTCAATGACTTTTAAGACAGTTTCTCTTTTATCATCCGCCACATACTTATAATTATTAAGAACTCTCGAAACTGTAGAGACGGATACGCCAGCTAATCTAGCAATATCGTTAATATTTGTCATAACATAGCTCCTACATATAATGGAAGTTAAGGAAACCTACACATTCACATCTAATTGCTTAAACGCTTTCATAAAATTAATCAGGTTTCCATTGTATGTCCATCTTACCGTAATGCTATGTTCTCCTACAATGAGCGTAGAATGTCCAATATCTTTCATTTCTCCCTCAAACCACAAAGACTTTTCCAGGAATAGTGGTTTCTGACCATCTATATATAATCTCTTATTAGTTAATACCAAATCTCCAAAGTAAACATTTTGGATGCCATCGAAACTTTCCAATATCCCTGTAATAGTAGATAAAATATTTTCATCTTTTTGAAGAGAAATTTTTCTGTTCATCTTTCTTCCTCCTTTAGTTGAGAATTAACTTACTTTCACTCTAATTTATGAAATGCATTTCAAGTCAAGGGGTAAAAATTAAACTAAAATCATTTTCAAAGTAGCTACATCAGAGCATAATACAAGTACTAATGCTATCTATTATTAAACTAACATGATCCTTTACTTAACAAAAAAGCATTGGTAAACCAATGCTTTTTTTACACACTATCCCATCCTATAACTAAGTGTGAATGGAAAAGTTTAAGCCCTTTTTGGTGCGATTAGCAGGCTGATATTATTCATATTTTCCGATAAAAGATTATGATAAAATTATATTAGAAAAATTAAAAAAATATTTATATGCACTCATGATTGATGTTGATAACTTTAAGACCATTAATGATACATACGGACATCTATCAGGAGATTTAGCGTTGGTGGAAGTAGCTAATGCTTTAAAAGCTGCCTGTAACCGAAACGATTACGTTGTGCGTTATGGTGGCGATGAATTTTATCCTTGGATATTGTTCCAACATATTACATATTCAAAAGAAAATAGCAAATATCGAAAATGAAATTATGCTTAAGAATGAACAAAATGATCTACCTTTTTCAGTTTCGCTAAGTATTGGTCATTCGATTTCCAATGAAAATGAATGCAAAACCATGTCAGCTTTAATAAAGAAAGCTGATGACAGTATGTATGGGTTAAAAATATTAAGAAAAAACGTCAAGAAAGCGATTCTTATTACTAAAGAATCGCCTTTTTTTGTAGTGGATAAATAGCATTGGAATGTTATTGTTTACTTACTTACTTGTTTCTTTCAGAAAACCCAAACGGTGAAAAACCTATTATATTTATTTTTTTTCTTATTTAAACCAACCTTTTTCTTTTGAATGAGTAATGGCTTCAATTCTATTCTTTACTTCAAGTTTATCTAAAATCGTAGAAATATAATTTCGAACGGTTCCATTCTTAATGCTAAGCTGATCCGCAATTTCCTTTGTATTTTTGCCATCTGCAACGAGCTCTAATACTTCTCTTTCTCGCTCAGTTAATGGATTTTCCTGCCCATAAATCCCGTCAATTAATTCTGGCGCATAAATTCTTTTTCCTGCCATCACACTACGTATAGAACTAGCAAGTTCCTCACTTGGATTATCTTTTAACAGATATCCTCTTACCCCAGCTTTAATTGCTCTTTGGAAATAGCCTGTACGAGCAAAGGTTGTCAAAATGATTATCTTACAAGGTATTTCTTTAAGCTCTTCAGCTGCGTCTAAACCACTTTTTCCTGGCATTTCAATATCCATAATACAAATATCTGGCTGGAGTCTTTGAACAAGTTCAACCGCTTCTATCCCATTAGCTGCTTGACCTATTACTTCTATATCTTCTTCTAAATTTAGTAACGATCCAAAGGCTCCAAGAAGCATTTTTTGATCTTCTGCTATTACAATTCTAATCATGCTCGCTCCTCCTTTACGATCTGCTTAACGTCATTAGGCACTTTAATAATTAAACTTGTTCCTCCATCTATAACAAGCTCTAAGCTGCCGTTAACAAATTCCAGTCGTTCTTTCATACCTTTTAGACCATTACCTTTTTCAAATAACACCTCAGTACCATTAAAATGACCATTATCCTTTATCGTCATGATAATTTCTTCCCAAGATTGTTGAATAGATATGTGACAAGAAGTAGCACCACTATGTTTAACAATATTCGTTATCGACTCTTTTAAACACATACTTAATATATTTTCCGTTAATAAATTCGCACTCGGTAATTTTAAATGATCTATATCATTATACGTAATCTCTGCTGCATCCAATAGTTGCTTAACTAGAACCAATTCATCCTTTAATCGAATTCCACGCATCGATGAAACCATTTTTCGAACTTCATTTAGTGCTGTTCTAGCCGTTTGTTGGACATCCTTTAGTTCGTTCCTTGCTTGTTCAGGATTCTTTTGAATAAGCCTTCTTGCTAAATCACTTTTTAGACCAATTAATGACAGCCTTTGACCTAAAGTATCATGTAAGTCACGTGCAATACGCTCACGCTCTTCTAACTTAATTAATTCAGAAATCTTTTTATTAGCGTCTTCTAGCTTTTCTTCTAACTGTCCCATTACTTTTCTGCTTCTAACTGTGAACGGTAATAGAATAACACTAATCCAAACAATGACGACAAATGGTATTTGTTTTAAAAATAAAGCGTCCTGCTGAATAAAATTATAATTAATGGATAACGTCGTACCTAATAATAAAATGCTATATAAGACAAAAAATGTCGTACGATTTTTAATATTTCCTACATAGTAGGCAAGAAAAAAAGCGAAGTATACATAACTGTACAAGATTGTTACAGTAATAGAAATACCAATTAAAATTAGGATCCAGACATAGACTAGCCACCCTTGTGAAACATAGGCAATTCTAAAAAAAATTAAAAATAGAATCGTAAGAAGAATACCTACAACAATTGCAATTGTAGATGTAGATTCAAATATAAAATAGAATGGTAGAATGCTTAGAATTGTCCATATATATGGAGAAATTCCACTGTTCTTTAGAATAGATATATTTTTTTTTAGCATTAAGGAAACCTCAATTTCATTTGTTTTGCTTTCTTGTTATGCGATGTATCTTCTTGTACTTTATTGTATTTATCTTACAATTAATACAAGCAACAAAAAAGCAAAACAACTCCTGCATTCCTATATAACTTTCGATTTCATTTTCGAATTATCACATTTCACTTTTGATACCTTTTTTACATGATTAAAACCTACAAACTTTTTCCCTTCCTCATCCCAAAGACGAAATTTTAAAGACTGTAAGCTCGTAGCTAATGTAATGGTCGGTATATGCTGTAAAGGTGTCGTGTTAATATGTGCCACTTCTAGCTTATAGTTAGGAACTTTGGGATTTAAATGATGTACATGATGATAACCGATATTTCCAGTTAACCATTGTAAAATTTTTGGAAGTTTATAAAAAGAACTACCTTCTACTGCAGCTTTGACGTATTCCCAATCTTCATTTTCTTCAAAATAGGAATCTTCAAAAGTATGCTGTACATAAAATAGCCAAATACCAGCGACACCAGATATATAAAATATCGGACCTTGAATTAAAAGAAAATCCTTCCAACCAATTGTTAAACAGAATATAGTTACTAGAGCAGCAATAGAAAGATTAATAATATAAGTATTCATTCTCTCCTTTGATCTGGCTCCTTTTCGGTTAAAACGATTTGTAATAAGAAAAACATATATCGGTCCTAAGCCAAACATAACGAAAGGATTTCTATATAAACGGTATTGAACGCGTAGCCAAAAGCTAGCTTCCCTATACTCATCCACAGTCATTACCCAAATATCTCCGATTCCTCTCTTATCAAGATTACCACTAGAGGCATGATGAACATTATGGTTATATTTCCATTGATTAAAAGGAAATAAAGTTAAAATACCTGTAATAGTACCAAGAATTTTGTTTGCCTCTCTATTTCTAAAAAAGGAATTATGACAGCAGTCATGAAAAATAATAAAAATTCTTACTAAAAATCCTGCTGCCACTCCACATATCGCTAATGTTAGAAAATAAGAAATGGATAAACTTTTATAAGCTAATATCCACAATACAATAAAAGGTATAAATGTATTTAAAAGTTGAATAATACTTCTACGCGTTATTGAATTCTCATAAGGAACAACTTGCTTTCTTAGCATATTTTGCTTTTGCTTACTCATATACGTCCCAATTCCTTCCCTTTGTTTTTTATTATTATAAGGATATTGAAATTCGTTTTGCAGACATACATGTCATAGTCGATATATGACGAATGTCATATAGAAGCATATAAGCATTTTGCTCAGTTTCAACCAAAATAAAGCAAGAAGCTCACGAGATGAAAATAGACAACTTTATACTTCTTTAATCCAATAAAAAAGATGTCTCACAAAGAGTAACCCCTGAAACATCTCATAAATATCTTTTTTAAAGAGTAAATTTTTGAATTTGTAATTGTAATTCCATCGCTAGCTTAGACAGAGATTGAGAGGATGACGAGATTTCCATAATAGAGGCTAATTGTTCATCTGCTGTAGCCGCTACTTGTTGAGCATGACTTGACGATTCTTTCGTTGAATCTGATATGGTACTTATAGCAGCAGAAATTTCTTGTGCACTAGCTGACATTTGTTCAACTGTGGATACAATCTCTACAATTTTCATACTCATTTGCTTCATGCTATCGAGAATTTCTTTAAAGCTACTCTCCGTTTTCCCAACAATACTTAATCCTTCTTGTACTTCAGAATTCACATGATTCATTGCTCGAGAAGAATGAATCATATTTGATTGAATGTCCTCAATTAATTTCGAAATTTGATTAGAAGATTGCTGAGATTGTTCGGCTAATTTTCTAACTTCATCTGCTACTACAGCAAAACCTTTACCATGTTCTCCTGCTCTAGCTGCTTCGATCGCTGCATTTAAAGCTAACAGATTCGTTTGGTTGGCTATTTCAGTGATTGCTTGTGTAATAACACCTATTTCTTTTGAACGTTTATCCAATACTTGTTGAATAGTATTACTTTCTTCTACTGAAAGATGAATGGAGTTCATACTTTTCACAGTCCGCTCAACCAAAACATTTCCTTGCATAGCTTTTTGTGATACTGTTTCTCCCTCTTCTGACAACATATTTGCGCTTTCAACCAAATTCTGAATAGAACTAGTTACTTCTTCTAATGAATGAGCACTTTCATATAGATTTACATTCGAATCCTCAGCCGAAACGGCCACTAGTTTAATAGAATGTGAAATTTCCTCTGTTGCATGACTTGTTTCTTCTGCACTTGCAGATAATTGTTCAGATGCTGCTGCCACCTGATTCGTTGATACAGCTACCTGTTGTATTAAATGATGAACATTTCTTTTCATCTCATTATAATCTCTCGATAATTGTCCAATTTCATCTTTAGTCGTAATAGGTAAATCTTCTCCAGAGAAATCACCAACCGCTGAACGTTTAAGTCCTTGGCTTATTAGTTTCATCGGCTTAGTGAGCAATGTTGAATAAAAATATATCGATGCTCCACCGAGAATTAAAAAAATAAAACAAACAATAAAAGTAATAAGCGCGATTTGATTTGCCCCGCTATTGAAATCATCTACATATGCTGTTGAACCAACAATCCAGCCCCAATTCGGATCTTTTTTTATATATGTTATCTTTTCTTCATTTGTATCTTTTTCAGTGTTATGAGATAAATAACTGACAAATCCTCCTTTATCACTTACTTTACTGAATTCTTCACCAAGAATCTTCCCATCTTCCGACTTAACTTTATTAAGGTTAGCTCCCCTATTTACTGGATCTATAATAGAATTTAAATATTCATCTGTTGCCCAAATATAACCGGACTTTCCTACTTTATATTTGTCTGAAATCTCTTGATTTACTTTAATATCGCTAGTTCCATACAACTCTAGTTTTATCTTGTTTTGTGCTTCGTACATGGTTATTTGCCCATTTTTCACTTGTTCATCTAATAGGCTTATCATACCTAATGTCATTTCTGTACGAATTTTCAACTGTTCCTTCCCTGACTGATCAAGTTGACTCTTTGAAATATTATATGTACTGAAACCAATCACTAATAAAGGAACAATAAGCAAAATAGAAGTTAAATAGATAATTTTACTTCTTAAAGTTACTAATCTTTTCAGCATGTACATTCTCCTTGTGAAAAAAGTTAAAAAATTTAAAATTTTACATTTATTTGATTGAATTATACATAGGTCTACATTTTTTTACAATAAAAAACATAGTTTTTAAATGATAACAAGAAACCATTTCTTCTTTACCTCCATTCATTGTGTTTTTTTTTTCTAACATAACGATCTAACTTCAAACAAAAAAAACACAACCACTCTACAAAAAGTGCTGTGTCCTTGATTTATTCTCAATAAATATCACTTATACAATTTACAGCAACACACAATCTTAGCATTAGATTACATCTACACCCATCTTCTAAATCAGTTAATATACTGACTAATATTTATGTTGTGTTCCTTTATCTTTCGATATAACGTACTTCTTGATATTCCTAATAACTCAGAAGCGTAACTTATATTCGTTGACACCCCTAGCGCTTTATAAATGGCATTTTTTTCAGCTTCATGTAAAGAATAATTAGTATACCTCGAGGTTAAGCCTCGCTTCTTTGTAATTTCTTTTGGCAAATGATGACTTCGAATTAAATGATCATTGTCACTATTTGAAAGTAAAAATGCGCGTTCTATACCATTCTTTAATTCACGGATATTACCTGGCCACGAATACGCTTTGAGAGTTTTTAGTGCATCTTTCGTTATATCATTTGGACCTTCCTTATATTCTTCTCTTAAATCCGAAATAAAACCATCAACTAATAAATCAAGATCAGCTATACAATCTCTTAAAGCTGGCAGGTGAATACTTATTACATTTAGTCGGTAATACAAATCTGAACGAAACGTACCTTGATAGGCTATTTCTTCTTCTAAATTACGATTTGTTGCAGCAATCACTCTTACATCTATTTTTCTTTCTAGATGATCCCCTAACCTAGTAATACGTCTAGTTTCTAAGACTCTTAATAGTACAACTTGCAAATCCAATGGCATTTCCCCTATTTCGTCCAAAAATATGGTTCCTTGATTAGCTTGTTCGAATTTTCCTTTTTGCCCACCTTTTTTGGCTCCTGTAAAGCTCCGTCTACAAAGCCGAATAATTCACTACCAATCAGTTCCCTTGGAATGGCACCAGTGTTTATAGCAACAAAAGGACCGTTGCTTCGTGAACTTTGGTTATGAATAGCTTGAGCAAGTACCTCTTTTCCGACCCCTGTTTCCCCGAGTAATAAAACATTAGCTTGAGATTTAGAAGCCACTTCTGCAATAAGTAGTTCTTCTTTATAGCTTCTTGTTCTTGTTTTGATACGATCAAATCGTTGGACACTTTCATGGATATTGATGTTATTTGAATGTCTTTCATCAAAAATGAGAAGTTGATAATTATGAGGAAGTAATTCTATTTGTTTCTTTCCTATATTAAAGTGATCCTTCCAAACACTTATTTCGTTAAAAGATCTTTTTTGACCCTCAAATATTTGTAAGTTGTCATTAACAACTTGATTAGAATAAAGCACTTCGTTATTTTGATCCATTAGCAAAATGCCTGAATCTTGATATTTATTATTTGAGATCAGTTTACTCCAAGATAGAGAATCAATAGAATTATGTTTTTTCATAAGGAATGGATTGGCTGGAATAGGTTCTTTTGAATCCCAAACGATTGAAAATTGACCTTCATAATTTATTTTTCCAATTCGGATAGGACGAGAGACATGACAATTCTCTTTATCTATTTCTATTAAACCGCAAGGAGTATTCATCTTTCTTCCTTTGAAAGCATTAATTATAGATAAAGAATCCTCATTTTTTACAGTTTTCATTGTTTCTAATAATAAAGAAACTCCTAAATATGTATTAAACATAACAGATGAAACAACAAAATGGCTGCCATACTTCTTTCTAAAAGAAGATACGAATACGATATTTTCTTTACTATCGAGAGATTGAAAGTAGCTTCCACTACTATAATGTCCCATAGCGTATTGATTGCCAATTGCTTTAATCTCTGTTTCTTTAGTAGTTGGACTAAATATAGGAAGTATGTTGCTATCAAAACCATGCTCTGCGAATGCTTGATAAAATTGAACAAGACTTGTTCCGACTAATGTTGAAACAATCGCATCAACTCGTTTACTTTGTATATCTTCATAGATTTTGCTAAAATTTGTATGACCAAGTGGGACATACTTTTCTCCTAATACCGAACCATTTAACATATTTAAATAACTCTTTAAATCTAAGTTTGTTATTCGAGGATATATATAATCATTACCTATGAGATACAAATTCAAGCCATAATAACGTTGAATATACTTCAGCATAATATAAATTTGTTGATTAGGAACTTCTCCCATATAAATGACATTTGGATGAGCTTCATCCCCTTCATAAAGCGCAGGATACACAAGCAACCCGTTATATTTTTCTAATATAGGCAAAATAGCAACACGACATGCCGATGAATATGTTCCAACAAATACACGAATTCCACTTTGAGCTAACTGTTCCGCTTGAATATAGGCTTCTATTGGATCTGATTTAATATCTCTTATGACAAATTCAAATTCACTAGTCTCTCCCTGTGTATATTCTTCTAATGCTAATTGAGCTGCATGTAATTGACCTATTTCAGTCATCGACGTCGTACCAGTTAACGAAAAAAGCACACCAATCTTCATCAAATAATATCCCTCCAATCTGTACAATTATTAGAGTATTGTATCATTTTAGAACATAATTACTTTCTACTATAAGTATAGAGTATATAAATATTTTTGAAAATTCTGTTTTTAATATGTCTCAAAATGAAACAATTCCATATATAAAACATTACTAAACCCCTTGGCTTTATCACTCTTTCAAATTGGCACACATCGTGCATTATTTGTCATTAGCAAACTAATTAATTCATCAAGGCATCATTGAAAAGGCGAAAACACTTAAAAAATGAAAGGGGAAATGAAAAATGAGACATGGAGACATTAGTAGTAGCAAAGATACGGTAGGTGTTGCAGTTGTCAATTACAAGATGCCACGCTTACACACAAAAGAAGAAGTACTAGCAAATTGCCGAAATATTAAAGAGGTAATTGTAGGAATGAAAACTGGATTACCTGGCATGAATCTTGTTATTTTTCCAGAGTATAGCACACAGGGTATCATGTATGACGAACAAGAAATGTATGATACAGCTACCACAATTCCAGGTGCTGAAACAGAAATTTTTGCTGAAGCCTGTAGACTAGCTAATGTTTGGGGGGTTTTCTCTATTACAGGAGAGCAACACGAAAATCATCCAAATAAAACACCTTACAATACATTAATATTAATGAATAACAAAGGTGAGATTGTACAAAAATATCGTAAAATATTACCTTGGAATCCTATTGAACCTTGGTATCCAGGTGACACAACACACGTTGTTGAGGGTCCAAAAGGAATGAAAATAAGTCTCATTATATGTGACGACGGAAACTACCCTGAAATTTGGCGAGATTGTGCAATGAAAGGTGCTGAACTAATTGTTCGCTGCCAAGGATACATGTATCCATCAAAAGAACAACAAATTATGGTTGCCAAGACAATGGCATGGATGAATACATCTTATGTTGCAGTAGCAAATGCAACAGGATTTGATGGTGTATATTCCTATTTTGGTCACTCAAGCATCGTTGGATTTGATGGAAGCACTCTAGGTGAATGTGGGACTGAAGAAAATGGTATTCAATATGCTGAGCTATCTGTATCTCAAATCCGAGATGCTCGTAAAAACTGGCAATCTCAAAATCACTTATTTAAACTTCTCCACCGTGGATATACAGGAACTATTCAATCTGGTGACGGAGATAAAGGAGTAGCCGATTGTCCATTTGATTTCTACCGTACTTGGGTCCTAGATGCTGAGAAAGCTAGAGAAAATGTTGAAAAAATCACGAGGAAGCAAGTTGGTACTGCTGAATGTCCAATCCGAGGGATTCCTTATGAAGGGGAAGAAAAAGAAGCCGGTGTAAAATAGTTTAATATAAGGGTCAGAAGCAATTCTGACTCTTTTTAGACTACATATCAAAAATTAAAGGTGAGGAGAGTGAATCATGCCATTTATCAATGATAAGTTAGAATACTACAGTAATCAAATTGACAAAGAAAAAGAACAATTAGAATTAACCGAATACACGCTTCAAAAAGAAAACCCCCTTGCTAAAAGACCTTCCCGTTATGTCTTTCAAGTTGAAAAAGTAATGGATCGATTACAAAAATCTATCTTCGGACAAGAAAATATCATGGATAAATTGGAAGGCATGTTAAGACTTGTACATGCTGATATTTCAGCTAATGATCGTCCTCTTTATGTAGCTATGTTTTTAGGGCCTACAGGTGTAGGAAAAACTGAAACAATAAGAATATTAGCTGAATCCATTTATGGAAATAAGGAACAATTTTGTAGGATTGATATGAACACACTAACACAAGAACATTATGCAGCTGCACTTACTGGTGCACCACCAGGTTATGTAGGAAGTAAAGAAGGTCACACCTTATTTGACGAAGAAAAGATTGCAGGTACTTTCAGTAAACCAGGAATTGTTTTATTTGATGAAATTGAAAAAGCTGATAGTCACGTTATACAAACCTTATTAAATGTTTTTGATAACGGAAAAATGGTCATTTCATCCGGAGAACGAACGATTGATTTTAGAAACTCACTTATTTTTATGACTGCAACCTTGGTTCAAAAGCAATTTATAACTTTGCTAATCAAGATACCAAATCATTTTTAAAACGTTTTATTTATCGTTTAAAGCCTTCCAATTGGGGATTAAATTCACACACACTACTAAAAAAAATCGTTCATGCCGAACTAGAAAATGAATATTCTCCTGAATTCTTAAACCGAATTGATGATATCTGCATTTTTAACTGGCTCGAAGGAGATCCGGCGTACTCTATCATTGATAAATTTATCGACGAACTAAACGTTCGAATAAAGAAACACCAATATCAAATAGAACTTGTTTCAGAAGCTAAAACCTTTTTATTAAATAAAGGTTTTAGCAAACAATATGGAGCTAGATCTATTAAACGGGCTCTTAGAAAACATATTGAAATACCGCTAGCTAAAATCATAGAAACAAACACAGATGAAGATTTCATTAAACTAAATGTTTCTGTAACAAATGATGAACTACTTTTTAGCAAAATCAAATAGGAGGGAATGTAAATTGAGCAATGTTGGGTTATTGTACGTTGGAGCTGTTTTATTTGTAAACGGTATTATGCTTTTAGGAAAAATCGATAGTAAAAGCGCTGGAATATTCAACTTATTTGTTGGAGCACTTCAAGTATTTACACCTATCTACCTGATCGTAACATCTAATGGTGATTCGTGGATCATATTCTCTGCATCTGGTCTCTTCTTATTTGGTTTCACATATTTATATGTAGGAATATCTAATTTAACAAATGCTTCAAACAGTGGCATTGGTTATTATTCATTATGGGTAGCAATACTAGCTATTGGATTTGCTAGTGTAAACTTTTTTCATTTTAAAGACATCCCTTTCACGATTATATGGCTTATGTGGTCTTTCCTCTGGACATTATTCTATTTACTTCTCGCAAAAGAAAAAAATATCGGCCTTTACACTGGTTGGGTCGCTATAATTCAATCGTGGATTACCGCTACTATACCTGCATTTCTAAGCCTCACTGGTATTTGGCAACAAATAAATAGTTCTTTATTGACCACTATAGAAATTGTCTTTTTCATTTCATTTTTTATCTTATTTCCTTTTCATAAAAAAAGAATTAACAGTACTTCTAATTTAAAGCTATAAACCTATCTAACATGAATTTTTTCTTTCCCCCAATAAGAAAGTAGTCTGCGTTTCAAAGTTAAAATACTGGTAAACCCCCTTTATAAAACGATTACTGAAACAAGCTAATATTTAAATATTAATTATAAATAAAACAACCTTTCTACTAAGAAACGTTGTTTTTATTTTTATTATCTACATTTCGTTTTACAATGTACTACTAGCAGCGTTATGTTAGTTTGGTAAGTACCTAGATTCATGTATATTTATCGGTGATCCTCAAAATCTAATAGACGAGAATTTTAACTATATTACACTCACGACCTTCTCAAACTCTCTAAAAAGGTTTACTTACATTTATCTCAATTCGAAATCTTATTTTCTAAATCCAATATAAAAATAGTAATCTATATCATAAGCTTCAGCTCAAAACTAAAAACTGAACATAGATAACAAAATTCCCCACAAATTAGTTTACTTCCTAATAAAAACATGTTAATTGATAAAAGAGACCTCTTCGGTAAGTCATGCCTGAATGATTATGATTTTATCATTGAAATCAATAGTAGATGATTCTAAAGTGTAATCTTTCATAAAATCACTTTACTATAGCCTAAGGTTTCGATAATCGTAATAAGGATATTCAGTAATATATAGGCTGTTTTCCTATAATTTGTTGCCTCTGTTATGAACAAGTAGTGAATATTGGCTGAGTTTGAATTTCACTTCAGGATGCTCACTTTTCGCGGAGCAGGCGTGATTTTTAACCAATTTACATACTACAATAAGCGGTTTTTCTTACCATTGAAACCCCTTTATATTTTCTCTAATATGAATGAATAATGAATAATTTTCAGGAGGATAAGATAAATGATTAAAGCTATTATTTTCGACATGGATGGTTTAATGTTTGATAGCGAGCGTTTAGGTATATATATTACAGAGAAAGTAATGAATGATCTTCCTTTTGACTTCGACCAAGATTTAAACATGAGAATTATCGGTACTAATATGGAGTATTGTAAAAATGAATATGTTAAAACTTACGGTATAGATTTTCCTTTTGATGATATGATGCGTCAAAAAAAAGAAATGACCATTCACTATTATGAAGAAAATGATATTCCTAAAAAAGCAGGGTTAATTGAATTACTTCAATTTCTAAAAGAAAACAATTATAAAATAGGTGTAGCAACATCTACATACAGAGAAAAAGCAGAATACATGTTAAAGAAAGCTAATATATATCCATTTTTCAATGTTATCGTATGCGGAGATGAGGTCGAGCAATCAAAACCAAATCCTGATATTTACTTAAAAGCCTTGCAAAAACTTAACGTACAAAAAAATGAAGCTTTCGTTATAGAAGACAGTGAAAATGGCTTAATAGCTGGTCAAAATGCTGGTATATCTACTATATTCATTAAAGATTTGATTACACCTAATGGGAAAGTTTTAGAGAAGGTAACACATAAAGCCAATACTTTACATGATGTTATAACCATTTTACAAGCGTCTAAATAAAGAGTAGTGCTACTCTTTATCAAATATATCAACGACTTAAAACATCTTTTGAGAAATTGTTTCTTTTGTTTAGGCTGTTTTCGCACACTTTGTTGTCTAAGAACAAGTTAGTCAATATAAGCTGAGTTGAATTTCGCTCCACCATGCTCGCTTTCAAAGAGACGGATGGTGAGACATCTCGTCATCTATTGTCTGTGTGGGGTCTCTCACCTGTCCCGCAAGAGTGTCGCACCTTACGATTCAATAGTCTTTTTAATGCTCATTTTATTTACTAAAAATAACAAGCTTTTCAAAAACAGCCTTAACTTAATGATTTTTTCACACCTGCTCATAGGATTATTATTTTCTTGAATTTAGAGTTATGATAAATAAGAGACATGATGAAAGCTTGTCAACTTGTAGAATGAAACTTGAACGGATTAACATGAAATCCATTTTAGCTTTTGATTGAAATCTTGTTCATAATTAGAAAGGGATCAATGATCATATAATAAGGTGATACTATGGAACTAACGAAACGTAACATTAGAATAATTTTACTCATTATTGCAGCGTCAATTTTATTATTTTTAGGAGTTCAAAATCTTGCTATTGTTTTTGAAGGCATCAAAATCATTATTGGATTAATTGCTCCTTTACTGATAGGTTTATGTATTGCTTTTATCTTAAATGTCCTGATGAAGCTTATTGAAGAACGATTATTCGCACCTTTAAATAAGAAAAATTATCCATTCTGGAATAAAAGTAAAAGACCTCTTTCTCTCGTTTTAACCATCGGGATTATCTCTGGGATTATTTTTGTACTAATTTTTCAAATCGTACCTGAAATGAAAAATACCATTTCTCTTATCAAAGATCAGTTGCCTGATTATATGCATCAAGTGCAAATTTGGTCAGAGAAAATGCAAGAGTTCTTTAAACTTCCTGATAGTTTTCTAAAGGATTTCAAAATTGATTGGGATCGCATCGGTGAGACTATTATGGGCTTTTTACAAAATGACAATATCAATTTTTTAAGTAGAACGAAAAATATTACAACTTCCATTTTCAGTGGTATTTTCAATATTTTTATTGGATTTGTGTTTTCCATTTATATGTTATCTCAAAAAGAGAAGCTTTCTAGTCAAGCAAGACGTATCTTGTTTGCTTTTTTACCTAATAATAAAGCCGAATCAATCGTTTCAGTAGCTGTCCTTTCCAATAGAATTTTTTCTCGCTTCGTGACAGGACAATGTACAGAGGCTCTTATACTAGGTATTCTTTGCTTTATAGGAATGAATATTTTTTCAATGCCATATAGCTTTATGATTTCCGCTTTAATAGGTTTCACAGCATTAATTCCTGTTTTCGGTGCTTTATTCGGTACAGCTATAGGAGCCTTCCTAATATTGATGGTCGATCCTATGCAGGCACTTTGGTTTATTATTTTTATTATCGTCCTTCAAAGATTTGATGCTTACTTCATATATCCGAGAGTGGTAGGTAGCTCAGTCGGTTTACCAGGTATGTGGGTACTCTTTGCTGTAATTGTTGGAGGAAGTGCATTTGGAATAATAGGTATGCTTATCGGTGTTCCTGTATTTTCTATCATTTATTGTTTATTACAACAAGCCGTTTCTAAAAGATTGAAAATGAAAGGATTATCGATAAAAGAAATTGAAGCTATAGAGCCTTATGACTATGGCAAGAAATGATAGAGTATAAAACGTGTTTGATCTTAATCTTACATACAAACGTTAAAAGATAAGGCTGTTGACAAAAGAAAAAGTTATTTCTTTTGTCAACAGCCTTTTTTCTCTTTTATAAATGACAAGAGCTGTTAGCAACAGCCAAAACTTTAAAAAAGCAATCATTTTAATGGCATCACGACCTTAGTTAAAAGTTGGTTTTCAAGATTGCATATCATTATAATAATATTCGTAAGCAACACCCGTCGCTTCATATCCATGATCCTTAATCCATTGTGCCATCTCCATATACAAAGGTTCAATCTCACTATAGGAGCCTAAATACATGGAGAAAACCATTAGACCACCAGGTATTACACCTGATTGTATGTCTCCGCTCCCTGATAAAGGAGTGGGTACAGGGAATCCAATTTCTACATCCAAATCCTGCATATCCATATTATGATAAGCAACATATGGTACATCTGTCAGTAATTCATCCATTTCTTGAAGATAAGCACCTAATTTCCCATAGCTTTCTCCAATCAATCGAGGTAAATCCTCCACTTTGGTTCTAGTACGAATAAATAGAGTAGGCTGATTATTCTTCTTTAACAATTCTACGTTTGATATTTTAGGCATAATCATTCTCCTATCCAATGAAGTCATAAATTAATCCAAGTGCAGTTTAAAACGAATACATTGAAAATACCCTAACTTGTCAGTAGATAAACTTCCATACATATCGCTTCATTCAAAAGAGGTTTACGGACTTCCTCCCATTACTTTTTTCCTTAGATCAAGAGTAACGTATAACAGATTCTATCAAAAAGAGGCTTGGATACTAGGATTTCTCCTTGTTCCAAACCTCTTTCTCTTTATAAAAAACTGTACGATATGAATCTTGTGTGGAGTGTAATTGACAACACACTTTGAAATACCTAGTAAATTTAGTTTGTTATATAACCCCATCTGTAAGATGAGCGTGTGTAATATCTTTCATGATGTCTACCAAAAGTGCGGTATATCAAGATTTTGGACAATTACTGCTGCCACATTTTTAACGAGCGTTTATCTTTTTTATGGGATTATGTTAGTAAAATCTTAACTTACCTATTGCATACTAACGCATAGCATATGCTCTTTCCAATTGCCATGCGGAAGATAAATGGTGCTATTGTCAAAAAGCTGGTCATTATCTTTGTTATAAAAATATACAAAGCATTTTTCTTTTTCGTTCGTATGAAGATTTTCAACCTCAAGAATGACTTTATCGTATTCATTTTCAGGATTTTTTTCACTGATGAATCCTTCCATTTTGTCCATCGCATTCATTGTATCTTCATAATGCTCTTCACTAAGTACCATGATCTCCCCATAAACTGTATCTTCACCGAAGGTTAAAGCCGGATATCCTTTGTATGGCAGATGATATAATTTCATATTTTCAAGCTTGGCATGCTTTTTCTCGATGACCTTACCGTCTAAATACTTATTGTAATTAAAGAAACCTTCTCTTAAACTCCCATAAACAAAAAGATTGATCGCTTTCATCAGCAGATTTCTCCGCCTACTGCTTTAATATCCTTGTCATTGATAATGCATGCTTCAATCGCAAGCTCCAAGCCTTTTACAATATCATTCAACGACATGAACGGCGTGTTTTTCTTATCCATAACCTGCGAAGTCATATAAGGAATGTGAATAAATCCGCCTTTGATATGAGGGTACTTTTTATCGATCATGTATAGAATGCCATACATAACATGGTTGCATACAAATGTTCCCGCTGTATAAGATACCGTTGCTGGTATGTTATGATCATTCATATGCTTAACCATCGCTTTTACTGGCAGGTTCGAGAAGTATGCCGGCTGCCCATCTGCTTGTATAACTGTATCTAATGGCTGATTGCCTTCATTATCCTTAATTCTGTAATCATCGAGATTAATGGCAACTCTTTCAGGAGTGATATCAAATCTTCCTCCCGCTTGACCTACCGAGATGACAATATCCGGATTATGCTTTTCAATTGCAGTTTCAATAGCCTGAACGGATTTTGTTTGAACTGTAGGGATAATAACTTTAATTACTTCAGCTCCGTTTATCTGATCACTAACCATTTTAACTGCTTCTTCTGCCGGATTAACCGGCTCTCCGCCAAATGCATCAAATCCTGTTAATAGTACTTTCATAGCTCGTTCTCCTATTGAAAAATTTTAATATATTCTTAATCCTAAAATCCTAAAGCATACATCAAGAAAATATGAACAACTAACAATGTTAAAGCTATAGGAGCTTGCACTTTAATGACTGCGTTTTTATCTTTCATTTCAAGCAATACGGCCGGCAGCATATTGAAGTTTGCAGCCATTGGTGTTAATAATGTTCCACAGTATCCTGCTGTTAGAGCAAGCGTTCCACAGATTACAGGATCTCCACCGATGCTGAATACGAACGGTACACCAATACCAACCGTAATAACAGCGAATGCCGCAAATGCATTACCCATGATGATTGTAAATAATGCCATACCGATACAGTATGTTGCTACCCCAATCAAGGCGTTACCTGTCGGGATTACATTTGAAATGATAGAAGCAATTTTATCGCCTACTCCCGCAGTTGTAAATAACACACCTAAAGAAGCCAATAATTGAGGAAGAATAGCAAATGACCCAATCGATTGGAACGTTCTGTTTGAATCCTCCAATAACTCTTTTGGTTTTGCTTTAGTGATGATGAACGTCAGTGCTAGAGCACACAATGCTGAAATACCAATCGCAACCGTACCCGGAAAGTCCGTGAAAGATGCTACAAGCATCGCGATAATTGCAATGGATAGAGATGGGATGAAGATTTTCAAACCTAATTTTTCGGCTTTTAAAGTTGCAAATGTATCATCTAACTGCTTAAACGTACCAATATTGATTTGCTTTGTTGCTGATAAAATAGCAATCACAACGACTAATAAACCGACAATCGTACTTGGAATATAATTTCCTAGAATGAAAATTACAGCAAGAATACCCCAGAATAAAGCTGTACCGATTCTTGTTTTATGGTTTCTATCTTTGATCGTGAATACCATTGTGATCCCCATGAATAAACCGATGATTATATAAAATATTTCTAATAACAAATTAGAGATTTGTGTAATATCCATTATTGATCACCTCTAATTTTTTCATTTTCTTTAGTAGCATATTTTTGCTTAAGCCTTTTATCAAACAACATATTTTGAATGACCCACAGCACAAATGAAATGACAGCTACTGGAATTGCCACTTTGACAACTTGCAGTGTATCTATCGGCATGCCGATTCCTTCTAATGTAGAAGCAATTAAAAGTACACCTGCATTTGCCATGAATATATTCTGTGCAAAGAAGTTACCGATATTATCAGATGCCGCAGAATACGCTCTTATCTTTTCTATATCTTTTTCTTCTATTTTTTCTCCATACTTAGCAATAGCTGCACCTTCAGCCATTGGACTAACCAGTGGTCGAACGAATTGTGGATGTCCCCCAAGCGTTACTCCCATTCCAATCGTTATTTTTCTTATTAAAGTATAGCCACTCAATAGTTTACCAACTGATAAACTTGTTGCTTTCTTAATTAGCATAACTGCTTTCGCCTTCAATCCATACCTTTCACTCAACCCAATAACAGGAAGTGTGATTAAAAATAAACATGTTACACGATTTGATACAAAGGCAGCACCCAGTGTATCCAATATTTCAATAGGATTCATCTTTGCTACTAATCCAGTAGAGATACCCGCTATAACAACTACTGCGATAGTATCCCACTTCAAAGCAAAGCCTACTATGATAATTAAAATTCCTATTAATTCCATAAGTTACTCTCCTACTCTATGAATATTAATTATATCAATATAATATTTATACATTATATAATCAAACCTTTAAAATTGTAAATAACTTAGAAATAGTATTGTTTGGTAATTTAACGTATTAAAGTAATAAAATAAAACTCATTTATATCGTATATTCAAAAATTAAAAAGCCACCTATTTTGACAGCTATATTTTTTATATAAGAAGGTTTTAAGCAGACTATAGAGAGCTCTTTACAGCCGTCGGAAGATTTTTAAGAAAGCTATTTTAAATGAATGTATGGAGGAGCATTATTCCATACATTCCAGCAAAAACTTAAAAAACTATTGAGCTTTCTTACAAGTATTTCATTCATTAGTAAACAGAATCATCTGTACAATGGATGGCAGTATTCATATTCAATACAGTTTCGTAAATCCTTTCCAAGAAACACAAAAAGTCAGCCCCCCTTAATTAGGGGGCTGACTGCCTTATTTTAAAACAAGTTTTACGGCACACTCCACGTGTGTGGACTTTGTGTGGCAACACATGAGTTGCTGGTGGGTTTAATTATATATGCTCGTGTCCAATTTTAGTGAAATCCTTTTTCTTATTCGCTTCACTGATCTTTAGGCTAAGGTCTTAATACGCATTAATGCGCCATTAGGCTCTGGTAACTCTTGTTCTGTTATCCGATTCATTTTACAGAAATGTTCAAAAAATTGTTGTGCTAGCTCTCGTTCCTTTGGGTCACTTTTCAGCGAAATAATAACAAGTAAAATTTGAGCCATCCATGAATTATCAAAATAACGGTATTTACCTGTATTCCATGTCACTTTTTCTGGGGATTTTTCATTCACATAATATTCCCAGAAAAGCAACTGATCCGATTCCTGCTCTGTAAGTTGGAGTCTGTATTTTGAATGAGCAGGAATATATCCATCTTCAGAAAGCTTACCGACAAAACCTTCATTCACCATATAGACACCTAAGATACGTCTGTCTTTTTCAGGCATGCTGGAATCTCTTGCTGTTAAAAGAACAGCGCTATTTTGGTACAAGCGGACCGGCTTGTTCGGCTTCCCTTTGTTATTACCACTTTTTATTACGCCTGAAAAAACCTTCCACTCTGAAAAAGAACTATTCTGTTCTTCTGTGTCACACCAAAAAACCATTTGTGATTCGGGATGAAGTTTATGATGTTTCATAAGTTTTTCGTGTTCTAAGCGAAGTTCCAGTTTTTTTCGTTGTAGTTTTTTTTCCTCTTCCTTTTTCCATTCCTCCTCTTTTTGTTCATTTTCCTTTTTTTGTAGAATTTCTTCGAGTGACTTAGCATCACTTTTATCATGTAGTTTTAGATGCTCGCTAAATACATCAGGGAAAATAAACTTTTTATTTTCCGATGCGAAATGTATTTCAATCCTAGAATCATTATGCTTAACTATATTACCTATGCCAAAACGCTTGTGTGTAACTTTCTTATTGATTAGATTCATTATTCAAGTCCTCCTCGCAGAATAAAAACTCGGTTACTAATAAATAGGATATTGATGATTTTATTCAACTAACTTACTTTAAAGCTTACACAACTGTTTGGATATTTTTCTTCGTTAAAAAAGGATATAAAAAACGTATCCGAATTTCATCTACAAAAAAGCCCAACAGAATTTGAAATACGATTAAAAAAAAACAATTGTAAGACTATCATAACATTTTTTGATAATTTTACAAATTAATTATTGACAAAATATTTTATGTTGATGTAAAATAAAATTTTATTCTTTTAAACAACTTAAAATAAACACTAAATAAATGTCTCCAAAAAGTCGCGAAACTTTTGGAAAACCTTTAGAAATAACCACCTTATTATCAGTGTTAAGCATAGGTGCGCTTCATATATAATCAATATATAAACTAGTTCCTTTCCTAGAAAAGAAACGGATGAATTAATCCGTGTGCTAATCACATATGCTGATATAAGATTTTTCCAATTAAGTTCCATATAAAAAGTCCCCGAAGGATTTTTAATACAGGAAACATAAAAAAGCAGCGCCCAAAAAGAGGGCAACTGCCTTATTTCAATACAAGTTCTGCGACACACTCCACATGCGAAGTTTGCGGGAACATGTCAACTGGTTGAATATTCTTCACTTTATAAAGTTTACTTAATTCCTGTACATCTTTCGCTAATGTAGAAGGATTACATGATACATAAATGATTTTTTTAGATTTCGCTCGTAAAATCGTAGTTAATAATGATTGATTGCAACCACTTCTTGGAGGATCAACTATTAAAACGTCTGGTTTCCACCCCTCTTTAATCCAACGAGGTAAGACATTCTCCGCTTTACCTACTTCATATTTCACATTCTTTTTCCCATGACGAGCTGCGTTTTGCTTCGCATCATCAATGGACTCTTTAATAACATCCATGCCACGTACTTCTTTTGCCTCATCGCTTAACCAAAGACCAATTGTTCCAACTCCACAATAGGCATCCACAACATTTTCATTTCCTGTTAGAGCAGCCGCTTTTTTCACTTCATCGTATAATTTTACAGTTTGAATTGGATTTAATTGAAAAAACGTACGTGCCGACAATTCATATGCTAAATCACCAAGTGTTTCTTTAATAATATTTTCACCAGCTAAATGAATGGATTTTTCTCCAAAAATTAACGAAGTATCTTTTTTGTTTACATTTTGAATAATGGACTTTACTTCTGGGTGTTTATCCATAATCATATTTATCAACTGGTTTTTCTTTGGTAATTTTTCTGAAACTGTGACAATTACTACTTGAACCTCATCTGTAGAAAAACCAGTACGTACAATAATCGTTTTAACTATGCCTGATTTCTTCTTTTCATTATAAATAGGTACACCTAGTTCCTGTAATGCTTTTTTCACAGTGACTGTTACTTCATTACAAGCTGGATGCTGAACAATACATTCTGGGATATCGATTAAGCGATGAGAGTTTAATGCATAAAGACCTGCAATAACTTTCCCATCCTTTTCACCTACTTGGAACTGACTCTTATTACGATAATGCCACGGCTTGTCCATACCTATCGTTTCTTGAATTTTTAAATCATCCATTTTATATGATGTATATCTTTCAAAAGCTTGCTTCACAATATCTTGCTTTTCTTTAAGCTGCTCGGCATAATCTAAGTGCTGAATTTGACAGCCTCCACATTGATCATATACAGGGCAAGGTGGGTTCACACGATGCTTTGATGCTTTTCGTATCTTTTTAACTTTTGCTTCAGCAAATTTAGGATGTACTTTCGTTACTTCAGCGACAACTTCTTCTCCTGGAAGAGCCCACGGGATAAATACTACACCCCTTTTAAAATAACCAACACCTTCGCCATTTATCCCTAGTCTTTTTATTGTTAATGGAAATGTTTGTCCAAGACTTAACGTCATTTCTTGTTGTTTTTTCATTTATTTTCACTCCGTTTTTCTGTGCTACGCCATAAATATAAGGAAGCATAGCTTAAATAAGGCTCCCATTGTTTACTATATGACAGCATTTGATCGATAGTAGGTTTTTCGGGTAAATGTAATATATTTTTAATAGCATTTTGAATTCCAATATCCGCTTTTGGGAAAATATTAGTACGACCTAATGCGAACAATAGAAAACTTTCAGCTGTCCATTTCCCTATTCCTCTTACCCTCGTTAAGATTTCAATTACTTCTTCATCGTTTACATTCAGTAAGCCTTCTAAATCTAAATTTCCTTGTACAATCTCATTAGCAAGACCAATTACATATTCAGCTTTTCTTCCACTAAACTGCAATTCTTTTAATTCTTCAACTGTTAATTTTGCTACTTTTTCTGGCTTGGGATAGAACCAAACTCCATCTATTTTTTCACCATAGGTTTGCACAAATCTAGTTGTTAGCACATAAGCAAATTTCAAGTTTAACTGTTGATGAATAATGGACTTAGTTAAGCTACCAAAGTAGTCAAAATCTAATACAATCGCTGTTCCACGATGAATCTCAAACAGACTTTTCAATGTGGTATCTTTAAAATGCTGCTCTATATTCGCTAATGGTATATGCCAATGAAATATTCTACTTATTCTCTGCATCACCTTATCTTTTGTTTGTTGAGCTGGACCACTTATTTCAAAAGCTGGCTGATTGATTGTTCCGATCGCTGTAATTGTAATTATTTCTGGATTTCCATCTATATATAAGGGAACTTTTATAGTTCTTTCATCCATATTTATTGTTTGCAATGGATCTAGAGATAATCGATCTAATACCGCTTCAAAATGATAGGGTGCAGAAACGTTTTTTATTTCCTTCCACATATAGATGTACTCCTTCCAATCTTTTACGTATTATAACACTTTTATAAGAGTTATTTTACTAAGAAATGAAAATACATAGTGATCTCCAAAAGGATTATAGTGATGTATTTTTTAAAATTTTATAAAAAATTACTATTAAATTCACAATTCCCTTTTTCCTCTTTTTTATACTTAACAATAGGAAGTCATACACTTCACAAGTTAGTCGATGCAACTATCTAAATAACAGAAATGAGGAATGAACAATGGAAAATATTGTAGTAAGCTATTTCAACATTGAGAGTGAAGCTTATCAAGCCTTATCTGATTTAAAAAAACTAAGTACTTTTGATGAAAAAATTACTTTTTCACAAGTAGCGATATTAAAAAAAGTAGATGGACAAATATTGTTTAAAGATGGATTTGATACGGGAAAACAAACCATCGATGACACTTGGAAAGGTGGTTTAATCGGTGGATTAGTCGGTATTCTTGGTGGTCCAGTAGGCGTTTTATTAGGATTAGGTCTGGGTTCCGTTATAGGGGCTGCCATTGATTCTACGGACGTAGAGGAAGAAGATAGCCTACTAGCATCCGTTACATCTCGATTAAAAGATGGTGATGTTGTTATTATGGCAGTTGTTCAGGAAGAGACAGAAGCTTCTTATGATCGAACAATCGAGCCTTATGACGCCGTAACTGTTCGCTATGATGCTAGCTTTATTCAAGAAGAAGTTGAACATGCTAACGAACTACAAAAAGAGCTTGAAAGACAGACAAAAGAGAAAATAAAAGAAAAGCGCACAGAATCAAGACAAGCAAAAGTCGCTGAATATAAAGCCAAAATTAAAAATGAGTTTTTAGAAATAAAACAAAAAATGGGACAAAAAAAATAAAGCAAAGAAAAAAAGGAGGCTGGTGCTTCCTTTTTTCTTTGCTTAGCTATTACATTCCTAAATTGTTCATCTCTCTTTTCATAATTAGATCATCTATACTTTTAAATACATAACCTTGCTTTTTCAAATCCACAATCACTCGATCTAGTGCATCCGCATTATCTTTTGAAATTGTATGAATGAGCATGATAGCTCCCGGATGTACTTGTCTCATGATATTATCATACGCATAACCGGGTCCCTTTTGTGCTTTCACATCCCAATCCTTATACGCTAATGACCAAAAAATATGTACATAACCGGCTTTATTTGCTATTTCAATCGTTCTTTCACTAAAAATCCCTCGAGGAGGTCTCAAGTACTGCATCCCTGTTTGACCAGTTAATTCTTCAGTCTTTTTTCGAACAGAATTTAATTCGTCAACAATTTTATCCTTAGATAATGTGGTTAAATCAGGATGGTGCCAAGAATGATTTCCAATAAGATGTCCTTCTTTTACCATTCTTTTAGCAAGTTCAGGTGCTGATTCTAAATAATGACCCGTAACAAAAAAGATTCCTGGTACTTTATGTTTTTTTAACACATCTAAAAATTGTCCTGTATACCCATTTTCATAGCCGTTATCAAAGGTTATATACAAAACTTTTTCGTTGGTCTCATCCTTATATACGGCACCATGATTATTAACAATAGCATTTAACTCTGCACCAGCATCAGCAGGAACACCATTTTTACTTTTGACGAACCCCCATCCATAAGGCTTATTTGAGAGTTCAGCCGAAGTAATATTTACGAAAGAAAAACTGATAATAATTGAAAGTAATATCACGCATGCTTTTTTCATAATTTACAATCCTTTCTCCTAACAGTCATATGATTATTATTTGAAAAGAATAGAAAATCATGAGTACAATTCAATGTATTTTATTTTTAACTGTGGCATTTTCCTTTATCCATCTAACTCTCTCCATTTTTTCAAAAAAGAAATTAGATAAAAACCAACAAAATAATCTGATGTCTAGACACAAAAAAGAGGGTGTCCCCAAAAACATGATTTGGTTGGGTACCCTCTTCCTTTGTATCCTTTATTTATATTTTTCATTTTATAATATAGGAGCAAAAATATTGTAAATCACCCTAATAAAGCGCGCAAAAAAACAAAACATATAAAAAAAGTTAGATAAAGCGAAGAGGCCACTCAAAAGTGAGTTTTTATCATTTTTGAGAACGGCCCCTTTCATTTATTTATGAACTATTACTAATCTATTAAAATACTCGCTCTGCAAATTCTGTTAGTTTTTCTAATGATGATTTGTCAACATCCTTATGAAGACTATTTCCATGAGAATCCATTGTAACAACCGCTTTGAAGTCTTTTACCTTTAAATGCCACATAGCTTCTGGGATACCAAATTGCATTAGATCTACACCTTCAACAGACTTAATGCAGTCCGCATAGTATTGTGCAGCTCCACCGATTGCATTTAAATATACTCCACCGTGTTCTTCTAGGGCTGCTAATGTTTTTGCACCCATACCACCTTTACCCATTACAGCACGAATACCAAATTTTTTCATGATATCTCCTTGATAAGGTTCTTCACGAATACTTGTCGTTGGACCTGCTGCTTTTACATGCCATGTTCCTTCTTCATCTTTAAGCATTACTGGACCACAATGGTAAATAATTTGACCATTTAAATCGATTGGTGCATCATGATCTGATAAATATTTATGAATCGCGTCACGGCCTGTATACATCATTCCACTAATCTTAACAACATCTCCAACTTTTAAAGATCGGATTTTTTCTTCTGTAATAGGAGCTTCTAAAACGATTTCAGCAGATTCTTTTGGAGCGTCTGCACGATCTTCTTCAGTAACAAGATTAATTTTTTCTCCTTCTTGATATAACCACTCTTTAATTTCACCAGTAGTTGCATCAATATTCATTCCTAAACGACGGAATGCCCAACAGTTATAAGCAACGGACACAAAGAAGCTTGCTGGAATACGATGCATCACACCTATTTTACAGCCTAATAGTGAGGTTTCTCCTCCAAAGCCCATTGTACCAATTCCTAACTCATTCGCATGCTCCATTACATATTCTTCTAATTTACGAAGATCTTCGTTTGGATTTACATCGTCTGCACTTCTGAATAATTGAGCTTTCGCTAAATCATATCCTGATGAACGATCTCCACCAATCCCTACTCCGATAAATCCAGCGCTACATCCTTGTCCTTGCGCCTGATATACAGAATGCATAATACATTTGCGAATACCGTCTAAATCACGACCTGCGCGTCCAAGACCTTCTAATTCACATGGTAAACTATACTGAATATTTTTATTCTCACATCCGCCGCCCTTTAAGATAAGACGAGCATCGATATAATCCTTTTCCCATTGTTCAAACTTAATAACCGGTACACCTATTCCTAAGTTGTTTCCACTGTTTTCTCCCGTTAAAGAATCAACTGAGTTTGGACGCATTTTACCGTCCTTTGTAGCTTGTACCATTGCATCATAAATAGCTTGTTTTAATTCAAGTTGATTTACGCCAATTGGAGTTTTTATTTTAAAAGTCGGTAGTCCTGTATCCTGACATATTGGTGATACATTTTCATCGGCCATATTGATATTTTCCGCAATTGTAGCTAGACTCATTGCTGAGCGTGTACCAGCAATTTCTTTTTTCTTTGCTTGTTGTAAAGCACGTCTAACATCCTTTGGCAAGTTTGTTGAAGTTTCCACAATTAGCTGATACATGCTTTGTTGAAATGTTTCGGTATTCATGTATAGTTCCCCCTTATGATACTATGCTTTCACCTTATTAATAGAAAGTTGACACTTTTCACTAAATTTTATTATACGCTCCAATACTAATTTGGAAAAGCAATATGAAGAGAAAGTTCATTTCTTAAGAAAAGCGCAAGCACCTCGTTCAGTCCCGACCAACATTAGATAAACAGACTAGATGTTCTTTAACCTTCTGGACGGATTGGCTTATTACCTCGAGGAGTTATATGCTGAAGCTAGACATTGTTACAGGTTCCTTTCTAATTACGTAAAGAGGC
>NZ_CABKRX010000053.1 GCF_902374955.1 Bacillus massilioanorexius
TTTATTCTCAATCTGAAACCGAACAAAAATAATTCTTTTATAGAATAACATACTTTTTTTAAAATAGCAAATGTTAAAAAGGGTTGAAATGTTTAACAATGTAAATCCGCATTTTCCTGGCGCTATCCCTATAAGTTCTTTCTAGAACAAAACTGCTCGTTAGCCCCGTAAGATAAGATCCGTTCTATTAGACATAATCTACGTCCTGCGACATTATTTTTATCATACAAACATTTTTATTTTTAATGTTTTTTTAAGGTTTAAATACTATTATTGAACCAAGCTTTTTCAAAGTAACATCTCCTTTGTCACCAGCCTTTTTAGGCTGGTTTTTTTATTTAACAAGAAGTATTTCGTCTACAGAATGTTCAGTACTCTCGAATTTTTATAACACTATCAATTTTTAGTCTTCAAGCAATTTTTCATGATGTTGAATAACAAAAAGGCTGCTCAATGAGAGCTCTGATCTTTAGCTCTAGAACCTATTTGTTTAAATATATATCACCACAAACTTTGTAATTTTCGAAATTAAAATCATAACCTTCATTTTCATTCATTATAGGAATGCTATACCGGGTATTCCATAACAAAATAAGCTGCCAACATGATAGCTTTAATCTTCTGCTATTGCATACGTTACTCTATTGAGTTAGAAATTATTTATTGGAAAGATCGTCAATCGCTTGAATAGCTAATTCCAACGATTTAATTCTTCTTTCTATCAGGGTTGTTTGGGCACTACCAGCCTTTAACTTAACATAGATTTTTTCAATTGACGGAAATAAACCAGTAAGAACATTGCGAGCCTCTGCTAATTCTTCCAAGGTGTAATGATGGGGTCTTTGATTCCAAACATTTTCTAACACTGCTAAACCGATGCAAGTAGCTTTAAGCCGTTTACTAAGGTAGTATTTGCTCCTTTTTTCCTTTTTGAGTCATCTGGGACAAGGCAGTATTGAGTTTGCCAATTGTCGATTTTAAAGATTTTATTGATTCTATCTTATCTACATTTGATACGTTTTCCATATAGTACTCTCCTTTCTTCATCTCTGAATTACTTTGCTTGATATTTTAAAAATTATTATGAGTTAGTCTGATTTCACCCGCAATATTTTAACATAAATAACTAACTCTCTTTAAGAAATTCTCAACAATATGGTCCATTGTTGAACACAAGTTAAATAACACTCTTCAACTCCCTCTTTATTTTCATACAAAAAAGCGATTCCTCTTATTTAAGAATCGCCCTCTTTAGTTTAATTACAATTTTTCACAATCTTGCTTCCTTGATTAAATTACTATTACTAAATGTTTGATATATAAAAGGGAACACCAGCTAAACAGGAAGTTCCCTTTTTATTTCTTGAAACGCACTCCAAAATAACCTTTAAGAAAAATAGCCTACGGTTATGGTTTGGAGTTTTCTTCAACGAATAACTGTTACATTACCTACAATAGTTGCATTGAATGACTATTGTTGGTTACCAACCAGTACCTACAAACAAAAATGTTTATTCGTTATTCATAGCAGCATTAAAAAGGCAAAATTCCAATAAACTCCAGAATTAATACTAGCTCCTATACAACCTAACCGTTATAAACACTTTCACATGTTCCAGCTGCTGGTTCATAAAAACAATGATTTTTAAATTGACCACTAAAAGGTTGATCGTACCATGTTGGAGGACAAGGAGCATATGGATTAAAATACCAAAGGGCATATTTTGCTGGATGATCTCTCCAAAATTCCAAATTTCGTCTTGCTAATCTTCTTTCAGAATCTCTCGCTCGTTGATAAAATACATTCCCTTTTTGAACAGCTTCAAAAGAATAATTTCCTCCTTGCACCTGAAAAATGACATCTTCAATAGTTCTTACATCTTTAAAGTCTAAACAATCTGCTACAGCACGATTAACAATTACATTGCCAACATATAACATCCCTTGTACACCTTCACCCTCGGCTTCTGCTCTCATCATCCTTGCCATTAAACTAACGTCTGCATCTCGGTATTTAACTCTTGGCATTTTTCCACCCCCAAAATATAGTATGAAAAAAAGCCTACTTAGATACCATTGTTTATAAAATAAGAATGCTTACAATACCTTTATTTAACTATCCTGTCCCGTTTGTACCATTTAAAAAAGAGCTGCAATCTGAACTGCACCCCAATTGTTAGACACAATCTATCAATTGGAGGTGTTTTTCTTTTGGCAAAATTCACGAATGACGAAAAAATTCACGCAGTCAAACGTTATCTAGAAGGTAATGTAGGTTGTAATACAATAGCTAAGGAAATGGGTGTTCATGTAAGTAAACTTCAATATTGGGTAAGAAAATATGAATATCATGGTAAACAGGCTTTTATAAAAACCTATAC
>NZ_CABKRX010000054.1 GCF_902374955.1 Bacillus massilioanorexius
AGACGTATTCACAGCAGTATTGGATATAAAACACCTCAAGCTATGGAAGAAGCAGCTAGAAAGATTGCTTAAAAACTTAATTTTTTCGTGTCCAGGATATTGACGTAGATCCATAACAAATTAACTTTGGTAGTATAAAAAAGCTATATAAATCTAATACTTCCTATATATTTAACATTATTCAAGTCATTTTGTCCCTTTGAGTAATATTGAACGTTATAAAGCAAAATAATACTATTAACACTTTGAGTGAATCTTTCTCCTTGGTTTTTTATAAGATTTGGAATAATAACATCTTCATTTAATCCCCTATCAAAATACTCAGCTTCTATAAAATCCTCATCATAATAATCAATTTGAAAATCCTTTTCAAATTCCGATGGTATAGACCCCATCTTCGGTTATGAACCTAATAGATAATTTCGGAAGTCTTTATCTGATTTAAATTTTCCCACCCATAATGATACATAGCCTTCTTGTTCCATCAAATAATTCCTCCTATTAACGAATTATTATAAAATTATATTTGGCTTCTTGGTCAACTACTCTTCCACATTAGCTGCATAACAAAAAAAGAGCTGATTACAGCTCTTGATATAGAAGTAAAGCACATTAAAGCTTTTTCCTAGGTGATCCGTTCTCAAATTCATATTTAGCTGGCTATGTACAATTTAGACCCTTAGAGAGCCGCGGAACCCCCTTGCAGCATAGTAGGAATCTGCTCCATTGTGGTACATAAAGACAGTGTCGTAGCGACGATCACAAAAGATAGCCCCACCAAGTTTTCTAATATTAGCAGGTGTTTGCACCCAGCTCGAGGTTTTCATATCGAAATTTTCAAGTTTCTGCAGTTCCCTGTATTGTTCTTCCGTTAAAATTTCAATGCCTATGGCAGCTGCCATATCAATAGCGTTATTCTCTGGTTTGTGTTTTTTCCTTGACTCCAGTGCTTCACGGTCATAACAAACACTTCTGCGACCTTTAGGACTTTCCGCTGAACAATCATAAAAAATGTATTCGCCCGTATTTTGATCCTGGTCAACAACATCTGGTTCGCCACCAGTTTCTTCCATTTCATTAAGTGACCACAGTTTTTCAGTATTAGCTTCGAGCTTAGCCTGTACCTTCGCCCATTCAAGTTCCTTATGGCGGTTCATGTTTTTCTCAAAACGGGCTTTCAAAGTTTGAATTATTTCTTCATGTTGTTCTAATGACAACTCCTTATTTTTCTTTGTCATAATCGTTTCCCCCTTATTAATTTTACTCATAGTGGTTTAAGGACTAAACTGCTCTATTTGCTCAATAAGATTAAACAACTTTATTATTATTAAAGGTCTTTATTGTAAGTTAAACAACTATACTATCACTCAATAATATTATTCGCAATATCCATAATTCTTAGTCCCCTTTCAAAATCCGTTCGTATACCTCATAAGATAAATATATAGATATTAGTTGCTCATATATTAAAGGGAAGTTTCTTAACAAAGTTTCAAGTTAATGTGATAACAAAGAAACTATGACGGCTAGCAAAAGGTTTTAAAAGAAATCTTTCCTTATATATTCCCGCTCGATTTTCAAAATCCTTCTTGAGCTAACCTGTCCAAATAGTGACATAAGAAAAACGATCCTTCATAATGAAGAATCTCTCCTCTTAGCTCTATTAAATATAGTATGTTTATATATATTATTTTTACAAATGTTAGATTAGGGATTATGAATATACTATGTTATACTTAACCTACCATTTTGATTACTTTTGTTTTAGTTTTTGTTGCATGTAAACCCCATTCAATAATTGAATGGGGTTTTTTACTTATAAAATTTAATGAAATAAAAAAAGACCCTATAAGAGGGTCTTTCATCAGCTAATATTAA
>NZ_CABKRX010000055.1 GCF_902374955.1 Bacillus massilioanorexius
TTCATTCTCAAGATGAAACCGAACAAAAATAATTCTTTTTTAGAATAACATATTTTTTTAAAAATAGCAAACGTTAAAAATATCGAAATGTTTAACGTTGTAAATCCTCAGTTTCATGACGTCATCCTATAAGTTCTTTCTATACTAACCTTCGCCGATAGCTGTATAAAAAAAGCTAATCACAGCTCTTAATATAGAAATACGGCACTGGATAACTAAATAAACTCTAGTTCTTATTACGATTATAGTAATAGTTAACTGATGTAAAATAAATTAAAGCTGAACAAAAAATGAATACTAAAAATTCTTTATTTTTTTCGACTCTATTATGCTCTTCACTAAAATACAGCTTCAAATTCCCATCTAAAGATATTGATACTGTAATTATGGATAATATTAAGCCAAGTGAAGCAAAGACTCCATATATATTTAGTACGGTTCTAATACTAAATGTTTTCTGATTAGCATTAACACTATCGGGCGACTGGGGATTTCTCTCCAAATTAGGCACCCCACCTTGATTGGTCTAATATTCATCAATAAAAGACACGTTTTATTTATATCTTGGTAGACAACTGTACACGTCCAACATTTGATGCATACGATATCTTATCTGAATTAATTGGGATGTGATCATTATGTATCAGCAAAATCAAATTCAGCCTCAACATACACCACAGAATACAAATATGTGTCCAACACAAATGTTACCTCCACAATTTACTCCAACAAGACACATAGTAAAGAAAAACACTATAGTACATGTAGTACCGCACTTTCATCCATGTCCATGTATTTACCATAGAAGAAAACGATTTTAAAATTTCCCTCTCTAGAGGGATTTTCTGTGTAGAAAAGAAATCCTATATTCATAAATTATTCTTTACTACTTGAGAATATAAAAATAGTGCTTCTATTTCAGCTATCATAAATCTTAGTTCACTTCCAACACCTCCAATACCTTCAATTTGCACTGCAATATCCCCTCTACATAAGACCTTTCATTATTTACTGTCATGAAAAATTCACACCTTTTAAAATCAAGATTTTATCTTAGAATTTAAATCACATAATATATACTGTGTAGATTATTGAGTTAAACTGCCTCTTAGTAGCATAAAAAAAGAGCTGTAATTACAGCTCTTTTTTACTACTGCCCCCGTTCGATTAAGTGTAAATATTCACAAATTTAAATATCTAATCCCGAAGTATCTATTCATAATCAAAAACTAATGAAATATGTGACTTTAGTCCAACTATGCCTATTGCGCAATGAAAACGACAAAAGGCTATATAGAAAAGGCCTTTTCTATATAGCTTCACATTATCCATTGTATTTTTGAGTTTCTACTTTTAGTGTCAGCTTTTTATCAAACGGATTTTTCCAGAACATCGTAATCGCAAACCCTGCAACCACTACTATCGCTCCAAAATAGAACGGATAGTTAATGTCAATATCAAACAGTTGACCGCCGATAATCGGTCCCAAAACATTGGCAAGTGATGTAAAGAACGAGTTCATGCCTCCAACAAAACCTTGATCATTACCTGCTATTCGCGATAAGTATGTTGTAACTGCCGGACGAATTAAATCAAAGCCAATAAACACAGTAAATACCACTGCCATAATCGCCCAATATGAATTCACTAGTGTTAAAACAAATACTAAAATACCTGACAGCACTAAACTCCAGCGAATTAAAGAGATTTCACCCATCATTTTTGTAAGCTTATCAAACAGTGCCACCTGGAAAATGGCACCTAAAATCGCACCACCAGTAATGGCAATCGCAATATCCCCTGGCGTGAAGCTAAACTTATGATCTACAAATAGTGAGAAGAACGACTCAAATGCTGCCAAACCAAACGATGAAACAAAAATAACAATGAATGCAATTAAAAACATAGGCATCATTATTTTTTTCAGGATGCTTTGTTTCCCTGCTGCAGCTTTATTCATTGGCATCTCCTGACGGTCAGGCTCAGATAATAGTACAATTGATAAAATCGCTGCTACAACACCAAGTACACCTGCAGTATAAAAGGGCACTCTAATACCAATATCCGCTAAGAAACCACCAATACCAGGGCCAATAATAAAACCTGTACTAATCGCAGCTGACATATAGCCAAGTGCTTTCGGACGTGTAGTCATGTCCGTAATATCCGCAATAAATGCTGTAACTGCTGGCATAATAAACGCCCCGCTTACCCCACCTAAAATACGAGATATAAACAGTACTTCTACCGTTTTACCAAAACCAAATAAAAACTCTGAAAAACCAAATACAAACAAGCCAAGAACGATCATGATTTTACGACCAAATTTATCTGCAGCCTTACCTGCAAATGGTGAAACAATCAATTGTGTTAACGCAAAGGCAGCTGTTAAAAATCCAACTGTCGCACCACTAATATTTAATTCATTCATTAAAGTTGGCAATACTGGGATTATTAGGCCAATACCTAAAAAGGCGATAAACAAGTTCATTAGTAAAATGCTGAGCGAAATTTTTTGTTTTTTACCCATTACTAAATCCTCCTTTTTTTAACTTGCTATAACAAAATATAAACCCTACAGTAACTGTAAGGTCAAGAGGATTGTTCATTTTATTTGAATTTTTAATTCTACCATGAACTCGGACTTTTTGTTTGGTAAATAGCTTGTCGGCATTAATACTTCAAATACTTTCGCATTCGCACCTAGATTTAAATAAGTTACATAGTCATAAAGCTTCTTGTATGATGCTACATACATATCATTACTAAAAATAAACGCTATACAAGCATAACGACCTGCTGGCATTTGTAGCACCTCTACACCCGGTGCAAGCTTTTCTAAATAACGCTCGGTTAACAATGGCGTAAAAAGATAATTGTAATAAAAGTCATTGATCGTCTCATACTGCTTTAGTGGAAAAATCCCTCCATAACGACTATTCATAACACTACCTTCACGCTCTAGTGTTTCAGTTAAAGCTCTAAAATACTTTTCCGGTGTATACAAAATGGTCGCATCAGAGGTTTTGATCGCTAAAATACGCTGTGAGGTCATATCCATTTCATATACTTCTTCATATACCGGTATACTAATTTGTTCCTCTAAATGTTTCTTTGTCTTTAAAAGCGTATAGTGCACCTCTTGCATTTGCCTCATTTTTTGCTTAACAAGTTGCTCCTGTTCTGCTAAAAAATCGACTAGCTGCTTCGGTGTTAACGACTGTGCATACTTAATGTCCTCTAACGACGTTCCGATAAACTTCAAGGACTTAATCAAATCTAAACTATGAAGTTGTGACTCACTGTAATAACGATAATTCGTTTTTTTATCAATATAAATGGGCTTAAAAACGCCTATCTCATCGTAATAATGAAAGGTGCGAATTGGTAAATTCATTATTTTTGAAATTTCACCGATTGTTAGCAGTTTTTCTTGTTTTTCTACCATTTTCTCCTCTCCATTTGTTACATTTTTTATTAGCTTATCATAACATAAAAAGGGTCTTGGTTTCGTGCTGTTCCACAGGAGTTGATCTCCTAAAGACCAGCACTATCGTCTAATTTTTCTATTCTTTTGCCCATGCAAAAACTCCTTCACATAATAGGTCAACATGAAACTAAATAATTCTTATATTTCCCAACCGCTAAATTACATTAATTACCAGTTTAACTAACTAATTAGTCATGATAAAATATTCAACTAACATTGATAAAAATGAAAGATGATAAACTTGACTCGAAAAGAAAGTGCTAAGCATATAACGTTATCCTATGACGCATTTCGTATAATCAATGGATGTGGATATAAACTAACAGACGTTAACGAATTAGAAAAAAAGGCGAATGTTTACATTACATTGTTAAAATAGATACAACTAAATCCTTTAAATTTAAAGTTGATATCAACAACTCAGAAAAACCTTATAATGTAGAATCTCATGGAAATGTATCGCTTGATACTTTTCCATCTATTTAAAAAAATGCTGCTTAATTAAATACTATATAATAGATAAAATCCTAAACCAGTCTACTAAGGCTGGTTTATAGATTTCACAAGACACATTATCTAAGAACTATTAATGATTTAATAATTAACGTGGCATGATGAATATAATATTTATTTAAAAGGTGGTAAGCCATTTAATGTATAAATACATCTTTTTTATAATACTATTTCTAATTCTTTTACTCATATTAGGTTCATTGCTTAATCCACTAAATATAATTATTCTCATTCTTAGTCTATTGGTGATAATTTCTCTTTACTTTACCATTTCTGAAAAAACATATTTCTTAACACTCTTTATCATTCTGTTTTATTTAACTATAGTTTTCATTGTTTTTAATTTTAGAACCATTTTATTTTCTTAGAATATAAAACCTTATACAAAATTTATTTCTCATTGAGCTAACTTCCCCCGTTAGCTTTAGCTGCATAAAGAAAGACTGCCTTAACGACAGTCTTTCTTTATGCAGCTATTAATTTTCTAACGGCTTTTAATAAAAATGTAGTTGAAAAGGTATCATTCTTCCTTTATCAAAAATAGGAAAGATGGTAAAGATTATTTTTTTATATAATGAAGCATAGCAAGCTGACCTAATTTTTCTACTTTCGTTAGTGTATACTTTTGCGTAATATCATCTCCGGTATAGAGGGAAATTCCTTTCCCTAAAATAATGGGTGCAATGGCTAGTTGGATTTCATCAATTAAATTTTCTTTAAAAAATTCACGGGCTAAATTCCCTCCGCCAACTAACCATATATCTTTACCAGGCTTTTGTTTTATATTTTCAATAAAAGTTTTGACCTCTTCATTAATAAATGAGGCATATTCATCTGATCCACTAACAGAATTAGAAAACACATAATTTTTATAATCACTATAAGGATAATCCATATCAAATCCATGAATGACATCATACGTTCCTTTTCCCATCACAACCGTATCTATTCTTTCAAGCAGTGAATTGTAGCCAGAATCCCCTTCTACTTCCGTTGATTCTAACCATTCTAATGTACCATCATCATTTGCAATATAGCCATCAATTGATGTACCAATGTATAAAATAATGTTACGCTGTTTTTTCATTTAAATCTCCTTTACTTTGTTTTAAATATCTTAATGTAAATACATATATTATGTAATAGAGCTAGTATAGTCTTATGGACACAACTAAGTTAAGTCAGTAAAATGTGCTTAT
>NZ_CABKRX010000056.1 GCF_902374955.1 Bacillus massilioanorexius
ATTTTTTTACGTTATTTCTATCAGATACATTCTAAAAATCATATTTCAATCTACCCAAACTCTTGTCGGCCCGTTAATGGCTAGAGGGCTTAGCATTAGTTTGAGTTTGAGTGGGATAAATACTTCCTCATATACTATAATTAGATTATTCTATATTTTTGGGGGCGATTTAAAAGTGAAATATATCGGCTATATAGGAACGTATACAAAAGGTGCTAGCAAAGGAATATATAGATTTACACTTGATACAGACAAGAAAACACTAAGCAAACCACAGTTAGCTGCCGAACTAGATAATCCAACATATGTCGTGCTTAATAAAGATCGTACAATTCTTTATTCTGTAGCTAAGCAAAATACATCTGGTGGCGTAGCAACATTTACTATAAACCATGATTCTGGAGAACTAACATTGAAAGACATTCAAGTAACAGAAGGGCCTTCTCCTTGTCATATCAGTGTAGATGATCGCGATAAATTGGTCGTTACTGCTCACTATCATAGAGGTACAATAGAAGCTTATGCAGTATCCGACCAACAATTACATCCCGCACATTCGATTGTTCAACATAAAGGTTCAGGGGTTAATAAAGATCGACAAGAAAAACCACATGTACATTTTGCAGGGTTTGCACCAGAAGACAAATACGTTGTTACTGTTGACTTAGGAACGGATGAAATCACAACCTATCAATTACTCAATCAGCAATTAACAGAAAAAAATCGCCTTACTGTTCGTCCTGGTAGTGGTCCTAGACATATTACATTTCATCCAAACGGGAAATTCGCTTATGTAATGACCGAAATTAGTAACGAGGTCATCGCTTTATCTTATGATGCTTCAAATGGTAGCTTTGAAGAGATTCAATATATCCGTACCATTCCAAATGATTTTACTGAAAATAGTCAAGGAAGTGCGATACATATCACATCTGATGGTCAATATATTTATGTTGGTAATCGAGGTCATAATAGCATCGCTGTTTTTTCAGTTGACGCAACAAAAGGAACACTTACTTTTATTGAACATGTTTCAACCAAAGGAGATTGGCCACGAGATTTCAGACTAGATCCCACCGAGTCATTCTTAATTGCCTCGAACCAAGAATCTCATAATCTTATTTTATTTGAACGAAATACAAAGAGTGGTAAACTAACCTTGCTTCCATCAGAAGTGTCGGTACCATATCCAGTTTGTGTAACTTTTATGGGCTAAAAAGGCTTTGCCGGACAGTAATTCCGCACCAAATCTGGTATCTATTCCAAGAAAAAACAGCAATGGTCTATCTTAACACAAAAGGTATCTACCGATTTACAACTTGGTAGATACCTTTTATTATTTCTTCGATATGAGTGTAAACGTTTTGGGTAATCCGATATCATGAAGTTTATGATTTGGTTCTTCTTCTAGTACAGAGATACATAAACCTGAAGAAGCAACGGATGTAACCAATTCCCCAATGGTCCATTTTCTTTGAACAGTTTGTAAAAGCTCTTCCTGAACACCATCAGGCATGTGCTTAGAAAAGGCTACCGTTTGCTCATGTAATGTTGGATCAAAATAATTTCCAACAATCTTATGCTTCTTACCTGTAGATGAAATAAGTTTTGTCGAAATAGGATGAAATTCATGCAAAACAAATAATCCTTCTTTAGCTAAAAGTGCTCGAACCAAATTCATTAAAGGTTCAAGTGTAATAAAATAATGCAAAACACCAAGCTCCATTAATACATAATCATATTGATCAGCCATTTTCTCTATATGTAAAGAGAATACATCCGACACAATATAGTTGATGGATACATCTGCTTCTTTCGCTAATTCTTGTGCGAACATCGCATTTTCTTTCGAAAAATCAACTACGGTTACTTGTGCTCCTAATAATGCTAAAGCTGTTGCTTTAACACCATTTGACCCTAACAAATGTAACACTTTTTTCCCTTCAAGATTCGGCATATATTTCAGAAACGGATAAAGTCTCCATTCAGGATTATTTTTAATTTTTTCTGCCATATGTTTTGGCTCACCATAGCGGGCAATAAGTGCTTGGTAATTATTTTGATTCCAAGCCTTCTCATTATGCTCAGTAAAAGCCTGCTGCTTCTGCTGTAAATGAGCAATAATAATTTCTTTATATAAAGATAAATGGTCATCATATAAGTAACAATACAAAGACTTGCACCAAACTGTATGTTCATCTAATTTAACAGAGATACGATATGGATCTGTTTTGATTGTAGTATTATAAAGACAACGTACAGTCACATTTTTGCCTTCGACTTGGACTTGGAATTTGGCGCTTTTCGGTGTTTTTTCAATTGGTGAGCGCGCGGCATCTTTAAATAAGTTATAACAATTAGTAAAAGCATCCCATTGGACAAGCAGTTCAGTATGTTCAATAGATAGATCTACTCCTTGTATAAATAAAGCTGCCTCTCCAATATATGTATAAGGAATAGAAGCTTCCTCTAATAAGGAAGCTATTTGAATAATCGTATTTTTTTCGTTGTTCATGTAGTTCCTCCGTTAAGCATTCGATGTAGAAGCTGTAAGAAGTGCGTATTTCACAATATCATTTGGAGTCTTTGCATAGTAAGTAGGCTTAATGGTCTCTACGTCTTCCTCAGTAGAATATCCCCAGTTTACCCATACGATATCAATTTCACTCTTTTGACAAGCAAGAATATCGCGAACTTCATCCCCTACGTATAATACGTCTTGTTTTTGTAATTGATGTTGCTCAAGGAAACGATCAATCATTACATCTTTTCCATATAAATCACTAGACGTATAGATTTCATTAATACTTTCAATATCCTGCAATTCAAAATACTCACGAATATTACTCTCTTCATTTGAAGAGATAACAGCAATACCAATGCCCTTTTGCTCTAATGTTTGAAGTACTTCTCTAATGCCATCGAACAGCTGGATTTTATGAAGAGATTGTTTATATAGTGCGTAGAAATCCTTCGCAATTAATTGATATTGTTCTGAAGAAACATTCTTCATCTGATCCATTTGGTCCTCCGATAATGGTGGAAATCCAAATTGACCAGCTAATATATTGACCGTGTCAAATACTACTTGTTTTGCATCGGCTAGCGTACCATCAAAATCAAAAATAACAAATTTCTTCATAAACTTTCGCTCCTCCTACTCAACTAATGAATGTTTAAATGCATAGATAACAGCTTGTGTACGATCCTGTACTTCTAGTTTACTTAATATATTGGAAACATGCACTTTAACTGTCTTTAAAGCAATAAAAAGCTCATCTGCCATTTCTTGATTACTTTTCCCCTCAGCCATTAATAACAGAATTTCCATCTCGCGATTTGTAAGTTCATCATGTAATTCTTTTTTCTGAGGTTTTCGCATGCGTTGCATCATTTTCCCTGTTACTTCAGGCTCTAAAACAGATTGGCCATGGAAAGTAGAGCGGACAGCATCTGCTATTTCACTAGCTTTAGAGGTTTTCAGCATATAACTTGTTGCTCCTGCTTCTAAAGCTGGATACACTTTTTCATCATCTAAAAAGCTTGTCACAATAATAATTTTCGCTTCAGGCCATTGTTCAATGATTTCTTTTGTTGCTTGTATTCCATCCATCTCTTTCATAACAAGGTCCATTAAAATGATATCTGGCTTCAATTGAAGTGCCTTCTCTACACCTTCCCCTCCATCGGAAGCTTCTCCGATAACCTCTATATCTGGTTGAGAAGACAAATAAGCTGATACTCCTATTCTTACCATTTCATGATCATCTACAAATAATACTTTAATTTTCATCGTTTTCATCCTTTGCTATAACAGGAACTTTTACTTCTAAACGAGTGCCTTTATTAATGACACTTACAATTTTCAATATGCCTCCAACCTCAAGAGCGCGTTCATGCATGTTTTGTAATCCGTAAGAGCCAGCCTTTGATGCCTCTACATTAAAACCAACTCCATCATCAGATACAATCATAATAATCGTACCTTCCCTTTTCACTAGATGAACTTCAAGTGTCTCTGCTTTAGAATGGCGTAATGTATTAGAAATGGATTCTTGTAAAATCCGAAATAGCTGATCTTCTACACCTTTATCTAGCTTCACTTCTTCTATTTTCCAAGTAATATTCATCGGAACTTTCTGGATTAATTCCACAAGCAGTTCCTCCATACCTTCTTTTAAAGATTTACCCTTTAACGGAACTGGTCGCAAATGCAGTAATAAAGCACGCATTTCAAGCTGTGATTGATGAATCATTTCTTCTACTAGCTTTAGCTGTTTACCATTTTGATTTTCATTAGACGAATTTTCATTAATGGCAGACATCAACATAGATGCTGCAAATAATTGCTGACTAACGGAATCGTGTAGCTCTCTTGCTAGTCGATTTCTTTCTTGTGATACAATTTCCTGTACACGCTTTTCTTGAATTTCTGCACGTTCATTTGCCAGCTTTTGCGAAATAGTTACTTGTTCTTTTACATGTTGCTGCAATTTATTCATCTTTTCATACACGTTTTCGATTTCAAGAGGACGCTTTTTATCAGAAGCAGCTACAATTTTGCCTCTTTCTAATTCTAAGAGCTTACCACCGATATCACTTAATCGCTTTCTCCATTGATACCCTATGACTGCTCCTGATATTCCACCTACCAAAACGCTGACTGTAGGAACAAAGACTATGAAAGGAATATCCATAATTTCTTTATCCCATAATTCTTTCAACGGCTTTACAGGATACACATACAAAAAGATACCTAAAAACAACAAAGTGAGGAGAAACGAATACAGCATACTCAACACGACTTGGCGTTGTAAAATACTCATATACGCTTCACCTCTAAATTTCCTACAACAGAAGTAGTTATAATTTTAATTTTTTGCTGTGATTGCTCGTATTGCGATGTAAAAAATTGAAGACTTTCATTAAATAATCGTTGTTCATTATTTTCAAAAATAGATACGGAACCTGCAATAACAGAATGTTCTATTTTAACTTCAATTTCATAAGGAACGTAAATTTTAACTGCCCCAACAATATTACGTATAGATATAACCGCTTCACCTTTAGGTAGAACTGTATTACTTAAATCTACAATACAATCCCCTATTCCACACTGAATATTAATATCTTCCCATTCATAAACAGTATCGGGTGTTTGTTGTCCACCTAGAATAGCATTCTTAAATAATAACTGCTTACGGTGAATTTCTTCAGGAATATTTGTATTATTGTTATCTGGAAACACGGGTGAATACATAGTTGGATGCTTTTTAGATTGAAAAAATCGGTAAATAAGGACACCTAACAAGGCTAACAAAAATAACTTGAATGTCATCATATTTCCGACCGTTACAACAGCGCTAATAATTCCAATCATTAGAGCTAGCTTCCCAATTGTTTTATGCCATCTCTTTTTACCAAAATAAATGAGTACGGCTGAAATGAATAAAGAAAAAAGGAGACCTCCATCAAAAAACGTAACCTCAATTAGCAGTAGTACAACCGCAAATATAATGATCCAGTTAAGTAAATCTGACTTTGATTTAAATGCCACGAGTGTCCCCTCCCTTCCAAAGTTAATATGTACGGAAAAGGCGCAGAAATATACTACGCCTTTACTAGAATAACATGTTTAACTTATAAAATTGAATCACTTTCATTGTTTTTTGCTTGTTTTTCTAATTCCGCAATTCTTGCATCGATTGTATTATGGTAATAGTCTTTATTTACTCGGTCTTCCATGCGAGATATATACTGTTCCATTTCTTCAAATCGAGCAGATGATTTATCACACTCAGGCTTCGTATCTAGCACCTGATTGATGCGATAGTTAGCACGGGCAATATTTTCACGGCCCATAATTTCTAATCTTCTCAAATGCATATCTTTCAACTTATGCTTCATTTCTACATATTTCTTTTCTAATTGTGCTAAATGATTCGTTGTTTCATCTAAAGCTTTTTGAAGACGTTCTACACGTTGTTCATATTGATTTTTTTCAGCTAGAGCAAAATCATATAATTCAACCTCACCTGCTTTTGAGGCGATTTCAACTTGATATGCACGTTTCTCCACTAAAGCTTTAGCATCATTTAATTCACGTAAGAATTCATCTTTTAAACGTGATTGACGATCCATAAGCATGCGAACCTTCTCTGTTTCCTTTTCACTATCTCGCAAATATTGATTTAACATCGTCATTGGATTTTTTTGCTCTTTTTGATCTAGCATATTATTTAAATCTGCTGCTACTGCATATTTAATACGAGTGAATAAGTTTGACATAATTAGGTCTCTCCTTTTTATTTACTATCTATAGTTTATTGTCTTAATATGAGGATTTACTTCATTTAAATCTTGACTACTGTCTAGCTCCATCACCTTACGGACTCATCGTGTTTCTTTTATCCCGCTTTAAGCCTTTCGGAGCTAAACTCGGACTTACGTTTTTCTTATTAGTTTTTATTTAAATTTGCCCATTCATTTTCAAAATTTGCAAAAGGATCATCATTCTTTACAACTTCTACTTTTTTTGTACTGTTCCAGTTTTTATAAACTAGATACATAACAAAAATCGCTACTAAACCGATAATTGATGGAATGTTTGAGATGGAAGCACTGATGAAAAGTAAACCAATAATCCCCCATACAATTTTTGATCCTGTTGTTTTTGCTTTCAAAAACTCCTTAATGACAAGATACGCAATACCTAATGTAATAGCTAATGCAAGCATTGGTCCTAGGTTAGCTAAGAAGACAATCGCTGCAATACCTCCTACTAGTAATAACCCGAATTTTTTCATTTTCCGTTCCTCCTTTCATGTCTCTATCTTATCTTTAATTGAACGTTTTCATAATCGACCTTGGCTATATTTTGCTGTAAGACTTGCGACGTATCTTGCTCTAAACTAAGAAAAGCGCAAGCGCCTGAAAAAAATGAACAAAGGCTAACAACGCCACTTCCTGTGGCAACGCCTTAGTGACCTACATCCTGTAGGCCTCCGTTCACGCATAATACACGGGGGGACCTTGAAAGGTTCTTTTTGACCTTCAGAACTGCTTATATTATGACCTCGAGGGGCTAAGAGCTAGAGCTAGAGATTAAGAAAAACCGACACCGTCCTTTTGATTTTTTACGCTTTTAGCTCAAAAATAAAAGGCCTATTTAAAAAGTAAATAGACCTTCTTTATCCGAGCATTATTTTATATAGGTAGTGCAACCCCAATTTCCATCGGCATAAGAATCTACGGACTGCCAACCTTCTTTTTTTAATTGTTTTGCGATCATTCTGTTAAAAAAGCCATGACCAACAAGGGCTACATGATTATATTTATGGGAAAATCCGATTAAATAATCTGCCGCAAGCTTGGCTCTTTTTTTAGCTAATCTATATGATTCAACATCTTTTGAATATCCAAGTAGCCACAGTATTCTTAAGAAGATATTCCAAGAATTCGGCTTCATGTACAAGAAAAAAATATTAGAGGCTGTTGGAATCCCTACTTCATGAAACAACGAATGAGTTTGAAACTCATAATCTTTCTTTAAATAAAAGGCAGAATCAATTGACCTTTTTAAATTACTAGTCAAAACAACCTGAGAAAGCGACATTGCTTCCTGCGTTCCTTCTAGTAAAGTATCAAAGGGAAGAACTCCAGATTCATCGTACTTCTTTACCCATTTACTATATTGCTTTGAAGTCAATCTGCTGCTCATATCACAGACAGAAACCCCATGTCTAATTAAAGAAATTGTTGGCATGGTCAGCACCCAGATTAAAAGCGAATGGTTTTATTCTTTTCAACTATTACTCGATCTTCTAAATGCCATCTTAATGCACGAGCTAAAACACTTCTTTCTATTGTATGTCCAATCTTCTTAAGTCGCTCAACCGTATCACGATGATCGACACGTTTTGTATCTTGCTCAATAATTGGACCTTCATCTAAATCGCTTGTGACATAATGAGAGGTAGCACCGATTAATTTAACACCTCTTTCATAGGCTCGTTCATATGGACGAGCACCTATAAAGGCTGGTAAAAATGAATGGTGAATATTAATAATTTGATTTGGAAACTCATTTACAAAATGGTCTGTTAGGATTTGCATATATCGCGCTAATACGATTACTTCTATATCTTTTTCCTTTAACATCTTGATTTGTTGTTCTTCTACTTGTTGTCGAATATCTTTGTTAGCTGGAATGTAATAGAAAGGAATGCCTAACGCTTCAACGGTTTCTCTCGTATCCTCATGGTTACTAATCACCATCACAATATCCATCATTAAATTTCCACTTTGATACTCCCACAATAGTTCCAGTAAGCAATGTGGTTCCTTTGAAACAAATATAGCCGTACGTTTTAGATGAGAAGCTGATCGAAACGAGTACTCCATTTTAAAGCTTTTAGCTACTACTTCAAAATCATTCGCTAGCTGTTTGTAGACCTTAGATAATTCAGGAATTTCAAATTCCATTCGTAAGAAAAAAGTACCTCTATCATGATGAGAAGAATATTGGCTCGATTCAATAATGTTCGCCTTATTTTCATATAAAAAAGTAGATACAGCTGATACAATCCCTGGTTGATCGGGACATTTTATTAATAGTCTTGCTCTATTTTCATTTTCTTTTTTAAAAGATTCTAGTTGTTTTTTCACTAAGTCTCTCATCTATTTGCTCCTCATTTCTTATTTGTTTTTTAATTATACAGAAAGATCAGTATTTTTCCGATAGCCAATTTCTTATCTTATTTGCTTCTCAATCCTAGATATTTTCTGTAATATCACAATTTGTTCACTAATGCTTGCCATTTTATCCAAAATAAACACTGTAATTAAAGTACAATAGATGTTAATAACTTTTGTAAATGACTAATTTTGGACATACTAACAAATTATACATCTGATTTGCATTACAAAAGGAAAATATACATTAAAGGATCGATGATATGTCAGCAAAAAAAATTGCTTGGATTACTGATAGTACTGCATTTTTACCAGAAGATATAAAAGAGCATCCAGATTTATATGTCATTCCACTTAGCATAAATTTCCAAAATGAATTATTCGAAGATGGTGTCAACCTAACAACTGATTTATTATATAAAAAATTAAACGAAGAAAAAGAAGTTCCTACAGCCTTCAGTGGGAAAAATAGTTGAACTGCTTAATACGCTCAAACACAATTATGATGCAGCTATTGCTATTCATGTTTCAAGTAAATTAAGTGGCACATTATCTAGCTGTACTTCAGCAGCAGATTTAGCTGATTTCCCAGTTGAAATCGTTGATTCCACTGCTATGTCCTATATAATCACAACGCTTTTGTATAAAGGATTAGATATGCAAAAACAAGGAAGAGATTATAAAGATATTGCCACTTTTTTACGGAAAGATGCTACAAAAAATGAAAATTATATTCTCCTTGGTAATCTAAATCAATTTTATAAAGGTGGAAGAATGTCTGGCACACAATACCTTTTAGGAAATCTATTAAAGATTAAGCCCATTATTCGAATAAAAAATGGAGAATTTGGTTTATTTGAAAAGGTTCGTTCAGAAAAGAAAGCCCTACATAAACTAATCACCCTTTTTGACGAATCCTATCAGAAGTATGTTATTCATTCCATCCAGATTATGCACGGAAATATTGAGTCTAAGGCTCTTGAATTTAAAGAGGAGCTAAACAAGAAATATCCTAATCTGAAAGTAATAATAGGAGAAATAAGCTCTACAATTGCTGTTCATGCCGGTGAAGGTACTGTAGCTCTTATTTGGCATAACGAACCACGAAATTAATTAATAACTACTTATTCTGCTTAGAAATATAAATCTGAATTTCTTCAACTCTTTCAACAAATTGTATGATGCTATAAAATATTTATCCAACATGTTCATTTTTTGTTAAGAAATAATCTAGATGATTTTATAATATTTCACATTTCTTTAACGAAATAATAGAGAACTTTAGCTAAATGCAGTACAATAATAGCTAGATACATCTTGTATTTTGAAAAGAAAAATATTAAAACTAGACTAAATAATAAATTAAACTACATGTTATATTAATTACTAAAATTCATGTTAAAGGATAAATGTTATGACTAAAAAAATTGCTTGGATTACTGATAGTACTGCTGAAATTCCAGATGAATTACAAAACCACCCTGATCTTTATGTGGTTCCATTAAGTATTACATTCAGTACTGGTACATATGAAGATGGAATCGATTTAAATACAGAACAATTATATAAGAATATTCGTGAAGATAAAGAAATTCCAAAAACTTCTCAGCCTTCAGTAGGTAGATTTGCTGAACTATTTGAAAAACTAAAAGAAGAATATGATGCAGGAATTGGCATTCATATTTCGGCTGATTTAAGTGGAACTTTAGCAAGCTGTAAAGCAGGAGCAGAGTTAGCGAATTTCCCTCTTGAAGTAGTCGATTCAAAAGCGATGGCAATTGCTATTACTCGTTTAATCGAACTAGGAATGCAATTACAAGAAGAAGGATTAGATTATAAAGAAATCAGTGAAAAATTACGCAAGGATGCCTATAGAATAGAGAATTATATGGTTCTAGGTAATTTAGATCAATTCTATAAAGGCGGAAGAATGTCAGGTACACAATATTTGTTAGGTAACCTACTTAACATTAAGCCTATTATTCGTATTTTGGATGGGAAATTTGAATTATTCGAGAAAGTTCGCTCAGAAAAACGAGCTATTAAAAGATTGCTTGAACTTTTTGATATTGCCTATCAAAAAAGTTCCACTATCGATAAAATCTATCTAATGCACGGAAACGTCCTAAATAAAGCTCTGGAATATAAGGATTTACTACTAAGTAAATATCCTCATTTACATGTAGATATCTCCGAACTTAGCTCTACAGTTTCTGTACATTCTGGAGAAGGTACAATTGTTATTGCATGGGCAAACGATCCAGTTCAATAAGTTTATTTAGAAAATCACGAGAAACTAATTCATTCTGAACAGAAGATTAGGGGTATCATCTAGAGAATATCCATTTGTGTGAGAATAAGATGAGTTTTTCGATCGTTTTACTAAACTGTAAATTTGTTCAAATACAAACCTGACAGATACAATTTATAACCAAGAAAACCTTTCCCGATTGATAGGTGAATCGAGAAAGGTTTTCTTTGATATGTTAAATGAGTAAGTTCATAGGACATCTAAAACAAGAAAAGCATATCTATTTTTGTATTACATAAAAAAATTTTATATAATTGAACTACTAATGTCGATGAACGAAAGAGGTTAAATAACGTGAGCGAAAATACTTCAAATGCTTCAAATTTTATTAAAACAATCATTATAGACGATTTAAAAAGCGGTAAACACGATACTGTTGTAACACGTTTCCCACCGGAACCAAATGGATATTTACATATCGGTCATGCTAAAAGTATTGTGTTAAACTTTGGTTTAGCGGATGAATTTAAAGGAAAAACGAACCTGCGATTCGATGATACCAATCCCCTTAAAGAAGACCAAGAGTATGTTGACGCAATTAAAGAAGATGTAACATGGCTAGGATACGATTGGGATAATTTATTCTTCGCATCTGACTACTTCGATACGATGTATGAAAAAGCTATCCTTCTTATTAAGAAAGGATTAGCTTATGTTGATGATTTAACAGCTGATCAAATCCGTGAATATCGCGGAACGTTGACGGAGCCAGGTAAAGAAAGTCCATACCGTAACCGTACAGTTGAAGAAAACCTTGAACTTTTTGAACAAATGAAAGATGGCAAGTTCGGTAATGGCGAAAAAGTATTACGTGCAAAGATTGATATGAGCTCACCTAATATTAATTTACGTGACCCTGTTATTTATCGTATTGCACATGCTACCCACCATAACACTGGTGACAAATGGTGCATCTATCCAATGTACGCATTCGCTCATCCATTAGAAGATGCCATTGAAGGTATCACACACTCTATTTGTACATTAGAGTTTGAAGATCAAAGACCACTATATGATTGGGTAATTGCAAATTGTGAAACAGAAGCAACTCCGCATCAATATGAATTTGGTCGCTTAAACTTAACAGACACAGTTATGAGTAAACGCAAGCTAAAAATGCTTGTTGACGAAGGTGTTGTAGATGGTTGGGACGATCCTCGTATGCCAACTATTTCTGGATTACGTCGTAAAGGCTATACACCAGAAAGTATTCGCAACTTCTGCCGTGAAATTGGTGTAGCTAAAACATCTGGTATTGTAGATGTTCAAATGCTTGAACACTTCGTACGTGAAGACTTAAAGCTAAAAGCTCCTCGTACAATGGGTATTGTAAAGCCTCTTAAAGTTGTTATTACCAACTATCCTGAAGGACAAGTAGAAATGCTAGATGCAGAGATCAACCCAGAAAATCCAGAAATGGGTATGCGACAAATTCCATTCTCACGTGAAATTTATATTGAACAAGAAGATTTCATGGAAAACCCACCGAAAAAGTATTTCCGCCTCTTCCCTGGCAATGAAGTACGTTTAAAGCATGCGTATTTCATTAAATGTGAAGAAGTGATTAAAGACGAAAATGGAAATGTTGTTGAGCTACATTGTACGTATGATCCTGAAACGAAGAGTGGATCTGGATTTACAGGACGTAAAGTAAAAGGTACTCTTCACTGGGTAGAAGCTACACAAGCAGTACCAGCTGAATTCCGTCTTTTCAATCCTCTTCTACAAGAAGACGAAGAAGACTCTGAAGAAAAATCTTTCTTAGAGCAAGTTAATCCTAATTCATTAGAAATACACGATGGCTTCGTTGAAGAAAACATGAAAAATGTACAAGCTGGAGATAAATTTCAATTTTTCCGTCACGGTTATTTCAATGTAGATCCTAAATTATCTACTCCTGAAAAACCTGTATTCAACCAAATTGTTTCTTTAAAAAGCTCGTTTAAGATTTAAATATAGTGTAAGAAGGGCGATAAAAAAGCTGTGACTTTTTTATCGCCCTTCTTTGTATAACACTACATGAGTCCGCGCCTAATAATATATGAAATAGGTTCCTCTTTAACAAATGAAAATTCTACATGGACTATTTCTTTTTGAATAAGTTGAATGACTTTTTGCTGAACAAAATCATTATTTTGCAAAATTCCCCCCTGCAATATGATTCGCCACTGACAGTTAACTATTTGTAACTTTGATAAACCCGTAATCAGTAACTCAGCTAATTGCTCACTAGCCTGTAATAAAATTTTTTCACTAATCTTGTCACCACTAAGAGCAGCTTTATGAACTATGACAGCAAGATTGGCTACTTTTTTTACCGAAAAATGTGAACTATACATCCAATCACATAATTCCTCTGCTGAATCAAAATCAAAATGCCTTAAGAGTAGTGTATATAATTCACTTTTTTGTTCCCTTCCATCATGCATCCTCATTGCTATTTGGATGGCCTGCATACCAATCCAATATCCACTTCCTTCATCCCCTAAAAGATGCCCCCACCCACCTACTCGCACAATATGACCTTTTCCATCATGTGCATAAACAATTGAGCCCGTACCAGCAATCATCAATCCTCCAGGACATTGTCCTGTTGCTCCAAGCATAGCAGAAAGACAGTCATTTTCTACGTATAATGTTTCTACTTCAATAGACAGATTCTTCAAAGCTTCTTCAACGATTGTTTTAGCTATTCCTTCATCTCGCTCTGTATCAATCCCTGCTATAGCAAATACTGCTCTTTCTATTCTTCTATTATCCCATTCATTCATCTCCGTGTTGTTAATGGCTTCCTCAATCGCTACTTGTAAAGACTGTTTTGCTCTCTCTTCCCCCACTCCATGATAATTACTTGCACCAGCCTTACCTCTTCCAATAATCTTTCCTGTACAATCTGTTAATACAGCAAGTGTTTTCGTGCCACCACCATCAATAGCAAGTAAAGGGTACATCTTTTGCTTCATGCTATATCATCCATTTCTCAATTATATTTTCCACTTCAGTGTATGCCTCTTCTAATAAACTCCACCTATATTGTAACCATTCCTCCCATTGTAACTGCTCTTCTAAACATCGCTCTATTGCCATATTCATGCTAGCCGGACTTGGACCACCTTCAATTACACGAATATTGACAAAGTGCTCTGGACTCAATGATTTGTTGAATTGCTCTTCCGTTAATGATGATGGTTTTCCAATAATAAGCGTAAACTGTTCATTAACAATTTTTAAAGTTAGATCCTTCAATGAAGATTTATCGCTGTTCATAGCCTTTTTCACCGATGAACTTACAACATGATGAGCTTGTCGAAATGAAATTCCATCTTTTCTAACAAGAGTATCTGCAAGTTCCGTTACATTAGCAAAGCTTTCTTGCGCTCGTTTTAGTAAGATTGTTCGATTGACAGTCATAGTTCCTAATATACAAGCTAATAGTTGATAAATCCCTTGTAGTTTATCAATTGCTCTCCACAGATAAGGCTGTAAGTCATCTTCCGTATCAACAATATCTCCAAAAGGTGTATTATGAATCATCAACGTAACCGTTTGAGTGTCCCCTACTACGCTTGATAGCAATGCACGAAGATGCTCAAGACTAACTGGATTACGCTTTTGAGGCATAATTGAGCTGATTTGCACATATGGATCCGCTAACTTAAATGCACCAAATTCTTGTGTTCCCCATAATAAGAAATCTTGAATAGAACGACCAAGATTTAGTGCTGCTAGTTGAACAGTTGTTGCTATTTCGGCTAAATAATCTGCACCTGAAACCGCATCCCAAGCATTATGGATAATCGTATCAAAACCTAATAATTCCTTCATTCGATTCCGATTTATATGAAATCCTGAAGTTGTTAAAGCAGCCGCTCCCATACTACTTCTATTAACATTTTCATATGCTGATAATATACGTTCAATATCTCTTGTTAATAAATCTGTCATCGCATTTAAATAGTGCGCGAGTGTTGTCGGCTGTGCTTGTTGCGTATGCGTATAGCCAATCATTATGGTATCTTTATGCTCCACCGTTAAACTAATTAAGCAGCTTCTTAATTTCAATGCTTCTTCTAAAAGAAATAACAGCTTTTCTCTAAGTGTCATTCGATATATAGCAATCCCCATATCATTACGACTTCTGGCAATATGGAGATTTCCTGCGATATCTCCAGCATGCTGTAGCAATTGACCTTCTAATTGAAAAAACAAATCTTCAAACTGTGGATTATATTCACTCTTTTGTATTGTTTCTATATCTATAGAACGAATTGCTAAGCAAATTTTCCTTGCGTCTGCTTCATCCATCAATTTTTGTTCTACAAGCATAATAAGATGGGCATAATTAATTTGTAATATGTGCTCTGTCAATTTGTATTTAGCTTCATTAAAAGCAGGTTTTAAAACCATTTCAGTATAAGACTTTGATGGGAATTTTCCCCCTTCTTGTTCTTCTATTTGCTGTTTAAGTGATTTTTTCACTTTTAACACTCCAATCTTTTAAGACCAAACGAGGTAAGCTTCATGTTACTAATAGCTGTCTTTATTTATGGACTCTGTTAAATTTTATGGTTTATACTGGTCAAAAACGCTCGCTACGTTCACTTGGGGATCTCACTTGAACTACTCTTTCAGCAGAAATCTTGCTATTTTTTCGATACATGTTAAAAATCAACATCGAGGTATAACAGAGCCTATTTATAAAAAAATGTAAATTTTTATTCTTCCTAATAGCACTTTATTACAACAAAACAAAGAAGGTTCATTTATTAACTCTGCAACTTTCGCCTATTTTAAGATATAATATTATTTTAGAAAACTTATTACATACAACGTTATGGATAAAATGTATAGAAAGGCAGGAATAATTGTGAGGAAATTTTTTAACAGTTATAAAATAACTCTCCTTTTATTACTCGGAATTATCATTGGTGGAATAGCAGGTGTCATTTTCGGACCTGAAGCAGCAGTTGTTAAACCACTTGGGGATTTATTTTTAAATCTCATGTTTATGCTCATTGTTCCGCTCGTGTTTTTTAGCATAGCTTCAGCCATCGCAAACATGACAGAAATGAAACGTCTAGGAAAAATTATGGGAAGTACAGTTCTAGTATTCCTTTGTACAGCGATAATAGCCGCTATTTTAGGAGTAATCGGTGTAGCTATTATGAATCCTCTTGAAGGAACAGATACTACAGCTATTAAAGAATTGATGACTTCTAGTGAACCTGTTGAGCAAGCAACTGAAGAAGTAACATTTTTAGGTCAACTTGTTAAAACATTTACTGTGACTGATTTTTCATTATTGCTTTCAAAAAGTAATATGTTGCAATTAATTATTTTCTCTATCCTTTTCGGGCTAGCAACAGCATTTATAAAGGAAAAAGGAGCACCAATTGCTTCATTCTTATCTTCTGGAACTGCGGTAATGATGAAAATGGTATCATTTATTATGTATTATGCTCCAATCGGACTTGGGTGTTATTTTGCATCCGTAGTTGGTGATCTAGGAACTTCCATCTTAGAAGGGTATGCTCGTACCTTTATTTTATACTTAGTTATCACAATCATATATTTTGTTGGATTTTTTACTCTATACGCTTTCTTTGCAGGTGGAAAGTTAGGCGTAAAAGTATTCTGGAAGAACGCTTTACCTCCTTCTGTTACGGCAATCGCAACATGTTCAAGTGCAGCTTCTATTCCAGTAAATCTAGCTTCAACTCAAAAAATGGGCGTACCTACCGATATATCTGAAACAGTGATTCCACTAGGAGCTAACACACATAAAGATGGATCCGTTTTAGGTGGAGTAATGAAGATTGTTTTTCTTTTCGCTCTTTTCGGAAAAGATCTAACTAGTGTATCAAGTATCTTAAGTATCATCGCTGTTTCGTTCTTAGTAGGTGCTGTAATGGGCGCCATTCCAGGTGGAGGTATGATTGGGGAGATGCTTATTTTAAGTGTATTCGGATTCCCACCAGAAACATTGCCAATCATCGCTGTCATTTCTACCATTATTGATGCACCAGCAACATTATTAAATAGCACAGGAAATACAGTATGTGCCATGATGATTACACGTTTAGTAGAAGGAAAAGATTGGCTAAAACGAACCGTTTTACCGTCTTAAAAAGGAAAAACTGTATATATACAAAGAAGAAGATGTCTAAAAAGAGTAAAATTTATTTAATGGACATTTTCTTACATCGTTATGTGGTTTTCAAACTCGGCCTTCTCTCAGGCCAATTTATAAAATAAAGCATAGGGGTCTCTGAACAGTGATAAACATCACTGTTCAGAGACCCCTTGTAATTTCTATCATTGAATCGGCACTTGGAATTTAGGATTGTTTTGATGCTTTAAATAAAATTGAACCATTGCAGGTACGCCTTTTTTAAAGTCTGGGCATGCAATATCGGCTTCTAATAAATCGCGTTTGGCATGGGTACAATCAAAGTTTCCTTTCCATGTAAAATAATCAATTGTTTCTTGCTCCGTATGAAGAAATTTTCGAACTGGAGCAAAAGAAAGACCCATCTTACACAATGAAAGTGGAATCATTCCTTTAGGCTTTTGTTTGTACATGGCTTCTGTAAACATTTCATAAATTTCTGTTGCACTATACGGATTTGGATCTGTTAGATGATATGTTTTTCCTTCGCCACCTTCATATAGAGCTAGAAATGATACGGCCTCAATAATATAATCCACGGGAACAAGATTAATTTTCGAGTTTGAACGTCCTATGTAAGGTTTAAATGGCAAGAAGGCAATAGCTCTTAACGTATTTAAAATAAAGTATGGCCCGTCAAATTTAATCGTTTCTCCTGTTTCAGAATGCCCTTTTACAATGCCCGGCCGAATAATAGTAATGGGAATTTCATTCTTTAGCTGCTCGACTAAAACCTCCGCTTCAAATTTTGTTTCTTCATAAAAATTTTTAAAAGATGTAGGTCTAATTAATTCTGTTTCTAATAATGTGCCTTCTCTTGTTCCAGCCACATAAGCAGTACTAAAATAAATATATCTTTTTAGATTAGGAAGTGTTTTTACCCAATCGTTCACATTCTTAGTACCTACTACATTTACTTCATATGCAATATCCTTCGGCACCGCTAAATCATAGATTGCCGCTAAATGAAAGACGTGAGTTATCTTCTCAACAGCGATATAATCTACAATATGTAATCCTTCTTTTGTAATATCACCTATAATCACTTGCAAAGAACCTTGTTCTAGTTGCATCTCTCTTTCTATTTCAATAGCTTCTTTCTTTGCTATATCTTCCTGTGAAGGCAACACTAATAAAAAAGCACTTTCAAACATGTTATCTCTACGAATCATCCCTTTAATTAGCCTGGTAGCTAAAAAGCCAGGAAATCCTGTAAAAAAATAGGTATGCTTCATTCAGTTATCCCCTTTATACTCGTTTTATAATTTGTTTATATATTCTATAAAACAGGAAAAAATCCTCTACTAGAAAAACAAGTACACTTAAATTTACCACATGCTAACTTTTTCTAATCTTTCTTTAATGTATTTATGACATACTATTTTCATTATTAGGTAGCTATAAACAGGAGATTACTGATTTTCCTGGAAAAAGAGAAAGAATCATGAATAGAAATCTATAACATATAATAAGGTTTATAGTACAAGCTCAAAATAGGAAAGTATAAGTTGCCTAATAATGCCTGCAATATGCATGCTTTACACAAAAGGAGCGGTCTTACATGGAAAGTTGGATAATTAATTTAATGGAGCAATACGGCTATTGGGGAATATTTTTTTTAATAGCGCTAGAGAATATCTTTCCTCCTATTCCCTCAGAAGTTATCCTTACCTTTGGTGGCTTTATGACGCATCATAGTAATCACTTAAGTATCGTCGGTGTTATAGGCTTTGCTACAGCTGGCTCAGTCATTGGAGCAATCATTTTATATGGAATAGGATTATTACTGGATGTAAAACGACTTGAAAAAATCATTGATCGTTATGGTCGTATTTTAAGATTAACAAAGGAAGACATCCATCGAGCAGATGCTTGGTTTGATAAATATGGTATTTGGACAGTATTATTTTGTCGACTAATCCCTCTCATTCGAAGCTTAATTTCTATCCCAGCTGGGATGTCTAATATGAATTTCGGTTTATTCTTATTATTTACTACTATCGGTTCATTGATATGGAACACGATCTTAGTAAACGTCGGTAATGCAGTGGGATCTAACTGGCATGATATTGTAAGCTATATGGACATCTTTTCTAATATTGTTTACATTCTACTTATCATTTTATTTATTCTCGTTATCATCTGGTATATGAAAAAGCGTCAGTCACGCAAAAATATGTAACTCTTCTTAAAGAAGTTTGCTGCAATATACAATAAAACGACAAAAAGAGAAAGGGCATCTCAGAAGTGCTTGAAAATCACTTTTGAGATGCCCTTTTTACTATTTTCTTAAAACAATCGTTACTTTAAATAAATCTCCATCCACATCTATGTCCATTTCACCCTCATGTAAATCAATAATCGATTTAGCAATAGCCAATCCTAATCCTGATCCTTCAGTATGTCGAGACTGATCTCCTCTTTTGAATCGCTCAAATAACTCATCAACATTATCTCCCAGTTCAAATTGAGAAACATTTTTAAAAGTTATTTCAATAGTATCTGGTCGATTTTTCACTCCAATATATACTCGCGAATGAGGTAAAGAATATTTCAATATATTCCCAATTAAATTATCAAATACTCTCCATAGCTTTTGACCATCCACTACTGCTTCAATTGGCTGATCATCATTACTTACTCTAAAATGCAAATCTGAAGTTGCAATTTTTTCATCATGCTCTGCTAATGCTTGTTGTAACAATTGTACAATATCAACCTTACTTTTTGTCAGCTCAATATTCCCTGTTGCCATTTTAGATGCTTCAAATAAATCATCAATCAAGACTTTTAATCGCTTTGATTTACGATCAATAATTTCTATATAGCTATTTCGATCTTCTTCTGATAAATCATTTGATTTCAGTAAGTCTGCATACGTTATAATGGATGTTAATGGTGTACGTAAATCATGGCTAACATTTGTTATAAGCTCTGTTTTTAACCGTTCACTTTTCACTTGTTCACGTTGCGAAACCTTCACACCTTGTTTAAGCTTATTCACATCTTCTGCAAACGCCTTAAACGATGATATACCTTTAATGGATACATCCTCCACACTTCTTCCTTCAACAATCCCTCTGACATTTTGTGCGATTTTATTTACATCGCCAAATTGCTTCAATATCAATATAATAACAGGGAGTCCAATTGTTACTACCATAAATAAATATAGTATAACAAGTTCAATGTGCCCTAAAACAAATGCTAGCATTAAACCAAAGCCCATGAAAAAAACAACCACTAAAAGAATCAATAATTGTATTCCTGCTTTTCGGTTTATAAAGGCTTGCTTTAGTGCAGATGCAAGTTTATAAAGTAAACTATCGTTTAACTCCTGATCAAAACCTCTTACTCTCACTTTATTCGCTGTTAAAATAGCCTGCAAAAGTAACAATGAAAGTAGAATAGTCGACCAGCCTAAGCCGAATATCATATTTTTGGTGAAATAATAAATATTATCATAACCATTATTAAAATAAAGTCCATGGAATGAGCTAGATAAAAAGGCCGCTGTTACAAATAGAAAAACCAATCTAATATCAAATGGTATTTTCTCATAGCCTTTCCACTCTAATTTATGCCATACATTACATTTTATTTTCGTCTTGTATAGCCAGATGACTACAAAAACCATCAATAGTCCAATAAATAAGAAAACAAAATACATCATTTGAATTTCTTTATACGAACTTGCATTTTGAATAATATAATTATTTGATGGTGCATCTTTGTTGATACCGATAAATCCTTTAAAAGAATGTCCTTCATTTGAAGCTACAGCTTTTTCAAGTTCTGAGCTAATCGTTTTCGTCTCATTATTTACAATAGATTCCTGATTAAATAAAGCATTAGAACTAGAATATTTGTTGTCACTCGATAAATAGTAATGCAAATAATCCTCATTGATTTGCAATAAATCTTTGTTTTTTCCACCGTATTCCTGTAGAAACATCATATTCTTATTCGTAAAATATTGGTTAACATTTTTAGAGGCTGTACTATTCAAAGATGTATATACTTTATCCGTAGAAGTATCTACTAGATAATACTCAAATATATGATTATTTGGTATATTATTATGACCGTTTTTATACCCCGCATATGCTTCCTCAATAGCTGCTTCTTTTTCTGCAATAATCTTTTTACGTACATGCTCATCATCTGTAAAATTTTTGGTGATATCCGCTATTTTGGAATCACGTTCTTTGCGATAAATTTCCGCAACTTCATTATTTCCACCTTGTTTGGCGGTCGTTATTTTATCCTCGTACTGGGCTTTAATGTTACTTATTTGCTCATCTAAGCTACCATATTGATATCTATGCTGTTCAATTTCATCACTTGTGACAACGATGTTTTTCTTCATTTCTGCTAAATTAAGATCCATTAATTTAAATGCTCGTAACTGAGATAAATATTCTGTAAATTCCGATTGGAAAGCAGTTGTTTTAAAATAACTACTTTTCAAAAGATTATTTCCTGTTGAAAAGATGGACAGTAAACTACAACAACCGAAACTAAAGATTAACAAAATAATGAAGATGATTTTGTTACTTTTCCATTTTGTATCCAATACCCCACACCACCTTTAAATACCTTGGATTCTTCGGGTCTATTTCAATTTTCTCGCGAATTTTTCTAATGTGAACTGCTACTGTATTCTCAGCATTATAACTTGGTTCTTTCCAAACAAGTTCATAAATTTCATTAATTGAAAATACTCGCCCAGCATTTTTCATTAGTAACTCTACTATTTTGTATTCAATAGGAGTTAGCTTCACTGCTTCACCATTAATACATACTTGTTTTGCATCTTCGTCTAAAGTTAACCCATGAAGGTCAATCTGCTTTGTCGCCCCCTCATATGTTCCAAGTGTTACATATCTTCGAAGCTGAGATTTTACTCTAGCAATTAATTCAAGTGGATTAAAAGGCTTTGTTACATAGTCATCAGCTCCAATTTGGAGCCCCAAAACCTTATCACTGTCTTCACTTTTGGCACTTAAAATGATAATAGGAATATTTTGCTTTTCACGTATCTTAAATGTAGTTGAAATACCGTCCATTTTCGGCATCATTATATCCAATAAAATTAAGTGTATAGTGTGTTCATGCAGTTTTTCTAATGCCTCAATTCCATCAGCCGCTTTAATAACATTTAAACCTTCATTTTTCAAATATATTTCAATTCCATCACGGATCTCTTGTTCATCATCAACAACTAAAACATTAAATGTAGTCATAATAATCAGCCTCCTTCCAAAAAGTATATCATCTGTCATCTATAGTTAATAATATAGCCTATATTTCTTAATGTAGATGTGGGGAAAATCTTAAGAATTTCTTAAATCACCTAGAACTGAAAACGATTTCATAAAAATATCGTGATTGTCAAGTATAAGCAACCGGTAAGTTTATCCAACTATGTAACTACAGCAATAAAAATGCTATGATTAGGTGTACTTTTGGTTTTATTAAATTGAATCAGGCCATCTTCCTTTTATTGTATTGTGCTCATTCCTTATTTCATGCTCATACATTCACATGAAATTTGTACATAAATGGATGTTTATATGGCTACAATAACAAAAACAACATAGATTTGCAGCGGGAGGTACTATGGAAAAGACAGCCTTATATGAAGTACAGAAATTAGCCTTAAAAAAAGAAAAAGTATTTGATCAAAGCATTATTAAATACCTTTTACGTGCTATTCTTGCTAGTGCATTTATCGGATTTGGCGTAATCATTGCTTTTAAAACAGGGAACTTATTTTATGCAGATAATCATAACCCATTAGCCTATCCATTTGCAGCACTTACTTTTGGATCAGCCATTATCTTAATCGCATATGGTGGTGGAGACTTATTTACAGGTAACACTTTTTATTTCACATACACTGCACTTAACGGAAAACTAAAATGGTTGAAAGTTCTTCAAATGTGGTGTGCAACTTATGCTGGGAATATTATTGGAGCTGTTGCCTTCGCATTTTTCATTTATGCTACTGGATTATTCGATTCTCCAGCCATTAACGGCTACTTAATGAGTGTTGTTGAAGGAAAAATGAACGCTTCTACTATGGAATTATTTTTCCGAGCTATCCTTTGTAACTGGTTAGTTTGTTTAGCTTTCTACATTCCAATGACATTAAAAGGTGATGGTCCAAAGTTATTTACGATGATGTTATTCGTATTCGGGTTTTTCATCTCTGGTTATGAGCACAGTATCGCCAATATGAGCTCATTCGCAGTTGCTTTAGTAGTTGAGCACCCAGATACAATATCATTTGGAAAAGCCATTCATAACTTAATTCCTGTCACACTTGGAAATATTATCGGTGGTGCATTATTCATGGGTGTATTCTATAACTATGTAAGTGGTTCAGGCGCATCAGATGAAGATGAAGCAGGACAAAGTGAGAATACAGCTGACGTCATTCATATGGTTGAAAAAACTCAAGAAAATCGCTAATTAAAAATAAACAATAAACAGAGCTCATATCCTAACAGCCGCTATGCTTTGAAAGGATATGAGCTTTTATTATATGCTCATCTTTTCTAAATTAAATCGAAATGTAGTCAGCAATAAAGTCAGTCGAAGCTTCCTTGCCATTTTGAATTTTCCCTTGAAAAGTTTCTTTAAACTCTTTTAAATCATAAACGATTAGATGATGTTGCCTTTTATTCGAGCCTCGCTCCGTAAAAACCACTAATTTATTGTTTTTCTTTTCTATCCATATGTTTGAGAAATCTTTTAGTAGATTATTTTGTGTTAATTGTTTGTCCTGATTTATTTCAAGATCATATTCATATAATATTCCTGAGGTACTAGAAACATAATATATTTTGTTATCTCTCATATAAATATCATTATTGTATGCGTCTCCTAAGATTTTTTCATTTTTCAACATCTTTCCGTTCTTTACATTAATGATATATAAATCCTTTTGAGATTGTCCCTCTTTGGAGATTAAAAATGGAAGATACTTTTCACTTGATACCATATTATTTATAGAAGTATTATCTATAAATGTAAAGTAATCTTGTGTACTACTTGAAAATAGCTCTTTACTGCTTACGATTTTTTGTTTTTTCAAATTCACAAATATTTGTACAATTTTTTGTTTTTCTTGCCCCTCCAATGACAAAATAATATTGATGTTTTGATTATCAAGCTCGATATTTTGAATGTTTGAGATTTGGTATTTTATGTTATTTTCGGGTAATTCAACTATGAAATCCCATGATTTGTTTTGTACTTTATCAAATACGTCAATTTTCAAACCATCCACAATTTGTTTCTCATGATTAAATACATCCATTCCATACAGTATAAATAAATGGTCTTCATATAGATTTTCAACATCCCCTTTATCACGCATAAATGACTTATTATCTGTTTGAAGTCGTTTTAATGTTTCGTTAGCGCGGCCATAATCATGTATGATTAGTTTATTAAACATGTTACTTTGAGAGTAATCTGTCATCTTAGAGGAAATATTCATATTGTAATAAATCGCCCGACTAAATCCGTTACCGTAAATATTCAAATCTACAATTTCATTTGGATTTCCACTTTCTGTAACGATACGATACTTGAGTCTCTTTTCAGACGAAATCGTTTGAAGAGTATAAAAAAATACAATACCAAATACACATACTATTGATAATAAAATGGTCCAACTATATCTTTTCATCATATACGCTTCCCTTCTTACACCCATATTTTCTTTTTCATTAGATAGTAACTTAGGAAAAGCGATGCAAACACAATCAGCGCTATTACCATTATTTGAAGGGCAACATATTCACTTTCATATAAAGGAAGCACAAAGTTATGTAGCAAAGCCGGGAATAAAAGTAAAAATAGACAAACCGAAAGAAAAAGGACAGAGAAAAAGATACCTTTTAAACGAAAGCTTCTCTCCAACAAAATAACTGTAAATACTACTATCACTCCTGCAATACCTATTCCATAATAAAGAAGAAAGTCTGTAGCGTTTAACGGAATCAGCAAGTCAAATAAATCAGAACTCTCCCATAACCACTGCACCAACGTTATATCCATCCTAAATTGGGTAGGTAAGATGGCTTGAAAAATCGTTTTTAACAGAGGATATAGCGCTAATTGAGTTACTAAACACCCCAAAATAAATAATACTATCGAGGATAGTTTCGCTAAATATATGGTCATTCGGTTAAAGGGGAGTAACAGCAGCTGGAAGGCAAATGTATTTTTGCTAAACCATTCTCGATACCATGTAAAAAAAACATACAATACTAAAATAGCTATACATAGTGTAGGAGCTAATTCAAAAAAAGAAGACGATGTAAGATAAGACAAAGTTAATGGTTCTCCCCCATAATTGCCAGCTTCTATCAAGCCTTTATAATACAAAGATTCATAGGTTACAAAGCCACACTCCATAACAACCACGACACTTAATAAAGCAACATATATTTTCCAGAATCGTTTTATTTCAAAATCAACCAGTTTAAGATAATTACTCATCCACCTAGCACCTCTCTCATCTTATCGATGACTGATTTTCCTTCTTCCATTCGAACTTCTTCTGTATAAAAATCTTGAACAATCATTCCATCATCCAAAATGATTACCCGATCAATTAAATGTTCTACTTCATCTACTTCATGCGTTGTTAATAGCACTCCTCTTCCCTCAATGAAAGGGGAAGAAAATAGCTCCCGTATTTTCTCTTTTGAAAATAAATCAATTCCCGAAAAAGGTTCATCTAGTAAGATGTAATCTGTATTTAATGACAAGCCGATTATTAAATTTACCTTTGCAGCATTCCCTTTTGATAAGTCGCCAATATTTTGTTCTTCCTTCATCGAAAAAAAGGTTAGTAGTTCCTGAGCACGCTCACCACTCCACCTAGGATAGAAGTCATTCATAAATTGAAAGGCTTGTTTAATTTTCATACTAGATAACATCGTCATATGATCAGGAACGAATGATACATTATCACTACGCTTTTTCTTCACACTAATACCATCAATCGTAATATCACCATTAGTGAAAGGAGTTAATCCAAGTATGCTTTTCAATGTTGTCGACTTCCCCGTGCCATTTAGTCCAATCAAACATGTTATTTCGTCTTTTTTAACTGTAAATGAAACATCCTTCAAAACTTTTTTTAATCGAAAAGATTTTGAAATCCCTTTAACTTCAATCACTATTCTTCCTCCCTACTTCACTTCTCCTCGTTGATAAATCTCTTTGACCGTATCAATTATCTCTTCAACTGGAATAGAAATCTTCTTCATCGCAGCTACATAATGCTCTGTTGCATCTGTGATCAATTCTTTTCGAACTTGCTTAAGTACCTCTTCATCCTCAGTAATATGACTTGGAAAATTTCGTTCCGTAATAATCAACCTTTGATCCTCCATTTCTTTATAAGCCTTTTGAACCGTATTTGGATTAATATTTAACTCCACAGCCAATTCTCGGCGGGAAGGTATTTCTTCTCCAGCTTTCAGTTCACCTATTGCAATTCTTTGTTTAAAAAACGTAACTACCTGAATATAAATCGGTTCTCGGGTGTTCATCTCTAGTATCACAAGCTAACCTCCTATTCGCATGATAAGAAAGAAAAAAACGGATTTGACTTCTTTTTACATCCTACTCCTTCTACAAGTACGTCATGTTCATGTCTACTAAAATCTAAAATAGTCGGAAGTCAGAACGTCAAAGGCAGTCATTATTAACGAAGAAGTGTATTATGCAATTCATACACTGTTTTAATGTATTATTACATTAATACACACTATTGTCTACCTCATTTTTCCATAAATAGATATAAATTCTTGTTTATCATATTTTTTCATAGTACATAAAGATTTGAAATGGAAAAAATAATTGCTAATACTTACTTACGTATCCATTTGACGGATGATATACGAGTGATAAGATTACAATATAGCTAATAAAATATGTAAGGAGATTATAAAATGAAAAACGAAATAATCAATCGATTTACTACATATGTAAAAGTAGATACACAATCCAATGATAGTAGTGAAACTTGCCCTTCTACACCTGGTCAATTTACTCTTGGTCATATGCTTGTTGAAGAATTAAAGCAAATTGGAATGGAGGATGTAACAATTGATGAACATTGTTATGTAATGGCTACATTGCCAGCTAATACAGATAAACAGATTCCTACAATTGGATTTTTAGCTCATATAGACACAGCTACTGATTTAACTGGAGCTAATGTAAAGCCTCAAATTAGAGAAAATTATGACGGAAAAGATATCGTTTTAAATGAACAATTACAAGTCGTAATGAAAACCTCTGAATTTCCAGAGCTTGCAGGATATAAAGGTCATACATTAATTACAACAGATGGAACAACTCTGCTAGGTGCAGATAATAAAGCAGGAATTGCTGAAATTATGACAGCCATGAATTATCTGATTCAGCATCCAGAGATAAAACATGGTAAAATCCGCGTTGCTTTTACACCTGATGAAGAAATTGGTAGAGGACCACATAAATTTGATGTAAAAGCTTTTGATGCTCAATACGCATACACTATGGATGGTGGACCACTCGGCGAATTAGAATATGAAAGCTTTAATGCTGCTGGCGCAAAACTAACATTTAAAGGGAAAAATGTTCATCCAGGGACAGCCAAAAACAAAATGATCAATTCCATTAAAATGGCCATGGAATTCCAAAATGAACTACCAGCTAATGAATCACCAGAAAATACAGAAGGATATGAAGGTTTTTATCATTTATTAGGTTTTAATGGAGATGTTGAAGAAACAACCTTGAGCTACATTATCCGTGATCATGATAAAGAGCTTTTCGCTGCTCGTAAAGCAAATATAGAAAAAATCGTTGCTAGCTTACAAGAAAAGTACGGAAAAGAACGAATTGAGTTAGAAATAAAAGACCAATACTACAATATGAAAGAAAAAATTGAACCTGTTAAATTTATTGTCGACATTGCCTATGAAGCCATGAAAAATCTTGATATTGAGCCAATTGTTAAACCGATTCGCGGAGGTACAGATGGTTCTCAACTTTCTTACATGGGCTTACCTACACCGAACGTATTTACTGGTGGTGAAAACTATCACGGCAGATTCGAATATATTTCAGTAGACAATATGATAAAAGCGACGAATGTATTGATTGAAATAATTAAATTATACGAAGCAAAAGCTTAATAAAAATATAAATAGGGACCTCTTAAAAGCGATTTCCAATCACTTTGAGGTCCCTTACTATTTAAAAATACTTTAAAGCCCATTCGCTATGCATTTATCCTCTATTAACTACATCGTCTATTTCCGATGAAAATAGTTAGGTGTCCGTATCGCATTTTTAAATGGCTTATGATATATATGAGTTGTGGCAGGCGATAGTGGTGGTATAAGCCATACCCAATTACCTGTTACCATTCGACCACATGCTACTTCTTTCTGTTCAAATAAATGAAATTGATGAGCGGCCGTATGATGATCAATAATCGTTACACCCTGTTTTTTAAATGAATGTAACACTGCAATATTTAGTTCAATTAGAGCTTTGTCCTTCCATAGTGTCGATTGCTTTGACATATCTAAGCCCATCATTTCCGCAACAGTTGGTAGTAAATTATAACGATTTTCATCAGCTAAGTTACGAGCTCCAATCTCTGTTTCCATATACCAGCCGTTGAATGGAGCCGCTGTATAGGATATTCCCCCAATTTCTAAACGCATATCAGAAATAATAGGTACTCCATACCATTTCACTTGTAAAGAATCGATTGGAAGATCCGGATGCTCTATTTCTACTTCTTTCACTAAATCTTTTGGAAGCTCCTTAAAATGCAAATCACCACCATCAATTGATACGACTAATGGAAGAATATCATGTTGAGTTCTATTTCCTTTCCAACCAAGCTGTTCACATTTGTTTGTGAACTCCAACGATATTGGATCACCAATAACTCCATGGTCAGAATGATATCCAGCATAGCGAATAAGTTGATGATTATGTATTCGAATTTGGTTCTTTTCGTTTATATAAGGTTTAAAAATCGTAATAGTTGGTCGAATCCTTCCTTCATTAGTAGCGAATTCAATATGATGGAATAATGCTTCAAACAGTTGTTTCGCATCATTTACCTCTCTTGCGTCAAACACCGTTAAGCTTTCCCAAAAAAGGCGGCCAATACAACGATTACTATTACGCCATGCAACACGCGCACCATAAATTAATTCTTCAAAAGTATGACTATAGGTTCCTGTTTGATTGATTTCCCTATTAATCACGGCTAGCCGTTCATCTATTTCATTCTCACGATCCCACTCACTGTAACACTCCTGAATAAAAGCAGTCGCTTCCTGTATTAATTCATGTCTCGTAATCATCCCTATTCTCCTTCGTTTTCTTATACTTATATTATGATGCTTCTTTATTCTTAAAGGCGAATAATATGGATTACTTTACAGAAAGAAAAAGGAAATTGACACAATTTCGATGTTTTTTCTTGATTTTGTTTCATAGATGATAAGCTTTGATTTTTATAAATAGATTAAATATCATTTTTCTACTAAACTAATAGTATAGAATTTTCTAAATTATAAATTAATTGTTAACTCAAGTATAGGAGGAGCTTTCATGCAACAAGAATGGATAGAAGAACTGACCCAGATCATGGGAAAAGAAAAAACTAGTATGAGTGAGACTAACTTATATCGACATAGTCGCGACGAATCTTATTTCACTCCAATCGAACCTGATATTGTAGTATTCCCAGAATCCACAGATGATGTGGTCGCTATTATGAATTTTGCACGCAATAAACAAATATCTATTACCCCGTACGGAGCTGGTTCGGGTTTAGAAGGACAAGCCATCCCTCTATCTAAAGGAATTTCCATTAATTTTGAACGAATGAATAAGATTCTTTCATTTAATCCTGAAGATTTAACAGTTACTGTTCAACCAGGAATATCTAGAATGGAATTAAACCAAGCAATTAATAATCAAGGACTTTATTTTCCAATAGATCCTGGTGCTGACGCTAGTATTGGTGGCATGACTGCTACAAATGCTAGCGGTACAACGGCTGTACGCTATGGATCGATGCGTGATCAAATTTTAGATTTAGAAGTCGTACTACCAAACGGCTCAGTCATCCATACTGGATCAAGAGCCAAAAAATCATCAAGCGGTTATCATTTAAATGGCATGTTCGTAGGCTCTGAAGGTACATTAGGTATATTAACGGAAATTACACTAAAGCTGCACGGAACTCCTGAACATATTGTAGCTGCACGATGTACCTTTAGAACTGCTAAAGAATGCGTTGAAGCAGCGCAGCTTGTTCTACAAAGTGGAATACAAGTACTTCGCATGGAATTTGTTGATGAACATAGCATTAAACAAGTAAATCAATATGGAAGTTATCAATTTCCTGAGGGCCATTCGTTATTCTTTGAATTTGCCGGCACAAAAACGGCAGCTGAAGATGTTGCTAGTACTGTCGAAGAATTAATGAGAGATCTTAACTGTGAAAACTGGGAAAGAAAAGACAATTCAAAAGACCGTGCAGAATTATGGAAGGCCAGACATGAAATGATTTTCGCATTTCGCCATAAAAAAGGACTTGAAATGAACGGTGCAGATGTTTGCGTTCCCATTTCAAAATTAGCTGACTTAGTCGTCTATACACGAGAACTAATCGATCAAAGCATATTAAATGGTGGCATATTAGGTCATGTTGGAGACGGAAACTTCCATACTGCTATTATGTATGATCCTAAAAATAAACTGGAAGTAGATACAGCAAAACAAATTAATGAACAGATTACGTATCGAGCTATTGAGCTTGGGGGTACTTGTACAGGTGAACATGGAGTAGGTATAGGAAAAATGAAATATCAGCAGGTTGAACATGAAGAAGCACTTACTTTAATGAAACAGCTTAAACAAATGATTGATCCCATGAACATCATGAATCCAGGTAAGCTACTGCCAAATATGTAAAAAATATCATTAAACATAATAAGGATTCACTACATTTTTTGTAATAAATAAGCAACATACAATTAAGCGCATAACAAAGAGCGTAACATCCGCTTTTTTGAGGTGTAAAAACCAAAAAAACATACTATATTTTCAAATAAAATAATCTAAAGTTAGGGGCATCCCAAAAGTGATATTTAACCACCGTTGAGATGCCTCTTTATTGTTATTTAAATGATGCATATCCTTCATCGGCCATTATAACACTGCCATTAATTGCACTAGCTTCAGGTAAAGTTAATAAATACACTGAATCAGCAAGCTGTTCCGGCGATAATAATTTTCTTGCCATACTTTTTGATTTCATGGACTCAAGCATACCCATATCTTTGTAACCTTGAATGATTGGTGTATCTACCATACCTGGAGCAACTGCAATAACACGAATTCCATAAGGTGCTAGTTCTAAGGCAGCTGATTTAGTCATCATAACCACAGCTCCTTTAGCGGCATGATAAGCAAATGTTCCAGGAGATGCTAAATAACCAAATACGGAAGCCGTATTTACGATGACACCTTTCACACCAAGCTCTCTCATTTTACGCCCTGCTGCCATAATTCCATAAGCCACACCATGTTGATTAACAGCAATCGTTCTTTCATATACATTTAAATCTTGATCAAGTATAGCACTTGAACTACCAATTCCAGCATTATTAAAAATAACATCTATTGTACCATATGTTTCAACAGCTTTATCTACAAGTTCTTCTACTTGTTCAAACTTTGAAACATCTGTTTTAACAAAAATCGCTTGTCCACCAGATTTAATGATTTCTTCAGTAGTACGAACTCCTTCAACGTCATTGAAATCTGCTACAACCACATGATCACCCTGTCTAGCAAATTTTAATGCTGTAGCCTTCCCAATACCACTTGCTGCTCCTGTAATAACAACTACTCTACCTTTAGTCAATTGTATTTCCTCCCTAATAGTGTTATAGGTTTTCATAAAAATGGTTTCTATTTTTTATACCCCTATACACCTGAAAAACCTTACACTTTTATGAAAACGAGCTTTAATGTTCCTTACTTTTATTTTACTATTAACCAAAATTAATTAAAATTTAGACTTTTTAAATTATAATTAAGTAATACTTACTTATTTAGGAGGGATAACGTGAATATTGAACAGCTTATCTATATTTGTGAAGTTTCTAAAACAGGTTCGTTTACTAAAGCTGCTGAAAGCTGTCATATTACATTATCTGCTATTAGCCAAGCAGTCTCTAATCTTGAAGCTGAGTTTGGAATTACTTTATTTAAACGAGCTCGTGGTTCAGGAGCCGTACCAACAACAGAAGGAAAGGTTTTCACAGCCAAGGCCGCTGAAATTATAACGAAAATTAACGAACTAAAAAAAGAAGCTGAAAGCTTTAAAGAAACAATAAGTGGAGAATTAAAAATAGCCACAATACCTGGGCCTATGCATCTATTAATCCATAGCATTGCAGCATTTAAAAAAGATTACCCACAAATCAAAATAGAAATTCTTGAAAAAGGTCCTAGAGAAATTATAGAAGATCTTCAACAAAATCGAATCGACATTGGTCTCATGATTTTGCATGAAGCGTTCGAAAAGAATATGAAGGGATTTTCTGTTGAAAAACTAATAAAAGGAAAAATGGTAGTAGGTGTTCATAAACATTCATCCTTATCCTTATTAAATAAGATTGATCCAGAAATACTTCAAAAACAAACCATTGTTTTATACGATGACGAATATATTCATTGGTTCATGAATCAATTAATTACTCATTATGGTCCTCATGATATCTTGTTTACAAGTAATAACACACAAGCAATCCAAAATGCTATTCGAGACGAGCTAGCTGTGACTGTTGGATTGGATTATTCTTTCAAAAGCAATAATTCATATATGGTTGCCCTGCCTTTAAACCTACCTGAAATGAAACCTGTACATTATGGCTGGGTTTATCGAGAGGATCATCATAAACCAGCATTAGTCAAAAAATTTCTGAGCCGATTAAAAGATGGGTTATAAAATTATTTTTAACATAAAAAAGAAGGATAACACTGAACGAGTGCATCCTTCTTGCCTTGTGCTTAATTCATTAATTCAACGAATCTTCCTTCAAAACTTTCGCCTAGGCGTGTACTTAGAAAATTTAACACGTGTTTTTTAGCTGGTGCTGCATGAATAGCTCCTTTTACTGATGCTGTCAATGCTCCACTTGCATTAGCAAAGGCTAAAATGTCTTCATGCTTTTCCATTAATATTTGTTCAATATTTGATAGATTGACTTGATTAGCTACTAAGGCATATAATAGCCCGCCAATAAACGCATCTCCAGCTCCTGTTGTATCTGAAACCGTCACCTTAAATCCAGAGGATCGATACATTTGATCTTTCAAATGAAGCTCTGCACCTTTTGCACCTTTCGTATAGACAACTGCTTTAACATCGCCTACAAACAATGAGCGAATCGCTTCTTTTTCATCCGAAATACCTGTAATAAACTCTAGCTCTTCATCCGAAACTTTAATGATGTGAGCGAATGGTAAAAATTCTTGTACGGTAGCTTGACATTCCTTTGGATCTTTCCAGAGCGATAAACGGATATTTGGATCAAAACTTACAATAGCTCCCTTTTGCTTCATGTAAGATATAGCTTTTTTATGGGCATATTTCATTGGACATTCTATTAGGTCAACAGAACAAAAATGAAGCAAATCATTTTCTGTGAACCAGTCCGCTTTAATTTCTTCCTCAGTTAACAGCATATCTGCTGAAGGATTTCGATAAAAGGAAAAGTCTCGCTCACCATCTTCCTTAACTGATACAAATGCTAAACCTGTATTTGCTTCAGTCGTTTGAATAATTTTATCTACTTCCACATTATTCTCTTTTAGAATCTCAATTAAAAAATCACCAAAAGCGTCTTGACCAAGCTTTGTAATAAGTGATGCTCGCCCACCATACTTTGCAACAGCAATGGCAACATTGGCAGGAGCGCCACCTGGTAATTTTTCAAAAGTATCTACATCTTTCAATGCTTTCCCTTTTTGCTCCGGAATAAAATCAATTAAAGCTTCACCAATACAATATACTTTTCCCATTTCTAAACCTCTACCTTCTTAAATATCTAATTACGTCAAAAAGCCAGAACATTTTTCGTTCTTGGCTTTCGACAAAAATTTTGTACTTTCTTATTTTGATTCTTCCCAAACATCCTTTAATTTCCATGCTTGAGCAGAAGAAATTGTAACACTTCCTCCGTCTGCAAACAATTGGACATTTAGGCTTGTAGTCTTCGGATAGATTCTGCTAGTCATATTAATCATGCCGTCATTAGCAAATACTTCAACAGAAGAACGGTCTACATAGACATGAAGACTTACGGAGTCTGCTTGAACATTAATATTTGTTTGACGTATACCATCTACACCTTTACCTGAACGGTCACGATCAAGGTAAAGCTTAGCATTCTTCACATCCACTCCAATAACCGTTTCTTCACTATTGTCATCACTGCATCGAACTTTTATACCAAACTTCTCTGCTGTCAGTCCCTTTAGAGAAAACTCTACTTTTAATTCTAGTAAATCTTCATGAATTCCTGTATCGATCGATTCATTATTAACTTCTGTGATATCGATTGGAAGCTCTTGTTTACGAAGTAAACTTAATTCTTCTACAGGCTTCATAATAACCTGATTGTCTTCTGTTATAGATAATTCACGTGGTAATGTTAAAGCACCACACCAACCTTCTTCTTTTGTTGGCATATTAGATTCCCACATATCCATCCAGCCAATACCAATGCGTCTTCCTTGATCATCGTGTAAAGTTTGAACAGCGTAATAATCATGACCATGATCTAGTTCTTTAAAATCACCATGAGTTAATTTACCAGTGTTTTCATTATAGTCGCCAACCAAATATCCAGTTTGGTAAAGATTTTGATATTGATCGCCATCCGCTACCATTCCTTGTGGAGAGAATAATAAAGCATGCTTACCATCTAACTCGAAGAAGTCTGGACATTCCCACATGTATCCTACGTTCGATGTATTTTCAGCGATTACTCCTTCATATTTCCAATCTACTAAATTTGTTGATGAGTAATGGATCGCGCGGCCTATATCATCCTTTGTACGATTTCCTAATACCATATGGTATGTTTCGTCTTTCTTCCATACCTTCGGATCACGAACATGCCCTGTGCTATCCTCAGGTATTTCTCGAATAATTGGATTTGCTTCATGTTTAGTAAAGTGAATACCATCTTTACTTGAAGCAAGACATTGTGTTTGAATGGCGATATCTTTTGCTCGATCAACCCATACATGACCTGTATAAATGAGATAAAGTGTATCTCCTTCAACAATAGCACTACCTGAGAAGCAACCATCACGATCATAATCATGATCTGGAGCTAACGCAATCGGCAAATGCTCCCAATGAACTAAATCTTTACTTTTAACATGACCCCAATGCATTGGTCCCCAATGCTCATCATATGGGTGATGCTGATAAAACGCATGATACTCTCCATTAAAGTATACCAATCCATTCGGATCATTAATCCAATTAGCAGGAGCGGCAATATGGAAACCTAATCGATGATCATGATTTACTTTTTTTGCAGCTTCTTGAAGAGCGTCATTTGCTTGATCTAATAATGATTTTTTATCTAAAATTTGTGATGTCATTTATCATATACCTCCTAGTTTAAGCACTTTTTTGTAGATTTGATGGTTCTGTATCAGGCTTTATATCATTTGATAGTGTAAAGGTAGATACAATTGTAAATACAAGTACAACTCCACCAATGATGTAATATACACTACTAAAGCCGATTGAATCATACATCTTTCCGAATACTGGCGATAAAAATGCTGCCGCTATGGCGCTTGAAAATTGGAATCCTACTAAATACAAAGTAGATGATAAACGATTGTCAAAGTGCTGTGCTATATATTTGAAAATCGCAATTAACATAATTGGTAATTCTAATGCATGTAGTAATTTCATACAGGAAATACCGATTGGTTCAACAGCTAAACCTGAACCAATAATACGAACCGACATAATACATCCTGCAAAAATTAATGCTTTCTTTGCTCCAATTTTATTTACAATAAACGGAGCGGCAAACATCATACCCGCTTCTAAGAATACTTGAAGTGAATTTAAATACCCGTATACTTGGTTTCCTGCTCCAACATCTGAAAATAATGAAGAATAGTAGATAGGAAACTGCTGATCATAAACATTATAAAAACATACAACTCCAAATACATACATAACAAAGAACCAAAACTTTTTTAATTTTAATAGACCAAAAACATCAGCCATTTTAATAGGTTCTACTTTTTCATCTGAATCTGTTTCTGTTAAATCTACTCTTGTCATAAATAAAATGATAACTAAACAGATTGCTGAACCTGATGCTACCCAAAAGTTAATATTAGGATTAATATTAAACAATTGACCTGCAAAGAATGTAGCAGCTGCCCATCCAAGTGAACCCCACATTCTAGATTTTCCATATTCAAAATCGTTTCGACGACCTACTTTTTCAATATAAGATTCTACTGCACCACAGCCTGCTTGAAAGGCTGCCCCCAAGAACATACCACCAACAATAGCTCCAAGTAGTACATTATATTTTAATAACGGACCATACACGTAAATGAAAAACGGACCAGATAACACTAGTAAACCAGCAATAAACCAAAGAATATGCTTTTTTAAACCTATTTTGTCAGAAATGACTCCGTATAGTGGTTGCATGATTAATGCAAAGATCGCATTAGCAGAAAAGATAATACCTGTGCTTGCACCGCTTAACCCGATATCTTGACCTAACCAAATTGAGAATAACGCCATACATGAAGACCATGTAAAGAAATAGAAAAAGAAAAATGCACTTAATAACCAATAATTTCGTTTTGCACCTAAAGTCATGATGAATCACTTTCCTCTCTTTGTAAAAACGCTTTCAAAGTTAGTTAATCGTTTACGTAATCGTTTAACTAGATTATAAAAGCGTTTTCAAAAATCGTCAAGAGAAATATTATATTAAAAAAATTTAGACTATTTTATGCTAGCTGAGTTACGCCTCGTTGTTGGTGATGGCTTTAATCCATTCGATTTCTCAGATCTCACGAATTTCCTCCCGTTTCATACAAACTAGGTTTAACCACTAAAAAAAGACTGTACCTAGGGCTAGATGAAATCCAGGTACGTCTTTTCTCTAAAATATTTATTGAAAAAACTCACGTCGTTTTTCTAATAATCAAGTTTGTATCCATAATGTAGCATTTTGGTTCAATAGAAGGATTATGAATTCGCTCTAACATCACCTCTGCAGCTTTTTGACCCATTTCAAATGCTGGCTGTTTCACACTAGTTAATGGAGGATTCAAAATCATTGACCATTCGTAATCGTCAAAACCGATAATAGCCATCTCATCTGGAATCTTCACATGATAATCTTGAAAATACCGAATAGCTCCCATTGTTAAAATATTATTCGCTACAAAAAGAGCACTCACTTCTTTCTTCTCCATAAGTTCTTTAGCTAATTGATAACCTGTTTCTAAGTTAACATCTCCAAACTTAATATAGGAATCTTGAATCTCAATTCCTGAATCGAGCAAAGCTTGTTTATAACCATCGAATCGGTCTTTTCCTGTTGATATATTCATATCACCTGTCATAAAACCAATTTTCGTATGGCCTTTTTTTATAAGATGATCCGTTGCTTCATAAGCACCTTGATAGTTATTAGAGAAGACGCAATCTCCTTTATATGCGGCGGGCTTTCGATCAATAAAGACAATTGGATACTGTTCCTGAATATGAGTATAATCCTCGGTAACAGGAGCAATAATCAAGCCATCTACTTGTTGAGCATTAAACATGTCAATATGCTCCTGTTCTAATTCAACATCTTCATACGAATTACACAAAATAAGTTTATAACCATTTTTAGTTAGCGTAGCTTCTATACCTTGAGCAATTGTCATAAAAAATAAGTTAGCCGTATCTGAAGCACGTTTTACAGGAATGATTAAACCAATGATATGGGAATGCTGACTTCTTAATGAACGTGCAATAGGATTAGGTACATATTGCAATTCTTTCATAGCATTCTTTACCTTATTTGACACCTCTTCTGAAACATACCGTGTTCCATTAATGACATGTGAAACAGTTGCTGTTGAAACGCCTGATTTCTCCGCTACATCCTTAATGCTCGGTTTTTTTTTGTTTCTCGCGACCATTTTTTTTACCCTCTCTTTAGACTATATATAAACGATTGACGTATAAAAGATTTAACATAAACTCTAATTTATCAGTATAGCATACGTTTATTGAATTTTTCACTTTCCGTGTGCAAGCGACAGGTCCTTTCTTTCATTTCAATTTTTATCTTTTCACTTCTCCTACAGAATTCTGTCCATTCAAATTAAAAATCAACAGTAACTTATAACAGAGCCTAGAACATTAAGGAGCAACTATGATGAAAAAAATATTTTCAATAATGATCACTACTTTGTTAATGCTGTCTTTTCTTTCTGTTCCCAATCAAGTATTAGGTGCGCCTAATTCAATACCTTGTAATCCCAAAACAACAAAGTTAAAACTGGAACAACGAAAATTATGGGTTTTACAAAGATTACTTCAAAATCAAACGGACATCGGAAATTCGATAAAACCATTTTATGGTGAAAAAGCAGGTAACCAGCTGACAAAACTATTAAAGGAACATATCGTTCTTGCTGGACAAGTAGTTGATGCTGCAAAAAGCGGAAATCAGCAGGCTCTAAATAAATATAATAAATTGTGGTACAAAAATGCAGATGATATAGCCGCTTTTCTTAGTAAAGCTAATCCAAACTGGTCATATGAACAACTAAAAGATATGCTACACAAACATCTAGGCTTCGTTACTGAAGAGGCTGTTGCACGCTTAAAGAAAGACTGGAAAGCAAATATCGCAGCCTTTGATAAAGGTGAAAATCATATGCTCATGTTAGCCGATCTATTAGCAAATGGGATCATTAAACAATTCCCACAAAAATTTAAATAAATATACAAACCGTAAGCACCTTCTAGTAATGAACAACGGTTAAAAGTGCCACTTTCTATGGCAACACTATTGAAACTTTTTGCTTTAATAATACGCTGTTTTCGCAAACATTATTGCTTATTAGCCAATTTTGAGTATTGGGTAAAAACCGCTTCAGATGCTCGCTTTCCATAGGGCGGGCGATGAGCCTCCGTGGCAGTGGCACTTAGCCCCTGTCCGCTGCTCCCGCAGAAGTCTAAATTGAAAACAACAATCGTTTAGAACATAACCAACAAAAAAGGTATTCAGAAGTTTAGCTTATGAATACCTTTTTTCTATTTTTGAAGTCTTTTATACAGCTAACGCGATCTGTTCTTCTGAATCCATTCTACTGGCCAATTATATAAAATGAACTACCACTTCACTGTTCGTTCAGCTATTCGAGATTAATCCGTATTCAATTTTTTCTTAAACACAACAACTGAAATAAACACAAAGAGCACACCATAACCCAACACCCACCAAAAGTGAGGAAACATTTCACTGTATTGACCATTTAATGCCGCTTTTCCCATATCCACTGCATGTGCAAAAGGCAACCAATAAGCTACCGTTTTAAACGTACCTCCCACTAGCTCAAGACTAAACCAAGTACCGGATAGCCAAGCAGTTACATTGGTAAGCAAAGCTCCACATACTCCGGCTACCGCCTTTTCATTCAAGACACTGCCACATAATAAGCCAATACCGATAAATACAAGTGATGTTGGTAAAATCATGACCAATGCCAATAGAACCGATGTAGTCATTTCCATGCCAAGTAGGAAGGCAACTAGATAGCAGATGATGCTTTGTACCAATGCCATTGGAATAAGTGGAAGCGTGTACCCCAATATATAATCGGGAGCAGACAACGGCGTAGTGAATAATCTTGCAAGCATAGAAGTCGCCCGATCCTTTGCAATAAGCTGTGCTGAGAATAATGACATAAATGATAAACCGAATACTGCTATACCAGGAGTCAATTGATCAATATTGAACATATCAGTCGGTATATTTCGATTAATCGCAGTAAGCAATAATATCAGGACTACGGGAAATCCGATACCAAATATCAAGGATAGTGGATCACGGAGAATTTCCTTCGATGTTCTGTTAGCAAATACCTTCATTTTCATTGTAGATCACCTTCTGCAACCAATTTGACAAAAGCATCCTCAAAGTGATCTGTTCCCGTTTTTAATTTTAGCGCCTCCACTGTTCCTAACGCTTTTATACTTCCATCCTTCATAACGCAAATTCGATCAGACAACTCTTCTGCTTCCTCTAAATAATGGGTTGTCAAGATAATGGTGACTTTCCCTTTCAAGCTTTTAATGAGAGTCCATAGCTCACGTCTCGCCAAAATATCCAGTCCCAAAGTAGGTTCATCAAGAAAGATGATTTCCGGGCTACTAATCAAGGCCATTGCGATACTTAATCGGCGCTGCCAGCCACCGGACAAGGTTTTGCTACGTTGCTTTTGTATATTACCAAGCGAGAACAGCTCAATCATCTGCTCTGTTTTCTTTTTTGTTTCTAATCTATCAAAGCCATGTACGCCAGCCATCAACTCAAGATTCTCTCTGACTGACAAATTGGGAGCAATCGCGGTCTCTTGCGGAGAAACAGCTATACATTCTTTTACCTTTTGCGGATTTTTCAAGATGCTATTCTCTAACAGAAACGCTTCGCCACATGTAGGCTTTGTCAAACAAGACAGCATTTTAATCAATGTTGTTTTTCCTGCCCCATTCACTCCTAATAAGGCAAATAATTCACCTTGATAAATAGACATAGAGACATGGTTAACAACTGGCTTTGAACCGTATTTTTTCGTAAGATTAACCGTTTTAATTGCGGGATTCATATGCTTTCTCCCCTTTTATTTTATCTCTCTTGTTCATCCACTCCAAATGCAACTTGATCAAAGAATAATTTCATATAGCTTTGAGGAACGATCGCCAATCCTCGATCCTCGTCTCCAACAATGATTAGAGAATCACCCGACTTTATATGGAATAACTCTCTCGCTTTTTTAGGTATGACAATTTGCCCCCGTTCCCCGACTGTAACACTTCCAAAAAAATGCTTACCTTTCGGAGGCACCATCAGTCCCGAACCTTCATCCGAATAATTGACCAAATTATCTAGAGTCACATTATATAGTTTCGCAAGAGCTATACAACTTGAAATATCTGGAACCGTCTCTCCTTTTTCCCATTTAGCTACTGCTTGACGGGATACATTAATTTTTTCTGCAATGTCTTCCTGTGTGAAGTTATGATTCTTTCTGAGATGTTTTAAATTCATATTTATCATACTTTTCACACCTCCTATTATTATTATCGTCTTCCCCATAAATACTGTCTATCAACCATAGATTACAAGGATGTTATGTTTAGTTGCATTTACATATATCGTTCATCCCTCTTCTTTCTATTTTTGTTATCCCAAAATAGCCGATTTACTTTAAATACAGGTTATGACTACCCAATCAAAGTTAGCTGTAAACAAAAAGCAGACCTATACACAATCAAATTGTTTTTAGGTCTGCTTTTTGAGAATTTTTATGATATTGTATCTTACTTTCTAGCCTTATGCACCTTAAGTAATTTCCCTTTAACTGTCGTGTTCTTCATTTCTTGTAATACGATAGAACCTTTTCCATTCAGAATATCAACATAAGTACAAGTATCTTGAATTGTAATGATCCCAACATCCTCCGCTTTAATACCAGGAATTTTGCTGATTGTTCCTACGAAGTCAACTGCTCTTAATTTCTTTTTCTTTCCACCATTAAAATAAAGTTTCATAATATCTTTATTTAACTGCTCACTTTTATCCTTCTTCATGACTGGATTTGTTTGCAATTTGGCTTCAAAAGCATCTTTGGCATTTTCAACCGCTTCTTTTGTAGGTGCTTTTGTTTTTTGAATATCGTGACCAACGAATCGTTCTATTTCCTTCATTTTTTCCTCATCATAAGGTGTAACAAATGTAATCGCTCTACCCATATGACCTGCTCGACCGGTTCTACCTGTTCGATGAACATAGCTTTCTTTTTCTTTTGGCAAATCATAATTGATTACATGAGTAATATTTTCGATATCAATTCCTCTAGCTGCTACATCTGTTGCCACTAAATAACGGAAAGCCCCTCTTCTAAAATCATCCATTACCGCAAAACGATCTTCCTGATACATACCACCGTGAATTTTGTCACAATCATATCCCCATGTATTTAATTTATTTAGAATGAAATCGACATTTTGCTGCGTATTACAAAAAATGATACAGCTATCTGGATTTTCTATAATTGTTATCCATTTTAATAGCAATAACTTATCATCTTCTGAAATATCTATTTGTACATGCTTTACTTTATTTGCAACTAAAGTATTAGGTTTCATTTCAATTTTTGTTGGATCATGCATGTATCTCTGGCATAACTCTTCGACGTCTTCAGGAAAAGTAGCAGAAAACAACATAGTCATTCGTTCTATTGGCAACGATTGAATAATCTGTTCTACTTGATCAATAAATCCCATACTTAACATTTCATCCGCTTCATCAATAACCAAAAACTTGAGATCCTCTAAGGAAATCGTTCCTTTTTTGATATGGTCTAATACTCTACCTGGCGTGCCCACTACAATATGGTTTTTTTGTTTTAATTCCAATTGTTGCTTCGTGAATGATTGCTTCCCATAGATAGCTGCAACCTTAATTCGTTTAAAACGACCAATATTCATTAAATCTTCTTTTACTTGAACTGCCAATTCACGAGTGGGAGTAAGGACCAATGCTTGTGGTTTATTTTGAATCCAATGGACCATTTCACATAATGGGATGCCGAAAGCCGCTGTTTTTCCACTACCTGTTTGTGATTTAACAACCAAATCTTTTTGTTTTAAAGCAATTGGAATTACTTCACTTTGTACTTCAGTCGGCTTCACATAATGCAAAGCAGATAGCGCACGCTTAATTTCAATACTCAAGTCATATCCTTGAAAACTTTTCGCGTTCATAGTTTGAACCTCATTGTTTATTTGTAGCTAATGTTAATAGCTTTGTTGTCTGGTAATTATATTTTTCCTTAGAAAAATCAAAAATAACACCCGTATTTAGAAAAACTGTGTTCTCACAAATTAATGTTGGATCTCCTTGCTGCAGTTGTAACAGCTCCGCATCTGATTCGTTTAATTTTTCACAATGTATCACTTTATCGGCAAAACCGATATTCAACTTTAAATCTTCCGTAATATATTTATAAATCGACCCATCACAAATTTCTTTGTTTAAATACGGAATGATTTCTTTGTTAAAATATGATTCTTCAATTACATATGGAACACCATTTAAATATCTTAAACGTTTAATATAATAAATTTTCGTATTCACTTTACATTTCATTTGATGAGCAAGACTTTCATCAGCATCTAGTAAGGACAATTCGAGTAATTCACTTTTCAATTCATCCTTAGCAAATTCATTAGTCAAGCCAATCATGTTTCTCATCGTAATACAGCCTGGCTTCGTGAATTCTCTTAAGAAGATTCCACTTCCTTGCACTTGGTAAACATAGCCATTTTCAACTAAGATTTCAATTGCTTTTCTAATTGTATTTCTACTAACATCAAACCGTCTCATTAATTCTTCTTCTGTAGGTAGCTTTGTTTGAGAAGGATATTTACCTTCTAAAATTTCCTTCTCAATCTGATCGACGACCATTTTATATTTGACTTTCATATCTATATTAATCCTTCCTTAAACTATTTCAACATAACATAAAACGCAAATGTTCTATTAAGCGGCAAGCAAACTGGAAACACTCCACACGAATTAGAGGGATTTCAAATAGTCTTTTATACACTAATTAAAATGGTAGAGAGGGCAGTCCGATTGGCGCTGAACATTAGAGCATAGTTATTCAAGATACGACTCTTTACGGCCTTTATCTTGAACAGAAATAGAGGTTTCTTTACATAAGTATATTTTATCGAAAAACTAGTGTAAAGAAACCTCTATGAGGGTCATTATATTATATTTTCATTCATATCATTTTTACTCTTAGATTGTTAAATTATACAGATGCTTTTTCTTGATCCATCGCTACTTTATCAAGCATTTTAACAAATGGATAATAAACAACAATCGCCATTGCTAGTATTGCGATTTGTAGAACAGCACCTTGCCAGCCTGATAGTAGGAAACCAGAAATAATTGGCGGTGTTGTCCAAGGAACCTGAACAGCTACAAATGGTTGAATAAATCCTAATACAATAGAGAAATATGTCATTAACGTTGCTAAAACTGGTACTAATACGAAAGGAACAATCATTAATGGATTAAAAATAATGGGTAAACCAAAAATGATTGGCTCATTGATATTAAATATCCCTGGAACAAGTGACATTTTGGATAATTGACTAACCTGTTGAGATCGAGCTACTAAAAGTGCTGCTACAATTAATCCTAATGTAATACCCGCTCCACCAAATTTAGCATAAATATCTACAAATTGAGCCGTAACGATTTTCGCGTTTTCTCCTACTTCCAACGCTTGTCCTGCATCTAAAACAGCTTGATTAGCTAAGGCATTTGACGTTAAAATTGGAGCCATAATACCCATAACGATATTTGGACCGTGTAATCCAAACCACCAGAAAATCGAAATAAGAGCCATAATAATGATGATACCTGGTAAAGTATCTGAAAGGTTTTGCATCGGGATTTGTAATACTTTGTAGATAATTTCTGTCATTGAAATTCCTTGAATCATATCTGCAAATATATATACAAGCATTGATAATAACATAATGGCAAAACCAGGAATTAATGCTGAAAAGGCATTAGAAACTCCATCTGGAACACTTTCTGGCATTTTGATTCGAATATTTTTTTGAATGAACCATGTGTAGATTGCTCCAACTGCTAGACCTACTAATATCGAAGTAATCATTCCTTGTCCACCAGTCCAAGCTTTTGGAATAACGCCTCTAACCACTTCTCCTGTTGAACTTACTACAAATGAATTACTTACAATCAAAAACGAAATGATTCCGATAATACCTGCTGGCACAGCCTCAATATTACTAGCTTTCACGTATGAGTAAGCGATTCCAAAAACAGCTATTAAAGCAATAATATCGAAAGTAGCTCCTGTTACTTGATTTAACGGTGTCATCCAGTCTTCACCGAATATATTTGCCATAATGCCATTCCAATTTTTAATTGGTAAGTTGGAAAGAAGTAAGAAAATAGAACCTATTAAAGTTAGTGGCATAGTTAGAACGAAGCCATCTTTAAGTGCCACTACTGATTTTGCATTCGAAAATTTCATAAATGCTGGCATCATTTTCTCGAATAATTTTTCTAAACGATTCATACGTACCTCCGTTGATAGCGAGAATAATCTGAGATAAGGACATCCACTAAATTTTCGATAGAAATTTAGTGGATGTACACTTAAAACATTCTGTTTAATCACTTAAACAAATAATGATTATAATTCTTGGCCTCTTGTTTCTATGATGTGTTTATACCAATGGAAAGATAGTTTTTTCTTTCTTGCTAGATTGTTTTTGTGATCTACATATATAAATCCGTATTGCTTCTTGTAGCCATTTAACCAGCTTAATAAATCAATAACTGACCATGCGTAATAACCTTTTAAATGAATACCTTCTTGAATAGCAGATTTAACAGCTTTTAAATGCTCTTCAATATACTTAATACGTGGAACATCAACGATTTCATTATCAATGATTGGATCTTCGTCGCCTAAACCATTTTCTGTGATATATAATTTCACATCACCATAACGATCTTTTAGCATTCTTAGACCATCTAAGAAACCTTCAGCTGAGATTTCCCAACCCCATTTTGTATATACCTTGTCGTCCATCATAACGGTTTTATATACTCCATCAAATGATGCGTTTCCTGGTTTACCTGTTGACTTATCACGATTTGCTTCTGTAATTTCTACCACTTCATGATTTTTCATCACTCGCTGTGGTTGGTAATAGTTAAGACCCATGAAGTCATTATATTCAGCTGTATCTTTTAATAATTGCAGTTCAGATTCCGTCCAATCAGGCGTCAATCCTTTTTCAGCTAGGGTATCTACTACATACTTTGGATACTCTCCTTTTAAGATTGGATCATAGTACCAGAACGTATCGTAGTAATTACAATGATTAGTCGCAAAAATATTTTCTTCCGAGCTATCAACACTAAATGCTGGACTAAATACATGTGTAATACCGATTTCTCCAAATTGCTTTAAACCTTTATATATTTCTACAGCTTTTGCATGTGAAACAAATACATTATGTGTTGCTTGGAAATATTTCTTTTGATCATTTATAAGGCCTGGTGGATGAGCTCCAGCAATGTAGCCTAATCTGCAAAAAACAATGGCTTCATTAAAGGTAATCCAATGCTTAACACGATCTCCGAAAGCTTTAAAACATACCTCTGCATATTTAGCAAATGCATCTACTGTACGTTTGTTAACCCAGCCTCCAGCGGCTTCTAATGTTTGCGGTAAATCCCAGTGATAAAGCGTGACAAAAGGAACAATTCCATATTTTAAGCATTCATCAATTAGATTGTTATAAAATTGAATGCCTTTTTCATTTACTTCTCCATCGCCATCTGGAATAATACGAGCCCAAGAGATTGAAAATCTGTATGACTCTAATCCCATCTCAGCCATTAATTTTACATCTTCTTTATATCTATGGTAGTGATCTACTGCAACATCACCATTTGTGTTTTCAAATGTTTTACCAGGAATTTTTGAAAACACATCCCAGTTAGTTTCGCCTTTTCCGTCTACATTCCAGGCACCTTCTACTTGATAAGATGCCGATGCAGCACCAAACAAGAAATCCTTTGGAAACTTCATGTTATACCTCCTAAACCAATTACTTGGCTAATTTTAATGCATGTTCTAAAACATTAGCTCCATTCATCATGCCATAATCTATTGTGTTAATTACTTCAACCGGTACTCCCTTTGGTGCGCATACACCTTGAGCTTTAGCAAGAAGGAATTTCACTTGAGGCCCTAATAGTGCGACATCAATCGAATCAACAATTTGTTCTAATTCTGATTCAGGGTAAGCATTAATTTCCACTTCTAATCCTTTAGTTTCTGCTGCTTGTTTCATTTTAGTAACGAGCATACTTGTTGACATACCTGCTGAACAAAATAATCCGATTTTAGTCATTATAGATTTCCTCCTACCTTCTCTTTTAATGTATTAATCTCTTTTTGCATTGAAACTAAATTACCTAATAATTCTTTTACTAAAATAGCATTCATCAAATGATCTTGAGCATGAATCATTAAAATTCCAATTTCTGCTTTATTGCCATTTGCTTCTTCTGTAATTAAACTTGTTTGAACTTTATGAGCTTCGTTTAATGATGCCTCACCTTGTTTTATAAGTGCTTCTGCTTCTTCATATTTATGTTCTTGAACTAGGTTTATTGCTTGGTAAAAACTTGATTTAGCATCTCCAGCTCCAGCAATCAAACCAAAAATTTTCATCGATAATTCTTCTTGTGTTGCAACTGACATCTATTTCACCCTCCGATTTATAATAATATATTAAATTCATTGGTATCAATTCGTCGGTACGAATTGAGTATATACCATCATTTTGTAGCTGTAAACGGTTTCTTATAAAATTATTTCAAAATAATTTATAAGCATTGTTAAAAATAATACGGTTACATCATTTCCCAGCGAAAATACAGACGAATAATATCGATTCCAATAACTTATTACTCTTATTTTTGTTACGCTATTTTTACATTAATAGAAATAAATAGACGGAAAGTAAAAAGATTGGAGCCATAGCCAAAAATAAAAATAAATAAAGGCATTTCTTTACCTCCTAGAGCAGAATTCAACTCAGCCTGTATTTAATGGCAACAAAGTATGCGAAAACAGCCTTTCTTTAAAGCAAAAGGCAGCTTCAAAAGTGATTGTTAATCACTTTTGAAGCTGCCTCTACAGTCCATTTTTGCTATTAAGTATTGTGCTGAATCTTTCATTTAGCTATTTCATAGATATTTGAGATTGTAATAGTTAAAACGTATAGAGCGCATATCTTTTATCTTATCGATCTTCGGTAACGATATTGTTTCCACTGAAAACGAATAAAACATCCAACACAAAAGCCCAATATAGCACCTATATTAGCTAGCGCACACATAATAATAAAAATGTAATATACAATTAGTAGACCTAAGTAAAAGAATACAAGCGCTAAAAATAACATAATGAATGCAAGTAAACTATTAAAAGCAAGTTGATCTCGATCTTCCATAATATAAGTTCGATTTTTTCTTAAAAAATGTTTTCCGATAAAAATAATCGGATTTTTACCAAAAAAAGCTCCTAATCCAAAATATAACAGAGGTATTACGATTAATAATGGTTGTTGTGTATATAAAGCAAATAAAATAATAAAGACTGTTATCCAATTTGATACTCTCACTAGTGGCTGTGGAACTATTAGTGTAGTATGATTTCCCATAAAGATTCTCCTTACTATATAATTCTTAGTATTATTATATGAATTGTCTGTTATTATGATAACATTAAACACTTTATTTCGAAAAGTCAAACTTTTTAATCTAAATAAAAAAGCAGACAGGAGATATAAAATCGCCGTCTGCTTTTTATTAATAAGATTTATTTAACACTATCATGTCATTTATGGCTATAGAAATGTACGAAATCCATCAATGCAATGAAGCAAAACCTATTATTTTAAAGATATTTTTTATCGAGCTTTACAAACATCTACCCATTTTTCTGCTTTTGAATAGGTTTCTATCTCATCACATGTTAATTCAATAGCAGAATTGCTGCTCCCGCATGCTGGAAATAAAGTATCAAATCTTTTCATCGATTCATCTAAATAAACTTTTAATGTTTTTTTCAAACCAAAAGGACAAACTCCACCAATTGCATGTCCTGTTTCTTCCAACACTTCTTCTGGGGATAGCATTTTTGCTTTATAGCCAAACTCTGATTTGAATTTTTTATTATCAATTTTAACATCGCCCGCTGCTACCACTAAAATAGCTCCTTCCCCATCTTTAAAGGAAAGAGTTTTCGCTATACGAGCTGGAATTACGTTTAGAGCTTCTGCAGCAAGTTCAACCGTAGCACTTGATTGATTGAATTCTAATATTTTATCTTCTAGGTTCAAATTATGGAAATGTTGCCTAACTTGATCAATAGCCATCTATGTACTCTCCTTGTTTAATTTTCTGAATTTTATATATTTTATCCATCATTATAGTACAAGTTGATTCATGAATAAAATGTTTTTACACTTTTAAGCTATTTTTGCTATATAAAAATAAAGTGTTTCCCAAAGTATAAGAAGACAAACTCTCTTATTCCATCATTGTAAATGTTTGTTATACTTGGAATATATGGTATTGAAATTTAACAAAGGTGGTCATTATGAATAAGCTCACAGAACATTTAATTGTTATCTCTTTTGATTGTCTATCCGCTTTAGATTTACCAGTACTTAAGACACTACCTCATTTCAAAGAATTTCTAAAAAAGAGTACATACTGTGATAATGTTGAAACGATTTATCCATCTGTTACCTATCCATGTCATGCCACAATAGTTACTGGTAATTTTCCAAATAGACACGGAATCATCAATAATACATTTATCCAACCTGGAATAGAATCTCCTGATTGGTATTGGCATCGCAAGCATGTTAAAGGTACAACTCTGTATGATGAAGCTAAAAAAGCCGGTATGAAGACAGCTGCTTTATTATGGCCTGTTACAGCAAAAGCCAAAATCGATTACAACATGCCAGAAATTTTTGCAAATCGTCCATGGCATAATCAAATAGCCGTCTCTTTTTTTAACGGAAGTCCTTTATATCAATTAGATATGAACAAACGCTTTGGACATATTCGAAATGGACTTAATCAACCTGAATTAGATGATTTTGTATTAGAATCTACTGTACAAACGATTAAAACGAGAAAACCACATTTGATGCTTATCCATTTCACAGATTTAGATACCATGCGACACTATCATGGCTTTTCTTCAAATGAAGCTCAGGAAGCATTACGTAGGCATGATTATCGACTTGGTAGAATTATCGAATCACTAAAGGATAGTGGTATTTATGAAAATTCAACTATTATCGCTTTAGGAGATCATAGTGCACTCGATGAATCCAAAGCCGTAAAATTAAATGTCTTATTTAAAGAACAAGGACTCATTACAACAAATAATTATGGAAAAATTAAAGATTGGAAGGCTTACTGCAAGAGCTGTGATGGTTCGGCTTATGTGTATATTAAGAATCAAAATGATACAGAAACCAAAAATAAGATCAATCTCCTATTAAATCAATTAGTTCAAGATGCTGAAAATGGCATCGAAAAAATATTAACAAATGAAGAAGCTGTCAAAAAAGGTGCGGATGGACAATGTCTCTATATGATTGAGGCTCATAAAGGATATTACTTCAAAGAGTTTCATGAGGGAAATTATATCGATACTATTACAAGAGAAGATGTACTATCAAAACGATATACCATTGCCTCACATGGATATTCACCCGAAAAGGATCATTATAAAACAATCTTTATGGCGTCAGGTAAAGGTATTAAATCCGGACAACAGCTTAACTCCATGCATCTTGTCGATGAAGGGCCTACTTTTGCTCGTCTCTTAGGACTTCATCTTGGAAATACAGATGGTCGAGTATTAGAAGAAATATTAAGTATGTAAAATTATTATTAAACCTCTGAATATTATTACTTAATAAGAAATTTTTTTAATACAATACTATAAAGAGCATATACAAGGGGGGAGTCTAGATTTATGAAGAAATATACTAAACAGGAAAATAGTTGGGTTCTTTATGATTGGGCGAATTCTGCCTATTCCATTATCATAACAACGGCTGTTTTTCCTCTTTATTATAAGGCATCTGCAACTGAAGCAGGAATCACAGCTGCAAAATCGACTGCTTACTTAGGTTATACCATTGCTATTGCTACCTTTATTTTGGCTATGCTTGGTCCTATCCTAGGTACGATTGCAGACTATCGGAGTTATAAGAAAAAGTTTTTTACATTTTTCTTTGTTTTAGGTATTGCTTCTACGGCTTTACTTGCCATTATACCGAGTGATCTTTGGTTTTTACTATTAATCTGCTATACGATTACTGCTATTGGATTTGCTGGTTCAAATGTATTTTACGATGCATTTCTTGTCGATGTTTCTTCCGTCAGCCGAATGAATAAAGTATCCGCACGTGGTTTTAGTTCGGGCTATATCGGTAGTACAATTCCATTTATTATTTGTATCATTCTCATCTTATTAGCTCAAAGCGAAGTAATACCTATTTCCGTAACTATAGCCAGTCAAATATCCTTTCTTATAACTGCAATTTGGTGGGGAATCTTTACTATTCCAATGCTAAGGAACGTACAACAAGAATACTATATTGAACGTGAACCTAAACCAATTGTCAACAGCTTTAAGCGACTTGGCGTTACGTTTAAAAATATTCGTACTCACCGAACACTCTTTTTATTTTTACTGGCTTACTTCTTTTACATCGACGGTGTTGGTACTATTATCACGATGTCAACTGCTTATGGATCTGATTTAGGAATCAGCTCTACCAATCTTCTCATTATCTTATTTGCTACCCAAGTTGTAGCAGCTCCTTTCGCTATCTTATATGGAAAATTGGCAGAGAAATTCACCGGAAAAATCATGCTATATGTCGGAATATGCATTTATATTATTGTTTGTATTTACGCCTTTTTCATGAAAACGGTTGTAGATTTTTGGATATTAGCTATGCTTGTAGCAACCTCTCAAGGAGGAATTCAAGCATTAAGTCGATCCTATTTTGCTAAGCTTGTACCAAAAGAAAAATCAAACGAGTTTTTTGGCTTTTATAATATTTTCGGCAAATTCGCATCCATTATGGGACCACTATTAGTAGCTGTGACTTCACAGCTAACTGGAAATTCTGCTTATGGTGTGTTTAGTTTAGTTGTTTTATTCATCATTGGAATTATTATTTTATATTTTGTTCCTGAACCGAAAGCAGAAGTATCGTTGAATCCTGAAACAAGTGCTTACTAATTACAAATTAAAAGAGAGGGCGTCCAAAAAGTGATGTTTTATCGTTTTTTGGACGCCCTTACGCTTTATAAATTGTTTTTTATAATTAGATTATACTTCCTAAAAAAGCTGTTCTTACACGCTTTGTCATATGTTTATTTTTTACATATTCATTAAGAAACAAAGAAGATAAAAGTGGAATTAAAAGGGAAGAGCTCAACTGAAAAAGCTGACTTGCACTAACTTCTTTAAAAATACAGCATTGAGCACTAATAACTCTCCAAAATATAGAAAGCTATTTCTAAGTCAGCATCATTTATTTCATATAAATTTCTACTAATTCATAGCATCTTTCTTTTGTTGTTTTCGTTAAAGAATTGAGAAATTCTACTTCGTAAAGGGTTCCTCCTTGATAACTTGATGCATCTTTTTTGGCTTTGTTATCTCTATTCGTAATCCAATCAAGCTGCTGTTCACGAACATCGCTCATAACATTTGACGATAGTTGTTGCTTTAATACACCATATATTTCATTTAAAGTATCATCCCACATTTTATAAGAGTCTGCTGCTACCTTCTCCATTTCAACTGTTGTACTAGCCTTTTTATTATTTAATTTTGCTACTTCTTTCTCTATCTGACTCATTTTTAAGATATATTCACTTTTTTTACTATTTTGCTCTTGCTTCTTTGCATATTGTTCACTTTTAATATCTATTAAATTCTTTAAATTCTTGATTTCATCTTCAAGCAATTTTTGGTTATTCCCTAATCTTTCATCTGCTAACAACTTATTCATAGCTTGTTCAGCTTCATTATACTTTTTCTCTTCGATTAAATTGCTTATTATATCAATCTTAGATTTCATCTCTAATTCCTGTTGCACTTTGTTGTTAGCTTGCTCTATATATTGTTTTGTTTCTTTTTTAATATATGGATTTAAATCTTTTTGTTTCAATAAAGCCTCTGCTGTTTTTAATGCACTCTTCCATTTTTCATTATCCATATCACTTTTTAATTGAATAAACATTTCTAGATTTCTATATGACTGTTTAACTTCTGGATTTTTAGGATCTTCATCTATTGCTAATTCTAATGATGATAAGGCTTGATCTGCATTTCCTTTTTGAAGTGCAGCATTTGCCTGATCAATTGCCTGATTAAAAGAATCGTTTACACACCCTGTTAAGAATATGCTGATTAATAGTATAATCATTAAATTCTTCATATATTTCCTCCAGTCAACTTCTTCGGTTCTACGATTCATCTATTTATATCATTCAATCATCCATGAGTAATAACTTCTCACTGATGAAAGTTATAATATACAAAATTGAAATATTATACTTATTACCTAGTTTGTTCCACCTTTACTCTACCATTTTACCAAAAATCAAGTAATTGCATTATAAAAATTTTCTAAACTTTATAAGAGAATTTTTTTAAAAAAGAAAGTATAATAAAAATGATTAATCATACTGGACTATTGGACAGTATTCATTTATTAAAGGGGGTAACAATGTGGTAATCGTTACAAATCGAATAAGAGTGAAAAAAGGAATGGGAGCAGTCATGGCTCCAAACTTTACAGCTCCAGGTCCATTAGATTCTTTTGAAGGCTTTGTTAAGGTAGAAGTATTGTTAACTCAAAATTTGACTGATTATGATGAACTTAATGTCAACATGTATTGGGAAAATCTTGAAAGCTTTACCGCTTGGAGAAATAGTGACGTTTTTAAAGCCGCACACAAACGCCCAGAACCAAACTCAGAAGAAGCCAAAAAGGAATCTCCAATTCTAGGCAGTGAAATTATTACGTATGAAGTAGCTTCAGTCAAACATAAAGCTGAATAATATGTTTTTCAAAAGAGAGATTATTCGAGAAATCTCTCTTTTTTTTTGAGAACAATTAAACTATTTTATTTCTACTTATTGTTTTTATAGGAATAAAATAGGTTCACCGAAATATACTTGATTAAGCTTTCCATATAAGATAAGCCGTTCATTATTATCTAAATAAAATCAATTTTCTTTCTATTATCTACAGAAATATGTTATCTTAATAGTATGGTAACGTACTAAAGCATATTATTTTTATAAAAGGGGCTCTTATAAAATGAAACGTCTAGCAATTATGTTGATCTCTTTAATCGCTATTTTAACAATTGTTACGGGATGTGGATCTTCAAAAGAAAGTTCAAAAGATGGGGAAAATAAAGATACACTTGTTATTGGTGTGGATGATCAATTTGCTCCAATGGGATTCCGTGATGAAAAGAACGAGCTTGTTGGATTTGATATCGATTATGCAAAAGCAGCTGCTAAAGAAATGGGAATGAAAGCTAAATTTCAACCAATTGATTGGAGCGCTAAAGAATCTGAATTGAGCAGTGGCCGCATTGATTTAATTTGGAACGGATATACCATTACTGACGAACGTAAAGGAAAAGTCCTTTTCACAAATCCATATTTAGCAAATGCTCAAGTAGTCGTAACATTGAAAGATTCAAAAATAACAGATTTAGCAGGGTTAGCAGGTAAGCAAGTTGGAATCCAATCCCAATCATCAGCAGCCGAAGCTTTAGATAGTAACCCTATTAAAGATAAAATCAAAAATGTAACAGAATTCAAAAATAATGTTCTAGCACTCAGTGACCTGAAATCTGGTCGTGTAGATGCAGTAGTAATTGATGAAGTTGTTATTAAATATTATATGGCTAAAGAAAAAGATACATTTAAAATCCTTGATGAAACTCTTGCTCCAGAAGAATACGGAGTTGGTCTGAAAAAAGGAAATGAAAAACTACTAGAAAAGCTTCAAAGCGCACTTGATAAGATGAATGAAGATGGCACAGCTACTAAAATTTCTGAAGAGTGGTTTGGAGAAGATCGCGTATTAAAATAAGAAAAACTTAAATTCATAATGTATTCTTTCTTATTTGCATAAGAAATTAATAGGTCAAACAGGATTTCCAGAAGTGGAAGTTCTGTTTTCCTTTTGGAGGAATCCTTCTATGTCAGATTATTTCAGCACAATTATTAAACCCATGCTCGAAGGAGCACAAGTCACTATACTTTTATTTCTCATAGCTATTGTTTTGTCGATTCCATTAGGCTTTTTGCTTACTCTTGCTGTAAAAAGTCGTTTCAAACCAATTTCGTGGCTAGCTCAAGCATATATTTATGTGATGCGAGGCACACCGCTATTACTACAACTTCTCTTTATTTGCTTCGGATTACCGTTAATCCCTGTCATTGGGGAATATTTAGTTTTCGACCGATTTGTAGCTGCTTGTATAGGATTTGTTTTAAATTATGCTGCCTACTTTGCTGAAATTTTCCGCGGAGGTCTTTTAGCTATCGATAAGGGACAGTATGAGGCGGCTCAAGTTCTTGGATTAAACAAATGGCAAACGACAACTCGGATTGTTCTTCCTCAGATGTTCCGGGTCGCATTGCCAGCGCTATCTAATGAATCTATTACACTAGTAAAGGATACAGCACTACTATATGCTGTTGCCGTACCTGAATTGTTACATTTTGCTCAAACAGCTGTAAACCGAGACTTTACGATTGTACCATTTTTCTACGCTGGTATTATTTATTTACTCATTACTCTCGTCTTAACACTGCTGTTTAAATGGCTCGAAAAAAGATTTAAATTTGAGTAAGAAGGAGTCAACACTATGGCTATTATTGAAATAACTAATCTCAAAAAATCCTACGACCAACTAGAAGTTCTTAAAGGGATTACATTTAATGTAAATAAAAATGATGTAGTGGCTATAATCGGTCCATCTGGCTCAGGAAAAAGTACAATGCTGCGTAGTCTAGTGCATCTCGAAGAAATCAATGATGGCACAATTTCGGTATCAGGTGACTATCTAGTAAAAAATGGAGTATATTCAAAATCACAAGATGTTAAGAGAATTACATCTAAAATGGGAATGGTTTTTCAGCACTTCAATCTTTTTCCACATTTGACAGTGGAAGAAAATTTAGAAATAGCTCCTAAAATGCTAAAAAAAGAACCTATTGCAGCCATTAAGCAACGCAGTAAAAATTTATTAGAGAAAATTGGTTTAACTGATCGAGCTAAAGCCTATCCATCAAAGCTTTCAGGTGGCCAAAAGCAGCGAGTGGCCATTGCAAGAGCTCTAATGATGAATCCAGAAATACTTTTATTCGATGAACCTACTTCTGCTTTAGATCCGGAATTAACAGGAGAAGTTCTTCAAGTTATGAAAGATTTGGCGGAAGAGCATATGACCATGGTCGTTGTAACGCATGAGATGAGTTTTGCACAAGAAGTGGCCAACCATGTTTTATTCATGGATAACGGAGAAATTATTGAATCGGGGCACCCTTCTGAACTATTCATTAATCCCAAACATGATCGAACCAAAGCCTTTTTAAATCGAAGTTTAAAATAGAATCCAAAAGTAAGCTATGTCAAAGGAGCGATACATCCTCTTTGACATAGCTTTTTTCATAAGAACCTCATTTACAATTGAGAAGCACGCCAATCTCCTGCATATTCCTCGAATAATTGATTGAACGCTTTACCGATTTCCTCATATTGCTCATTTTTTAGATTTGCAAGTGATACTCGAATAGACCATGACGGGCCTTCAAAGCCACTTCCATTTAATAAAACGATACTATATCTTTCAGCTAATTCAAATAAAAATTCAATAGCATTTCGTTCATTCTTTAAGTATTCAACAAACTCTTCTCCGTATCGTAATTTCGCCCAGACTAATAAATCATACTCATTATAATAAGCCGTGCTATATGGATCATCCTTTATTGGTAGCTTAATTAAACGTTCATATAGTAATGCTTTTCGCTCTCTACATATGTACTTGGTTTGTTCCTTATACACATCTTTAGAATCTAACAATGCAAAAATTGAAAAAATCGCCATTTGAACCTGCTGAGGAGTAGATAAACCTGCTGTATGATTTAATGCCACTTGTCGACTATCAGCTACAATACGATCAATAAACGGGATTTTCTCTGGTTCAGTCGTTAAAGATGAATATCGCTCCATAATTTTTTCTTTAGCTTCCCGAGGAAGTTCTTTAATTAAATCATTAAAAACATTTTCTTTCGCGAGAGCAATAACTCCCAATCTCCAGCCTGTTACCCCAAAGTATTTTGAAAATGAATATACTCCTAATGTGTTATAAGACATTGTTATCATTAATGATTTAAAACGATCTGCAAATGTTCCATACACATCATCCGTAATAATCATCGCTTTCGGATTCTTCTCTTCTATTACCTTTTTAAAATAATTCATCGATTCCTCATCCATTGCAACCGAAGGAGGATTGCTAGGATTTACAACACATATGACTTTTACACTTGGATCAGCTAGCTTATCTAATTCTTCTTTCGGATATTGCCACGTATGCCTCCCTTCATGATTAACTGCAGATGCGTGTACTTCTACAACGTCAAAACTGTATCTAGGAAGCCTTGGAATATCAATATAAGGAGTAAAAATAGGCACCATTAATGCTAGCTTATCTCCTTTATTCATCAGACGGTTAGCCATGAGTGAATCAAAAATATAACACATCGCAGCTGTTCCACCTTCAACAGCAAATAAGTCATGTGTAGCAGTTTTTGGATCTCCCCCCATCTCCTTAATCACATACTCTTTCACTACTTTTTCTATTTGCACTAGCATTCGATCAGGAACAGGATAATTATCTCCTATTATTCCATCTACCAATTCGAATACCCAGCTATCTGGATCAAATTTATGATGTTGAATTCCGTATTCAATAATGTTATTTAATAACTCTATTCCATCTGCTTCCTTATGTGCATGATAGTATTGCTTAAAGCGCTCATATATACCAGGTTTTTCAGGCATGCCTGCTAGGTCACCATCGCTCCACATATGTTTTGTTTCAGAGACAGCAAAATGCCCTAGTGTAAAAAATGCTTGTCTAGGAGTTGCCGCTGTCCAGTTTGGATTACCTCTACCGGCATTTAATAAAACTCTTACTCCTTTCTTTTCTGACTGTTTAGCCATACTAATAAGCTCATCTTTTAATTCGAATGGGCTCAGTTTTTGGACCCTCTCGATTAACTCTTTTCGTTTACGCTCTTTATCTAAATTCATAGCTAGTGTCCTTTCTTTTCAGGTGTTATTTAGAAAAAAATAATATAATGATGGAACCCCATACAGTTAATAAAATATTGCCAACTGCATATGTCACCGTATAGCCTAAAACAGGTGCATTACTTTTTGCTTTCTCGGTAATAGCACCGATGGCAGCCGTCGTTGTTAATGCCCCTGCACACGCTCCTAAAATAATGGGAGCCTTCCATTTAAATACATATTTTCCTAATAGAATTCCTGCAAAAGTAGGAATCATCGTCACTACGATACCCGCTATCAAAAAACTTATTCCGGACGTTTTAATTCCCGATATAAATCCAGGTCCAGCATTTATTCCAACTACTGCTACAAAAGACGCAAGACCCACATTTGTTAAAAACCAAATCGTTCCCTCTGGAATACGACCAATCGTGGGTCTACGTGAATGGATTAATCCAAAAATCAATCCCATAATCAATGCTCCACCACTCGTCGATAAAGTAATGCCTACTCCAGCAATTGTTAGAGCTGGAATGCCTATTAATCCTCCTAATAAAATTCCTAATCCTACAAAAATCATATCTGTTTCTGATGAATCACGAGCTGGCTTTCCAATCTTATAAGCTATCTTTTCTACTTCTTCTTTTGGACCTGTCAAAGTAACAACGTCTTTTTTATGAATAACCGTATCGTGATCATACGGTACCTCCTCACCTGTTGCCTGCAGCTTAGAAATGTATACTCCACGTGTTAGCGTTTTATCGCGAATTGCACCAATCGTTTGATTAATTACTTTATCACTTTTCACATAAACCTTAAGTCTTTCAATTGGGAAATTTAATAAGCGAAAATCAGATATTTCTTGACCTAATTCTAATAGATCCACTTTGTTTAACTCTTCTGTTTTAAAAGAAAAAACCACTCGATCATCATCTTGGACAACAGTATTTTCATCAGGAGTAATCATTTCATCATTCCTTCTTATCCGAAGAATAAATGCTCGAATATTACAACAAGCGACATCTTTTTCAATTTCCTCTACTGTTTTGCCAATAAATTTATCATTTAATACATAAGCACGATAGTCTAAATCTGATGCTCCTGAAAATACACCATGTCCTTCCTCTACTTCATTCTGATTACTTTCAAGCTTTTTACTTTCTTCCTCTAAATCTACTCCTAATATTTTTGGCCCTATTGATGATAGAATAAAAGCTGTTCCAATCGTTCCAAAAATATAAGTAACCGCATAGCCAACTGGAACGAAATCGGACATAGATTTCTTATCCGCAGCTGAAAGTGTCAATTTTGAAATAGCATCTTGAGCCACTCCAATCGTTGCGGATTGTGTTAATGCTCCTGCAGCTAACCCACCAGCTTGTCCGGCATTATAACCAAGTATTTTTGCCACAATGATAGTTGCAGCAAGGCCTATGACGCATACAATGATTGAAAATAAAACTTGAGGAAGACCATCTTTTTTCAGTCCTTTAAAAAACTGTGGTCCGGCATTATAGCCTAATGCGAATAAAAACAATAAGAAAAATACAGCCTTTACGGTTGGATTAATCGTAATATTTAATTGACCAATTACAACACCTGTAATTAATACACCTGTCACAGAACCAACTTTAAATTTACCAATTTGAATCTTTCCCACCGCATAACCAATCGCAAGGGTAAGAAAAAAGGCTAGTTCCGGATAATCCTTCAAAGCATTAATAAACCATGTCACTTTTTTCACCTCATGTAAGTAGATTAATGAACCAGTCCGGCTTATTTTTTCCGAATGTTTACATATTATCCACCTAATGCCGCGAAATTATTTCACAATATTATTTTCCATAAAAACTAAGAAGTTCGTATTTAAAAAGCCCTATTCCATCAAAATATGGAATAAGGCTCCTTTTATCTATTTTTTATTTCGTTAATAGTCTTACAATCTCACGGTTTCTCTCTTAAAAAAGTGTATGAGAGGAAACCATACCACCGTTTGTAGCATCTGGCTCTATATATCTTTTGGCTTTATTCACAGCATTAGCTGCATCTTGATATCTCCCGCTGTATACAATCCTGCTACAGAAGATTCACTTGTGGCATTTCCTGCAATATAATAGTCATCTATCATATCAATTTTTAGATTACTATTTTGAAGTAGTGAAGTATCTCGATCATAACCATGATTAATAACTACTTCATCAATAGAAATATCATTCAATTCACCTGTAGGTGTTGGTGTGTCAATCGAAAAAGAACGCATTGTGTTGTTATTAACTGCTGTCGCATTAGCTGCTTCTGCTGTTTCTGTTACAGGAGGCATCGCCTTTGTTGGATTGGTAGCTCCACATATTGCAAAAGCACTCGTTGGACCTCGTAACCAATTATTTCTACCTGTTGCCATTTTAATTGGCGGTGAACTTTTGCTAATAGCTGATACAATTGGTCGAAATATACTTGATTCTGATGGAATTCCAGCGGGGATAATGGTAGCTCTAATAGGAGCCCCATACTTTATGTATTTATTATTTAAAAAATAAATGTAGCTCTCTTGATGATTTCTTCTTCAAGAGAGCTTATTTAATGAGAATCTCTTATTTCACAAGGCCATGTGGATCAATAACATATTTTCTTGCAGCTCCTTGATCAAAATCCTGATATCCTTTTGGGGACTCATCTAAAGAAATGACCGTTGCGTTAACAGCTTTTGCAATTTGAGCTCTTCCGCTTAAAATAGCTGCCATTAAATCACGATGATATTTCATAACAGGTGTTTGTCCAGTTACAAATGTATGAGCTTTTGCCCAACCTAAGCCAAGACGAATTTTTAACGTTCCAATTTTCGCATCTTCGTCAATTCCACCTGGATCTCCTGTTACATATAATCCTGGAATACCTAGTCTACCTCCTGCACGTGTCACCTGCATAATAGAATTTAAGACTGTCGCTGGCGCTTCAATAGCATTGGCTCCATGCCCAGAGGCTTCAAAGCCTACACAATCTACCGCGCAATCTACTTCAGGTGCTCCTAATATTTGATCAATTTGCTCCCCTAAATCTGGATGATTGCGAAGATTCACCGTTTCACATCCAAAGCTTTTCGCTTGTGCAAGTCTTTCTTCATTTAAATCACCAACAATCACGACAGCGGCTCCTAATAATTGTGCTGAATGAGCCGCTGCTAGTCCAACTGGACCCGCACCTGCAATATATACTGTTGATCCTGGTTTAACTCCTGCACTTACTGCACCATGATAGCCAGTTGGGAATATATCAGAAAGCATCGTTAAATCTCTTATTTTCTCCATAGCTTGATCTTTATCTGGAAATTTTAATAGTTGGAAATCTGCATAAGGAACCATTACATATTCAGATTGACCGCCAACCCATCCTCCCATATCGACATAACCATATGCTGAACCAGGACGATCTGGGTTTACGTTTTCACAAATATGAGTATTTCGTTCTTTACAACTACGGCACCGACCACAGGCAATATTAAACGGCACTGATACTAAATCACCTTTTTTAATAAATTCTACATCACTTCCTACTTCAATAACTTCCCCTGTTATTTCATGTCCAAGTACTAAACCTGTTGGAGCTGTAGTTCTTCCTCTCACCATATGTTGATCGCTTCCACATATATTCGTTGTCACCACTTTTAAGATTACTCCATGATCGCATTTACGCCCTACATTAAGTGGATTTACACCCGGTCCGTCTCTTAAAATTAAATCTGGAAAGCCAATATCCTGAACCTCTACCTTCCCTGGCCCCATATAAGCTACTGCTCTATTTCCTACCACTTGCCATTCCTCCCCTTTTCATATAATTGTTGCAATCTATTCATATGCATAATTTGTCCTATTCATGACAAATAAAAAAACTTGTAGCCAACTTTTTTAATAAGAGATTGTTCTACAAGTTTTTCTGCATATAAACACTCTGAAATATAGACTATACTTCCTTCGGTCTCTTTTCTAGTAACGTAACCACGAATACCAGGAAAAAATTATCGATGATACATACCCGAACATGTCCATTAATGTAACTAGATTCATCGCTTGCTAAAAGTAATATGGCAGCCACAATTTCTTGAGGCTTGCGCTCGTCTAGATGACAAGTGGTATTTTCGACAAAAGTTGATTAACAAAAGGTTTTTATGAAAAAGTGAAAAGCACTTTCTTATCATTACTACCAAGATCTGAGGAACATTCGAGAAAACGACTAGAACTTATTGTTAATAGATAGTAGGAATAAATCATGTCATGGATCATGCATAGAGATTCGACAATGAAAAAAATTTTTAACAATTTCGAGAAAATTGTAAAAAATTGTATGTTATGAAGTACAATAAACATAAAATTATTGTCTACTAAAAATAGAAATAGAATCGGGGAAAAATTATGAAAAGACGAGTTGTCATTACAGGTATTGGAGCAATTAGCCCGCTAGGACTCTCAGCAGAAGAAACTTGGGAAAGAATTATAAGCGGGCAGTCGGGTATTGATTTTGTAAAATGCGTTCAAGATGATACGATTCCAGTAAAAGTGGCAGCAGAAGTCGATGGATTTGAATTAGAGAAATATATGGGTACAAACCGAAAAAGAAAGAAAATGGATCGATTCACTGAATTTGCCGTTGCAGCAAGCATAATGGCATTAAATGATTCAAAACTTATTATCGATCAATCAAATGCAGAACGAGTTGGTGTTTGGATTGGTTCTGGTATTGGTGGTACACTGACATTCGAAAAAGAGTGCCAAAACTTATTTGAAAATGGAACAAGAAAGATTAGTCCCATTTTAGTCCCTACTATTATTCCTGATATGGCTAGCGGACAAGTTTCTATAGCTATAGGTGCAAAAGGAATCAATAATTGTTCGGTAACAGCTTGTGCTAGCGGTGCTAATTCTATCGGTGATTCCTTCCGAGCCATTCAGTATGGTGATGTAGATATTATGATATCAGGTGGATCTGAAGCATCTATTTCAAGAATGGCTCTAGCTAGCTTTTCAAATATGAATGCTATCTCCAAAAATCCCGATCCCTATAAAGCAAGTCGTCCATTTGATAAAAATCGGGACGGTTTCGTTTTAGGAGAAGGTGCGGGCATTATCGTATTGGAAGAATTAGAGCATGCTTTACAACGAAATGCTCCTATATATGCAGAAATAGTCGGTTACGGATCAACAGGTGATGCCTATCACTTTACAACTCCAGCACCTGGTGGCGAAGGTGCTGTACGCGCCATGAAACTGGCTCTTCAAAATGCTGGATTACAACCTGAACAGATTGATTACATAAATGCTCATGGTACTTCTACGTACTACAATGATTTATATGAAACGCAAGCAATTAAAACATTATTCGGGGATTATGCCTTTAGCATACCTATTAGCTCTACAAAATCAATGACAGGGCATTTAATGGGAGCTACTGGCGCTCTAGAAGCTATATTTGCTGTAAAAACCATTCAAGATGGGATTATTCCTCCGACTATCAATTATGAATGCCCAGATGAAAATCTAGATTTAGATTATGTTCCTAACAAGGCAAGAAAATCTAAAGTAAAAGCTGTACTATCTAATTCATTAGGGTTTGGTGGACATAATGCTACGCTTATCTTCAAAAAATTTGAATTATAAAACTATGATATACTTCATACTTTTCACCGAAATTCAACAGAAAAGAAGCCAAACTGAAGTTTAGCTTCTTTTTTCTTAATTATTACAAAGGAATTTTATAAATTATGCAGCAGCATTTGCTTTTTCTTGTTGATTCTTCGCCTTTGTTTCTGGCAACAGTGCAGCAAAAAACTTAATTCTCTTTTTATTCGATGAATGAAAAGGAAAATTTAGCAAAGTTGTCTCTACGCATCTTCCTTAATTCTTGGTAACGTAAAATAAAATGTTGCCCCATTTTCCATTATGCTTTCTACCGCTATTTTTCCTTGATAGTATTCAATCATTTCCTTAGAAATAGCGAGTCCCAAATCTATTTTTATACGATAAGTAGCAAAACCTGTTGAAGCTATACGTTGCCCATTGATTTTATAGCGACTCCATGAACTAGGAATGTCAGCAAAATGAGGATTTAGAAGAAGATCCTTATTCTGAAAGTCTTTTGGAGTATATAAATGTTCCCAATAAAATTCCCATTCTCCATTTAACTTTAAAGACTCTTTTTCAGGAAAAGATTGAATAGTTAATACCCCTTCCTCTGCTTTTTCTTTCTCATCTATCTTTGAGCATCCAACTAATAGAAAAAATCCTAACATAACTAAAAATAGAAGATAACTGGTTTAAACTTCATAATAAACATCCTTTTTGATTTTCTCTGCTCTATTCTAATAGTACCATTTTTTAACATGTTATAATTTATATATCATGTAAAATCACAGTATCAAAGTATGATAAATTATAAAAAAAGGGTAAATTTATAGTTCTTTAACATAGATGAATGCTTACTCAATATGGTATATTGATGGTAAATATAGGATATTTATATCAGAAGAAAAAAGGGGGAAAAAAGATGCATCCAATCAAAGTTTTATTAATTGAAGATGAGTATACAATTCTGGAAATAATACGTCTTTATCTTGAACGTGAAGGCTATACAGTTTATTCATCATTGAATGCTACTGAAGGATTGCGTTTAATTGAAGAAATAACTCCTGATATTCTCTTATTAGATATTAATCTTCCTGATCAAAATGGGTTTAAACTAGCACAGAGATATCGTGAACTTTCTGATGGTATCCTTATTTTTATTACTGGGGAAAGAACAAAGAGTACCATTCTTCATGGATTTGAGATTGGATGCGATGACTATATTACAAAACCTTTTGATCCCCCGGAGTTAATTGCTAGAATCAAAGCTAGTGTCCGAAGAAGTGGCATCAGTTCTCGCTCTTTATTAACATTAGGAAATTTGACGATAAATTTTTCAGATAAGAGCGTTCAAAAAAATAGTGAAAAAATTAACCTCTTTACAAAGGAAAGAATGTTGCTTTTCTATTTAGCAGAACATCCAAATCAAGTTTTTACAGCTGAACAATTATTTGATTATATATGGGGGATGGATTCTGATGCAGAATTAAAAACTGTTCTAGTCCATATTAGTACTTTACGGAAAAAAATTGAAGAGAATCCTAAAAACCCACAATACATTCAAACTGTAAGAGGATTTGGTTATAAATTTGCAACGTAATAAAACGAACATTAATCATAAGCGATAAAGAATCAGATAGTTTTCTGGTTCTTTTTACTTTTTTTACAGAAATTTAATTTATTATATTTTTAAAAGTTTAACTTATTTTTAACCTTTATAAGATAAGGTTAAACAATAGAAATAAAACAACGTTATTACGCTAATAAAAATGAAATTGTTATTAATGGTAGCTTAAAAAGGGATTCTGTTAAATATCTGGGGGGTATTGACTTGATTGCAACATTAGAAAAAGAATGGGCAGCGTTAATATTAGAAGCAAAGAAATTAGGATTAACCATTGAGGAGGTAAGAGAATTTTTACATTCCAAAAATAATGATGAAAAATGACGCAATTTATATAAGTCATTTCATTAATAGTTGTACTCACTTGCTTACCATTTAAACCTTTAAGAATGATAAAAAAGGAACATACATATTCTTCAGCAAGTGAGGACTCTTTATTTTTATATAAATAAAAAGGACAAGATAGATATATCTCACCCTTTTTGTCGTTCTACTTTCTTCTATACAAAGCGATTGATTTATATCCTTCAGCTAAGATTGTTTCCATTTCCAATAATCGTTTTGTTTGTGTTTCTTTTCTTTTGGCACTATATACGTAGCGTGCCCAATCCTTTTGATAACCAAAAGTTAATTCGTTATATATCTTGAGAAGATCTTCTTTTTTACACAAGTATGCTTTAATATCATCAACATGAATAATATAGTCATCTACACATTGGCTCTTCTTCTCACTAGTCTTCTTTTTCACTTTCTTAGGCTCTGATTTTAAACCGACGATCGTGAAAACATTATTCAGACTAACCATTCTTGCAAATTTTATCTGGCTATCCTTCACATATCCTTCATCGTCTACTGGGATTTCCTCAAAGAAAACATCGCGATCGATATATTGATCATATTTTTTATTATTTTTCTTCGGATAAGCAAAAAACAAGTAGCCCTTATCGCTGACCAATTGCTTTTCAATTATCTCTTGTAAATAATTTAAAAACTCCTCTAGACTAAAAATAAAAATAAAAATTAAGTCATATTGGTTCTTTTTAAGTTGAGAATCATATGATAGCTCAGCAAAATCTCCAATATCATCTGGAACATTTAAAATAGCCTTTGTTGGATATTTCGTAAGATTTAATTTTTCTATAACACTTTTCTTCGAATTCAATTTTCATACTCCTTCAACTTTCCATTCTGCTTCCTAAATTATAGCTAATTCTCCTATTCACTCACAAACATGCATTTTATTATTTATACTTTCCCAGATACTATAAAGCAAATCTCAACTTGAATAGCAAGTAAATACTTTCTTCTAAAAGATATTCAGTAACCATAGAAAATTAACGATCTTTCAACTAAATGATCGAAATACCTTCCCCAATAGCTGCGAAAACTAATAATATGGAAATTACAAAACAAGAGGGTATCCATCAAATTTTACCTTTGGACACCCTCTTAAAAGTTGGCTATTATGAGCCCTCTATTTTTTACTTTGTTAAGTCTATTTTTTTATTTAAAAAATAAATCACCATACCTCCAATAGTCATAGACAATAATTCACCAATCCCAACTGTAAAATATGTCGCCCAGAACGGAAGATCATAAAGGATAGTTAATTGTCCTGCCACTGTAAACATAGATAAAGCAAATATCAATGCGGTAATGACCATTTTCAAAATATCATTTGTAATCTTTTTCGTAGCAAAACGACATAGAATTAATACAAGAAATGTTGCAATACCGCCAATTGGCACGTCAAGAATCCAAGTAGGTGACATAAAATTTGCAAGTACTACTCCTAATGTGACTGCAACAACGTAGCGCTTATTATACAACGCTAAATAATTGAACATCTCCGATAATCGTAATTGTACTGCTCCAAAGCTGATAACAGATAATACAAGCGTTACTGCCACATATAAGGCAGCTACAATAGACGTCTTCGTAAGTTCACTTACTGACGTCCGCGATGACTCTTTTGAAATAGACGTATTCATTTGAATTCTCCTTTGTAAAGTAGCGATATGCCACTTTAGTAATAACTACGACCAAAGGAAGGGAGTTTATTACTCCATCTGAAGTGCCGTAGTGCAAGCATTTTTTGCTTACCTGCGTATTATAACAGAAGAATGGTTCAATGAACATGTTATTTCATAATCCAACCGCCATCAATCGGTACAGTTGTTCCATGCATATAATCAGCTGCCTGACTAGCTAGGTAGAGCGTTAAGTTAGCTACTTCACTTGGTTGTGCCCAACGTCCTGCAGGTGTCTCTTCAGCTACCCACTTTGCCATTTCACCATCACCTTCAAAATCTGCCTTATTCATCGGTGTTTGAATAGCACCGGGAGCAATAGCATTAGCTCGTATTCCTTCACGACAATAATCATAATCTAACTGTTTGGTGTAGCCGATAATGGCATGTTTGGATGCTGTATAAGCGGCCCCACCACCCCCAGCAACTAATCCTGCAATAGAAGCCATATTTACTACGACGCCCGATTTTTTCTTCAGCATATGAGGTAAAATGGCGTTCGTAACTAAATAAGTTCCCTTAACATTTGTGTTCATAATATGATCCCAAAGTGCTTCATCCGTATCAAGTGTTTTCGCAAAACCATCTAATACACCAGCTGTATTAAGTAAAATATCAATGGAATCTGTTTTCGTTAATACTAAATCGACTGCTTGTCTAATATCTTCCGATTTACTTACATTGCCAACTATATAATAAAAACGCTCGTTGTACTTTTGTTTTATGTGCAATAAACCATCCTCATCGAGATCAAGCGCAAATACATACGCTCCGTTTTCCAAAAAAGCCATGGCTTGAGCTTGCCCAATTCCTGATGCAGCGCCGGTTATAAATACTTTCTTTCCTTTATACTCTTCAAACTTCATAATATCACCTTCTTAAAAACACGACTTATCACCAAATGAACAAGTGCATACGTCTTATACTTTCCTATTTTTTTCTCATCAAGCACTAAAAAGCCCACGATTGTTCATGGGCTCTTATCATTATTATTCAACTACTTTCCAATCTTCTGCTAATAAATCACACACAGTAGGTGTAAACATCGTGTAGCCTTCGCCTCGTACATTGATTAAAAAATACGGATTTAAATTCTCTCCGTCATGTTCACTTTGTCCTACAAGCTTCACATATAACTCCGCACCATGCCATCCTTCACGAATTACTTTTTCACCGTTTTTCAAACGTGGTAATATTTCTTCAAAAGTCATCTATGCTCATCCTTTATCTATGTAATATCCATTATTCTTTAGAAAAAGTATAAAGGATATTAGGGGTGTTTACAACAAACGGGCAATTGATTGTGGTTAAAGGGGTTTATCATATAGCTAGACAGCTAACATTGTATAATAGATGTATCAAAAATATAGGAGAATGACTATGGAGAAAATATATTTTGCTGGTGGATGTTTTTGGTGTATGGTAAAACCCTTTGATTCCTATGAAGGCATTCAATCTGTTGTTTCGGGATATATGGGTGGTACAGTTGAAAATCCTACATATGAACAAGTAAAAACAGGAACAACGGGACATTATGAAGTTGTAGAGATTATTTACAATGAAAAGCAATTTTCATTAAAAAATATTTTGGATATCTATTGGTCGCAAATTGATCCAACTGATCCTGAAGGACAGTTTCAGGATAGAGGTGCACAGTATAGAACGGCTATTTTTGTAACAAATGAATCACAAAAAACAGCGGCAAAACAATCAAAAAAACAAATGGCAGAATCAGGTCGATTTAAAAAAGAAATTGTAACAGAAATAATAGATGCAGCAATCTTTTATCCTGCAGAAGACTACCATCAAGATTTCTATAAGAAACAGCCTAAACATTATCAAGAAGATCGAAAAGCAAGCGGTAGAGATGCATTTATTGAAAAATATGGAAGTAATTAGATAACACTGTACCCTATACACTAAAAAGAGGGTAACCTAAATGTTACCCTCTTTTTAGTTAAGTTCCTAGCACTTTATTTAACAAGCCCTCTATGTATATCTTCCTTTACATGACCTTTGACTGTAACTGCTTAACACTACTCTTTTGTTGCTTTTTTAAATTAAAATAGCCAATGGCTGATATGAATAATGCGCCTATAGCGTCGACTATACAATCCTCCATCGTGTCTGCAAGAGCTTCCCTTCCAATAAGTACAACTCCATCTGCCGTAATAAATTTCTGCATATTTGTTCCCAGCATACCATCTGCCGTAAATTCGTAAATTTCCCATAGCGTTCCACAAGTTAAAGCAAAACAAAAAGCAAAAAGAGCCACAAAAAACGGAGGTAATTGAATGTTCAGCTTTTCGGTATCATTTAAGAAATTAACAATAACAAAGCCTAACGCTCCTAACATAACTGCACTGAAACAATGAAGAATTAAATCCCAATAAGGAATTTTAAAATAAAAATTTTGAACTTCTCCTAAATAAATGGCACAAAACAAAAAGATAAAAAAGATAATTTCAATTATGTCGGGTATATCTATATGAAACCGTTTCTCTACTTTTGACGGAAGAAAAATAATAATACTTCCTACGACACATTGTAGAATCATTAATACATAATCACTTTTCACCCGCTCATACTCATTTTGAGCAGGTCCTGATGGAGCAATGATCAACATATATATGGCATATAAAACGGATATAATCAGTAATCCCAATACAATTCTAAAAATCCAAGTCTTTTTTTTCTCGTGCTTATGACTTCCCACGATCAATTAAATCCCTCCTTTTTAACCTATGTTAATCATACATGATTCTCTTCTTCCCGTCCTTGTCTGATTCTAATAAAGAAAATTTTGTTTCCTATAATCAATTAATAAATATGTTTGAATTAAATTCCTCCCTAGGTCGCTCGCTTTCCACAGAAGTCTGGCACCTTACGCTCCTTTCGACTTTTTATGCTAGTTTTATCCGACAAACTTATAAAAATTTAGAAAATAGCCTAAAAAAGTATGAACAATATATTTTCCTAAACACAAAAAACCGTACCTTATTAAGGATACGGTTAAAAGCTTTATAAACAATATCTATAAAACTATTTTTATATAATTAAAATATACAGTGTCTAATAATTTTGAAACGATAACATTCAAATTAATGATAATTGCATGGTTAGAGTTTAGATAATGATTTTTGCAAAGTAATACGTTATATCATGCTAGTTTGCAATGTTTCGAAGGCTTCCTTACCGAAAAATGCATTTGCTCTATTTTCTATTTCTGTTAAGATTGCATCATTTTCGCGAAGGATTTGACGAATTTCATCTACAATTTGCATAGCATTTATCCCTGTAATTTGTTCAGCAACTCTTTCTAGGAGAACCTTAGTATCAACCGAAAATCTGCGTGCAAAGCTATGGCACCTGACAATATTATTTCGGAGAAACTCAGAGTATTCAGGTGTAAAGGCGCGTCGGATGCATCCTCTCATTCCAGCATACCCATAGGAAACCTCTGATGCCGCGCGATAAAATAAAATCATCCCATCCGCTCGACTTGATTCAGGATGCAATCTCAGTTCTGTAATAGAAGATACTAAACGCTTTACTACTAATGCACCTTGCTCCGTTGCTTTCCACCATTCTAATAAACGCTGTTGTTCCTCTTCACTCATATGGTTAGAAGATGGTTGTGGCATTTCCTTCTCTCCCTTAAAATAGTCTACTAAAGTCGCGGAATGGCTTGAACCTTTTGGACACGTTTCAGAATCACATTCCATTCCTTTCCTAAAAGTTTCTTCCCGAACTTATTGGCCTCATGAACTTTTTTAGCAATTTGTTGATTTAATAACCGACTTTGCTCGATTAAATAATAAGTATTCGGTGTTACTTCCTTTGCGACTAGTTCAAAATTAGGGATCAATTGAATATTGCTGATTCTCAAAGTATCTAAGTCCAATACAAGCATTTCTTTACCTAGAGAAATGCTTTCATCCTTTCGAAGTCGTTCAATTGTCCCTCTGACAGCGTCAAAACCGTAGCCAATGTCAGCCACAGTAGAGTGATAGCTGTTCAATCCTGGTGCATTCCGTAACGAAGGAATCGAACGAAAACCAGTTGTAATAGAGCAAACCACTTCTTTTGCAGCCATTCCTTTCTCTAAAGCAATATCTATCAAATTAATATAATGATTCCTCTGACTGCTTCCTACTTTCAAAATTTATCCCCCTTTTATCCAAAATTTCCAATGTTTTAAAAGTGCCCTTTAAGCTAAAGTATTCGGTCTTGAGCTGTCCTTATGATTCAATTTGGAATATCTAGAGGAAATCGCCTGTTTCACAAATAAAAAGTGTCCTTATACAAAGAGACAACACCTATTATGATGTTTTGGGACTTTCTATAAACAAAGGCTGTTTTCGTATATTTGGTTGTCCATGAACGAACAGTGAATATAGGTTGAGTTGAGTTCCGCTTCAGTTTACTCGCTTTTTAGTGGGAAGAGCGTCGATCATCCTCGGGACACAGTACCTGTGGGTGTCACTTGTTTCGCTGCTCCCGCAGGAGACTCACACCTTCCGCTCCATTCGCCTTTTTTATGCTGGTTTTATCTGACAAACTTATTAAAAACAACAAAAAAACACAACCCTTACAAATGGTTGTGGCTTTTCTATGTTTTATCATTATTTAAAATACGGCTCAAATTATTATATTCTAAAATCAAAAAAATCCAAGTTTGATAAGCTAGTTAGATAAATATACTTTCCTGTTTCATTCTGAGAAATTTTACAATAAGCAAAAAACTTTACATCCCTTTTTTCTTCACATAAACTATCTAATTCTGTAATCCATTTCTTGCTAGTTAAACTATCTTGTATTATTTTTGCTGATATATATAGCGCAGTCTTTTTATTTTGTCTATTTGTAATCCCAGATTTAAAAAAAATAAGATAGTCACCCTCATTCTTTTTTAAACGGACAATATTTCCTTCACCGTAGTAAATTCTTTTATAGTTACTTATGTTATCTAAGTCTGTGTATATTAGGTCATTAAACATTTCTTCATAAGATATTTTAAAATTTTTTATTTCTATATATTTTTCTTTTGTTTTATTTTCATTTTTATATTTTATAAACTTTGAAATTAAAGGCTTTATACTATAATAATTAGAAGTTTTCTTTTGATAGTCTTCTTTTTGGGATTTATTTTGCCTAAAGAATTCACTATGATTTTCTTTCGTCTTCACATTGTGGTTATTTCTTACATATTGATGTGTCTTAGGTCTTTCTAAAAATAAAGCATCTATCTGACTATCTATATATGATTGTTCATTATTTGTAATCTCACTTTTTGTATTTCTTTTATTTAGTGCTTCAAGTTGATAACTACAACCCAATTCATGCTCACCATAAGCCTTGAAATGGGGAGTATTTTTCATCTCTACTCTTACTTTATCAATATTTGCTGCGGTTATTTTCAAACTACATTTCGGGCATTCAAATGCTCTTTTATCTGTTATTAGACCATCCCAATAAAGTTCATAAGCTTTTTCAACATCAATTATTTCATTGTATTCTTTACTATATGCTTCTTCTATTTTAGCCATAAATTCCTCCAATTATTGTACAATTTAGAAGTATTTAGTTCTATACAGTTTATTATGTAAAAAAACAAATAATTTAAAAATTTTTATTTTAAATTATTTGTTTTTGTTGTAATTATTTTTAAATATTGTATTTTTAGTTATCTTATTTGAAGAATCAATAAACACTAAAAAGAGGAAGACTACATCCTTCCTCTTTCACGTCACATTTCTACCTATTTAACATATTTTTAATTTCATTTAATTTATCAAATTCAATGGTACACTCTGATTTTTTGTTTACCATCACTTATGATACGGTTCACCACGATTAATACGAAACGCTCGATAGATTTGCTCCACTAATATTAATCTCATTAGTTGATGTGGAAAAGTCATTTTTGAAAAGCTCAGGGTTTCATTACTTCTCTTCATAACTTCATCACTTAGTCCTAATGATCCACCGATTACAAAAGCAATTTTACTCTTTCCATATGTAGCAAGCTTATCTAGATTATCAGCTAACTGCTCAGAAGTTTTCATACTTCCTTCAATTGCAAGAGCAATGACATGCGTATCCGAAGAAATCTTTGCTAGAATGCGCTCTCCCTCTTTTTGCTTAACGATTTGCATATCTGTTTCGCTTAAATTTTCTGGTGCTTTTTCATCAGCGAGCTCAATAATATCTATTTTCGCATAAGCAGAAAGCCTTTTTGTATATTCTGCAATTCCTTGCTTTAAGTATTTTTCTTTTAGTTTCCCTACGGTAATAATAGAGATATTCACAACTTATCCTCACTTTACGCACATTTTACAAACAAGATATCCACATTAGTTATCCACATATCCACATTCTTTGTCCACATTTTGTATACGAATATTAGTTCCCCACAATATATGTTGCCATCTCATCACAATATTCACAGCCTGTTGATAACTTTTCTTCATCAGAAAGTTCTCTTAATACAGGTGCTACCTCATATTCATCAACAACTACATCTAATGCAAGTTCTACGTGTTCTTTGCAGCAATAGATCATCTTATATTCCTCCATTTTCAATTGTTTTTCTATATGTTTTACACATTTAAATTAGAAAAAATTTTTGTAAAACGCTTTCAGTTATCCACAAGATAGCATTTTATTCATAATTACTATCTCACGCTTTTACACTTGTCATAATAACATAACAGAAAAAGTTATCAACATATAACTATTTTATAGCCCGTTCTTCCTTTTGCCTTTATTTGCTTACAACTCATTTATCATTACTTTCTGTTCCGTGGTCCACTTTTATAAGCTCTTGTTAACTAATTTTCTTTCCATAAGAGTCTCAGAGATTTCCACGCGTTTATTTCAATATAAATGATCCACAACGTATAAAAGATTGAAGAGAAAAAACGTGTTAAAAGTTGTTTTACACTTACTTTTAACACGCTTCTTCAAAATATACTCTCCACACTATTCAAGAATTTATAAAGTTTCTCCTTGTAACGTGACTTTAATTGTCTGAGCTTTTCCATTACGATAAAGCTTTATTTCTAATGTATCTCCAATTTTTTTCTTTTCGTATAAATGTGTCCGGAAACTCGCCATGTCGTTTATTTTTTCTCCATCCATTTCTACGATTACATCGTATAATTTAATCCCCCCTCTTGCAGCTGGAGAATTTGGTTCTACATTTGTAATAGCAATTCCTTCTTTTACATCAGCTGGGAGATGAAGCGTCTGGTTCCGGTGGTATTGTGAAACATCCGTTAAAGGAAGTAGACTTACTCCTAAATATGGTCGTTTTACTTCACCATATTTTTCAATAGCTTCAACAATAGGAATGGCTGCATTAACCGGAATGGCTAGCCCAATTCCTTCTACAGCTTGCTCTGCAATCTTCATGGAGTTAATACCAACAAGCTGTCCATCCATATTAACTAGCGCTCCTCCACTATTTCCTGGATTAATGGCTGCATCTGTTTGAAGTACTTCAGCATTCCAATCAACAACTCCATCTTCATTGATATCGATTTCGATTGTTCTCTCTAAACCTGAAATGATACCTTGAGTCACTGATCCAGAGAATTGTAAACCTAGCGGATTTCCTATAGCTATTACAGGCTCTCCTGGTTTTAATGCATCTGAATCACCAAATTCCGCTACCGTTTTCACATCTTTTGCATCAATTTGAATGACAGCCAAATCAGTCCAAATATCACTTCCTAGTATCTTCGCTGGAACTTTTGTGCCATCCGTTAAAGATACTTCCAAAGTAGTTGCCCCTTCGATTACGTGATGATTTGTAATAATAAAAGCTTTTCCATTTTCCTTTTTATAGACAACACCCGATCCTGTCCCGGCTGCTCCACCTTGATTCAATATAGTCGCTTCTTGAATATTTGTAATCCCTACAACAGCATCAGCGGCTTTTTTATAGGCTGCTGTTACAGATGTTGTTATATCTACAGACATAGTTTGTTTATTTTTTGGTTGTACAAATGAAGTGTTTCCATCATCATTTCCTAAATTGGGAAATAAAAATCCTACCAATAATGCTCCTACTATGACACCAGCTAAACCTGATAAAAAATAACCTGTTTTATTAAATTTCTTATGTTTTCTCTTTGGAGCATAATCAAAATCTTGATTATAATCATCCATTCTCCTCAGCACCTTTCACATCATACTTTTCTACTGCTATAGTCCTCTATTATTATTGCCAATTTTTTTCGAGATTAACTATCTAAATTACAATAGATAAGTCTTATATATAGGATGAAATTCTTCTGTCAGACTGACTAGTATCCAGCTTGTTAATTCCATTTATATCTGCAAAATAAAAAAGAGTATCAAACATGGTTTACCATGTTTGATACTCTTTTTTCATACTAGACTAATACTAACTCAGTTGCCTTTTTGGGATCTGTATCATATAAAGAAAAGCCTTCTCCTACTATGAGACCTTGACCTTCTAAAGTTTGCGTAACAGACATTCGTGCTAAGTCTTTCATATTGTTGTCAAGACTTAAATGTGCCAAATAAATACGTTTTGTTTGATCACCAATCACTTCGCTCATTGCTAACGCTGCATCTTCATTCGATACATGTCCAACATCACTAAGTATTCTTCGCTTTACACTCCATGGATATCTTCCCATTCGAAGCATTCCTACGTCATGATTACTTTCGAATACAAAACAATTTGCGTTCGAAATGACACCTTTCATACGATCGCTTACATAGCCTGTATCCGTCATTAAAGCGACCTTTTTTCCCTCGTGATGAAAAACATAAAACATAGGCTCTGCAGCATCATGTGAAACTCCAAATGATTCTACGTCTAAATTACCAAATGTTTTAACAGTTTCCATATTAAAAACAAACTTCTGATCGGTAGCAATTTCACCAATATGACTTTCCATTGCTCTCCATGTTTTCTCATTAGCATATATAGGCAATTTATATTTTCGAGCAATAACTCCTAAACCTTTAATATGATCACTATGTTCATGAGTCACTAGCACAGCTGTTAAGTCAGAAAGGTTTCTTCCGATTTGTTGAAACAGCCCCTCCATCCCTTTTCCACTCAATCCAGCATCTACTAAAATACGTTCTTTTTCTGTCTCTACATAAAACGCATTTCCCGTACTTCCGCTTGCAAGTACACTAAAATGCATGGCCATCTACCTTCACTCCAATTTATGTTGATCTCCATTTAATATCTCATTTGTTTCATCTGTATCTTCTGTATTAGGTATTTCCTCATCTTCTTCATCTAGCTGAATAATTTGTCCATCAATTGCATTAACAAATAAATCTTCTTCACCGTTCAAAACAATATGCCAGGTAGGCGTCAATACATGAGAAGCGGTTAGCAATGCTAGATTATAATAGCCGATTTCAACCTTTGAAATCTCACTTTTAGCAGGTAAAAAACCTTTCTTATAGATCGTTTCAATCGCTTTTTCAGCTGTTAAAACCTCTTCTTTTTCATTAAATGGCTCAATATTTTCGATATATGTTTGCTCGTATGAATCAACTTCTCTTTTACCATTGATATACAAAGTTAATTTAGCATTCGTATTATCAAAAATAACTTTATCCTCGTAGGTTTGATAATACACAATACTATTTGAGTCCTCTTCAACCTTCCAGAACTTATACTGATCTCCGTTAAGAACACTTTCTTTTACTAGAGCATCTAGCGCTTCTGAATGAAGCTTTTCTCCTAAAGGAAAAGGCTTATCCAGCTTCGAGTAGATTTTTACCTCATTGAAAATAATAGCCTTTTTCTGACCTTTAAGCTTTTTTAAGTCTTCTCTTTTAAACGTTTTACTTTTTCCGCTTAAATATTGCTCTTTCGTTACCTTCTTAGGCAGCTCATTAATTTTGATTTCATTTTCAGCTAATAATTCATCTAAGGTAGATTCTGATAAAGTCTCTAACTTATTTGAACTAACCTTTTCAACATATTGATAGAGAAGGAATATATTTAGCACGAGGAAAACTGCAATGAAGATTGTTTTTGTTTTACTCCAATCCATTTATCATTCCTCCTGATTGCTGCACATTTAATTGTTTCCATTCTCCATTATACTTATAAAACCAAGCTGGTTCTAAAGCCAACAGTTGTGGTTCTTCTGGGTCTTTAAACATTTTATAACCAATCGACATATTTTCTAATAAATCTGGTTTAAATTCCTTCATATTTTTTATCATATCAAATGCCTTTTGGCCAGAAGGTAAAGTTACTTTCTCACTCTCAAAGGCTAAAGGTGTATCTAAAGTAAAAAATGGACGATTGTATGTCAATATCTCATCTTTCGACCAAATTTGTTCCACTTCCGACATTCCAGCGTCATTAAAAACTGGTAACCCATGGACAAATAAACGAAATGTGGTTTTTTGTGCCTTTTCGTCCAATTCTGCAAATCGATAATTATCTTCCCAACCTGAATGCTCATTAATAAAATCAATGCTTTTCTTTAATAACTCAGAAGGCGTAATCGAATAATCCTTATTTCTTCGTGGATTAATATAATTTAATTTCATCGTATCGTTATTTACAGTCATTAAGCTAGATCCATCTGTATACTCATCGCCTCTAGCTGTATACTCTTGTTTTACACTACTTGGATCAGAAAACAAAGCAGCCTTAAATTTTTCAAGTGGAATTGTTTTAGGCTTATATTTGTATTTACTAATTTTTGTTTCATCACTTGGTAAATAAATAAACTTACTATCCCGTACTTTAATTTCAGTATAAAGACTCATTTTCGTCATTAAATCTTCCAAATGCGTTGTGTACTTATTTAAATGAGATATATCTACACTAAATTTATACACTCTTTTTTTCGATTCAGAAACAAAAAATACTTGGTTTTCTTTTTCTTCATCAGAAGTTTGAATAAAAATTCGATCAAAGTCTAAATCAGGTATTTCACGATCTTCGATGTTGATAACTTGTTTATATAATGAGAATGGAATACTACTTGAAAATAATAATTCACTCATACCAGGCTCTTGTAAGAAGCCTTGCCAGTCATGAGTTGAAATACTTCCAGATATATCTTTAAAACCATAAAATGTCCATGAAGAGATATCTTTCATGATTCGATTAATCGTATCTTCTTCCTTCGTACCATATAATTGATTTCCACTATGATAAACAAATTGAAAAGGTTTAATAATACTAGCAATTTCTTGCTTATTCGAAATAGCAACCTCTTGTATATATTCTTTTTGACCTATTTTCGATATATTAGGTGAGTATGTCCAAATATTCCATGTTAAAAACGCACTTAATGCAACTAAAACGGCAAGGATAAACGATTTAATTATTTCTTTATTCATAACCACTCGTCCTCTTGGTCTATATCATAAGGTAGAGTGAAGAAAATCGTTGTTCCCACTCCCTCTTGACTTTTTGCCCATATTTTCCCTTCATGTGCAATCACCATCTCCTTGGCAATCGCTAGACCTAATCCAGTCCCACCTAAATTTCTCGCACGCGCTTTATCTACGCGATAAAAACGTTCAAAAATCTTATCTAGCTTATCTTTAGGTATCCCAACACCTTGATCTCGTATACTCACTTCAATATAACCTTCTAATTCTCGTAACTTGAAGGTTAATTGTCCACCCTCTGGAGAATATTTAATTGCATTGGATATCGTATTGTATAAAACTTGTGTAATCTTATCTTCATCTATTTCGACAAAAATCGTTTTCTTCGGTATGATGCGCTTGAAGGTAATATGACCTTCTTTTCCCATCTCAAAACGATCAATAATATGGTTAAAGAACTCGCTAAAATCTACCCAGTCTTTCTTCAGCTTATAATCTTTGCTATCCATCTTAGATAACTGTAGTAAATCATTTACTAATCGAATCATTCGTTCTGTTTCATTTTGAGTAACGCTTAGGAAATTAGGCGCCAAATTTTCATCCTTCCACGCACCATCGGCTAAAGCTTCCAAATAACTTCTCATAGTTGTTAATGGTGTTCTTAATTCATGTGAAACATTTGCAACAAATTCTCGACGCTCTTCGTCAATTTTTTCTTGCTCTGTAATATCATGTAGAACGGTTATAAGACCATTTACAAAGCCTGTTTCTTTTTGAATAACAGAAAAATTTGCTCGTAATACGTAATGCTCTTCTTCCGTGCTAAAGTCTAATGTAATAGAGTCTTGGAGGGCTAATAAATCTTCAAATGTATATTCTTTTTCTAAACCTAACAAAGAAACAATAGAAGTCGATAATACTGTTTCACGTGAAACATCTAATAATTGAGCAGCTGGCTCATTAATTAAAATAACTCGTCCTTTACGATCAGATGCAATAACACCATCTGTCATAAAGGCTAATACCGATGCTAGCTTTCTTCTCTCGCCTTCTGTTGTAGACTGCGCATCTTGTATTTTTTTCGTCAAACTATTAAAGGTAATGGCTAACTGACCAATTTCGTCATCACCATATACTTTAACTTTTCGAGTGAAGTTTCCTTTTGCCATCGCCAAAGCTTGCTTTCTCATATCTGACATTGGTCGAGTAACGGTTTGAGCTAATAGAATTCCTAACACAGCTGTTACACCAAGTGCAATAGCTGTCCCAGTTGCAAAAATATTATTAATTTCTCGCAACTGTACAAAGACATTCTCAATTTTGGCTTCTAAGTATATAGCTCCAATTACTTCATCGTTGGATTCGATAGGTGTAGAAAGGATCCAAACACGCTTTTTCGTTTCAGGATCAAATACTACTCGTCCATTTTCTTGCCCTAATACAATAGTTTGTGAAATCAAACGATCCTTTGTTCTTTTTCCAACGACTCCTTGATTTTCAGAATCTGACGTTCCTAGAATTCGACTACGACTATCAATTACACGTACTTCTGAAATATCACCAGAAGTAAAATCATACAAGATGGACTTAATATCATCTTCTAGTTTTGATGACTCCCCTTCAACACGCTCTTTGACCATTTCTTCTTCCACGTTATATGCTAATAAATTTACTTTTTCCTTTAACGAGTTTTTAAAATTGGTAATCAATCGATCTTCTAGACGATCGACAAAGTACACACCAATTATTTGCATCGCAACAAGTATAAGTAGTACATAAATCAGTACAAACTTTAAGTGAATAGAACGAAAAAATCCTACTTTTTTCATTTGTTTTTACTCCTGTTCAGGATTACGCAAGTAGTAACCTACTCCTCTTCTCGTTACGATCCAGCCAGGATGACTTGGATTGTCCTCAATCTTTTCTCGTAAACGGCGAACTGTTACATCCACTGTACGTACATCACCATAGTAATCGTAACCCCATACCGTTTGTAGTAAATGCTCTCTAGTCATTACCTGTCCAATATGTTTTGCTAGATAATGCAGCAGTTCAAATTCTCTGTGGGTAAGCTCAATTGTTTCCTCACGCTTCGAAACAACATAAGCATCAGGATGTATCGTAAGAGAACCAATTGATATTTCTTTTGGCTCCTCTTCTTCAACACTTTGATTCACGATTGTTTGCTGTCTTCTTAAATTTGCTTTTACCCTTGCCAACAGCTCGCGGGTACTAAATGGTTTTGTTACATAATCATCTGCCCCTAGCTCTAGACCAAGAACCTTGTCGATTTCTGAATCTTTCGCTGTCAGCATAATGATAGGTGTGTCATATTTTTTACGCACTTCTCGACAAACTTCCATTCCATCTCTTCCTGGAAGCATGATATCTAGTAGAATTAAATCTGGATGAATTTCTTCTACTTTAAGTAAAGCTTCATTTCCGTCATACGCACAGTGTACTTCGAAACCTTCCTTTTTAAGATTGAATTCGATTATATCTGCAATTGGTTTTTCATCGTCTATTACAAGGATCTTTTTTTCCATTTGAAAATCTCCTTTGCTCTTTTGTATTTCTTCTATATGAACGTAAACTAAGAATGATTAAACTCTATCCTATATAATACTTTATCATGTAAACGGGTGTAATTCATCTTTTTAAAATAAGCTCTATTTAATAATATGGCTGATTTATATAGACAAAAATCTAGCATTTTCCACTCTTCTAAAAAGATAGGCTACCAAATACAATGGTCATTTACTTTTGTAACTTCTTAACACTTTATATTGTATTTATTTTTCATCTATTGATTTTCTTATAAGAGCTTCGCCACTTTTATTAATACAATATTGAAATGAGAAACTATAAAGAAGCCAAACAAAGCCTTAAATAAAAGGTAAGAGGGTATCCAAAAAACGATAACTTTTGGATACCCTCTCATATGCATAAAATGAATGTGTTTTATGGTAAAAGACTTTATTTAATCCACTTAGTTAAAATAACTCATCGGATTCGTTAACTGACCATTTACATATAATTCAAAGTGTAAATGAACACCTGTCGAATTACCTGTAGAACCCATAATACCAATTTGGGAGCCTGCAGATACGATTTGACCTGCCTTCACACTAATAGAATTTAAATGAGCATATATAGTTCTCATACCATTACCATGATCAATGACAACTTTATTTCCATAACCTCCATTATTATATCCAGCTGAAACAACTACTCCATTATCAGCAGCTTTTATGGCACGGTTACTTGGACCTGCAATATCAATCCCTTTATGCATTTTCCCCCAACGAGTTCCTACCTCACTAGTTACATAACCTCCAACAGTTGGCCAAGTTAACTGTCCACTACCAATTGAAGTTTCTTTTGTACCTCTTATACTAATTTCCTCTGTTGGTTCTTTCGTTACTGCATTAGAAAAGATATTTTGAGATGTTTGTTTACCGTTTGTTTGTGTCACTTCATAATGAAGTTGTTTTACACCATTTTGACCAGCTTGTTGAATTTTAGTTTTTCCCTTTTCTAAAGAATTAGACTCTACAACTCTCTTTTCAAAAGGAATATCCTGTTCTTTAAAAACTTCTTTAACAACTCTCATTTGAAGAGCTGGTTTAGAAGTTTTGACTTGTATTCTTTGTCCAGTTTTTAGTACTGTATCTTCATTCAAAGACGGATTAATAACTAACAGCTCTTCAGTACTTACTTGGTAAGCTTTTGCTATTGAACTAAGTACATCTCCACTTTGAACCGTATATGATTTTAATTCAGTCGTACCTTTATTTAAATAATTCAAAGCCTCTGATTCCGTAAAAATTTTGTCCGGTAAAACAGCTGAATTTACTATTTTCACTTCATTTAAAAGTTCAATATTTTTAATTTTTGTTCCTACCGCTGTTAATGCGTTAGTATTTTGTGTCTTCTCTTTTTCATATTGAGTAAGCTCTAATTCCGTTACAAATTGCAAAGTAAACTTGCGTAAAAGTTGATTCATTTCAGCTTCTGTTGGAAGATATACGGTTTCTTTTCCATCTATTTGTAAAGCTTGAACATTTGTTTCTACTTGGATTGTATTTGCTAGATTATCAACTATTTGAGGTAGTTCCTCAGGAACATGGAAAACTTGTTCTGGGATAAAAGTCACATCAGGATCAATTTCTAATTGATATTTTGGAAAAGTTTTTTTCGTTTGATCTATTTTTTGAGATAATTGTTGATATAATTTCTGCTTATCATTTTCAGTAATGCTCCCTAGAAGAGTTCCATCTTTATAAACATGATAAATAGTTGTAATATCATTATTTTCTTCTGCTGATGCAGTATGTTGTATTGAAAATGTTGAGAATGCAATTGTTAAGAGCATTGCCTTCTTCATTTGATTTTTGTAATTTGCTAAATCGAATTTTTGTAACAACGACACCAAACTTCCTCCTTATGTCTGCTTGAAAGTTCTTAAGTGTATCACTTATGGCCTACTTACTAGTCCACCATTACACCTACTAAACTTTAACATAATTCAGATTTAAAAAAGGAGGAGTCTCTATAATGTAATATAAATGTATAAATAGTTACATAATACATGCTTGTGTATCAAATTTCATAAAAAAAAGCTCTTTTTCCCCATATATTTATTAATTTTTGTCGAAACCACACTTCTTCTTTATTACAAAAATAATGATTTTGTAATAAAAATTCATCTTCATTACTCTCTGCATCTCAGACAAAAATAAAAACGCCTAAAATAGGCGTTTTTATTTGAGACGGTCCCGACGGGAATCGAACCCGCGATCTCCTGCGTGACAGGCAGGCATGTTAACCGCTACACCACGGGACCAAAAACTACTAATCTATATAAAGTAAAAGCTAACAGTCTAACCGTCCTTGCCAGTTATTTGCTAGCTTTTACGTTGCCGATGACCCGTACGGGATTCGAACCCGTGTTACCGCCGTGAAAGGGCGGTGTCTTAACCGCTTGACCAACGGGCCACACAAAATGGTGAGCCATGAAGGATTCGAACCTTCGACCCTCTGATTAAAAGTCAGATGCTCTACCAACTGAGCTAATGGCTCAAAACAATTACTGTCATCAGCGACGTTTTTAATAATAGCATAGCTTCTATTTTAATTGCAATATGTTTTTCTAAAAAAGTTTATTCTGAAAATTTATCGTGTAACAATCCTTCTCATTTCCCTTTGATCAACTATATAACTATCTAGCAATTTTTTATCAAGTCTCTCATTTAAAAGGAGCTTTTGTACATTTAGAGAGACTTCATAAAAAATATTTGATAAAAAAGTGCCCTCATTCTGATAATCATTTTATTAAAATAATTAATACGTTAAACTAGCTCCAACGACAATTCCAACAACAATGGCTAGAGAAAACAGACTAAAACCGACAGCAAGATTACCCTCTTCCACTTTCTGTTCTAGCTTAATAATAGGTCTAAGAATTAATTCAATAATTAAGTAAGAAAACACTTGAACAGCAATTCCAATCAAACCCCAAATAAAAGCATCCAGTAAACTTATACTATCGGACCAAACTGTATATATAATAATAGCTAACCCTATAGCCTTCCCCCATAATTTCAGAGCAACTGCTAAATTTCCTTCCTTAATAAGTTGAAGCTCGGAAAACTTGGTTGTTAAAGCAAAAGCTATCAACCCTAAAATAATTAATATAAAACCAACACCAGCATGTGCTAAAAAATTCAACATGGCATCTACTGAAATAAACTGTGACATTTATGATTTTCCTCCTTTTTCAATTCCGACAGGTAAAAAATATGAAGCATTATTGGTAATTTGACCGCCCACTCGAACACCTATTGCAGCAGATTTTCCATTTAACAAGAAGCAACCGTACATATAACGAAATAATTTTTCACCCTCTACTGTTTTCACACTGCACTCCGGAAGATCAATATACTTTTGATACACTGATAATGATTGATTATAAGTTTTATTTTGGTCCTCTAATTGCTTTGTTCCATCACCGCTATATATCTCAATCGTATCTCCTTCTCGACCAAAGGAAGGTTTTCTTACAAACGCTTCCTCTTTTTCCAGAAATGGTTCTGCATCTAAATAGGTTGGTAAAAAATATGCTTGAATCCATTCATGCTCTTCCTTTGAATAGTACTCATGGTTCTGTTCATGAAGACCCCAAATAATTGCCATAATAGCTTTGGATTGTAATAAAAAACTAGAAGGAGGATTAAGAATAGCCACTTGCTTCTCTTCTACTAATTTAAGTAACATTTCTCCTACTTGTTCATCTGTATCAGGATCTTTATCGTCTACTAAATGTTCAATTGGATACGTTTGTCTGTATAAAACAGCAATTTTTTCATTATTAGCTGTATAAACACCTTTTTCCAATACAACTTTTCCGTCCTTGCTAATATTTTCAGGAACAATCTTCAGGTGATGCAAAGGTACGTATTCGGCTTCTATTTGACAAATCTCCATAAGATAAAGAGTCGTATAATAGTCTTCTTCATGATCGCCATGTGAAGTAAATACAACCTTTCCATTTTCAGGTGCTCCAATACTTTGTAATGAAGAAAGAATTGCCTGATGAATACTATACGATAATTGCTTTTCTAATAAATGATTAGGATTATCACAAAATAGTTCATTACAAATAAATTGATTAACATGAAAGGTTTCTTTAATAAAAGTTGGTGTATCACTATTTAATTCTAATAATTTTATTTCATTATTTAAGACTACTAAATCTATTCTAGCAATGACGGTTTCAAATGGAATTTGCTTGAATCGAATGAATGATAGCGTTTGTCTAGGAAAACCAAGCTGAAGAAGAGTTTGATCATCCAACTGACGTAATAAGAACGCCATTTTGAAAAAAATATGACCAATACGATCCGTAGCTGTTCGAATATTAGCTATTTTCTTTTTACTCTCAATTTTCACATCCAATAATGCATATTCTGTATCATAGAGATCATGCCAAAAATCTTGAACATTTTCATAGACTTCTTTTCGTTTTAGAGCATGACTATTCATCTTTAACCTCCAAAACCTCCCTTAGTTCCACTGCCAATTCCAGATTTATAACTACTTTTGTAAGTTTTGTACGTATCATCGGCTTTCAATGACGTTTTGGATTTATAAACCCTTCCTCCATGATAGTAACTTCTATACACACTTGAACTACTATCATCACAATAATAAGTTCCCGTTTCTTTATCCCATTCCCAATCATCACACGATGTATCTTTTGGTTTATCAGGGCGACTTTCATTTTCACAAGCCGTTGTGGTAACTGTCATTAATGTGGCCATTACTCCAGCCATCATTTTTGTTGTCTTCTTCACTTCCATTCACCCTCCCACTCATATCCAGTAGGCGTACCGTATAAGACATAAGTTAAACGATCTTCATCTAACTCTGCACTATCCCTTTGCCATTCTTGATGATTTACATATAAAAAGGATGATCCAATCATACTCAATATATCTAAATGATTTTCCTTACTTACTATTTGAACTATTGGATGATTCTTCATCGCATTTAATTCACGAATTTCTAAAGAAATGCCCTTATTTTTTTCTTCTTGTAATATTTCTGGTGCATTCTCTTCAAATATCTCAACATAAATAACATATAAATCTTGCTCAATGGCAGATGATAGTTGCTTATAAGTCACCCCATTTTTCACAAAGAACTCGCATTCTCTTCGAGCTAATATTTGTTCTAATTCTATATTTTCATAAAAATATAACGGAATATATTGATCGTGACCTTTCCATAAACGATATTCCAATACTCTACTGATTCGTTCCAATTTATCCCTCCATTCGATAACTATACGTACGGATAAAGCTTCTGCATAGTTTCACGTGAAACGGTGATTTTTTATATTCCTACTTTTATACTATAAGCTATTTATAGGTAACAAAATTGTTTCTTTTAGAGTTTTACTTTTACTTAGCGTATAGTTGAGCCCTACAACATAAAAAAATTAGCTAATATGGCTACTAGCTAATGAAATGATGTTTCTATAAACCTTTTTGTATAGTTTGCTGCCTATGAACAAGTAGTGAATAGGCTGAGCTGAATTCCGCTTTTGGATGCTAATTTTATTCACTGAACTTATATAAAAACAGCCTTCTATAAAATAAAACAATCTTCCCTCTCTAAGAAAGGAAAGATTGTTTCATAATTTATTATCTTCTCCAAGGATTGTTAACTACGTTTGTTTGTGTACGGTCTGGACCAACAGAGAATGTAGATAATGGAATACCAGTTAATTGTGAAACTCGTTCAACATAATGACGAGCATTAGCAGGAAGTTCTCCTAATGATTTAACTCCTGTAATGTCTTCTGTCCAACCTGGTAATTCTTCATAAATTGGCTCACATTTCGCAAGAATACGTAAGTTTGCTGGATATTCTTCAATCACTTGATCACCATAACGGTATGCTACACAAATTTTCACTGTTTCAATACCTGTCAATACATCGATTGAATTTAGTGATAAATCTGTAATACCACTTACACGACGAGCGTGGCGAACAACGACAGAGTCAAACCAACCTACACGGCGTGGACGCCCTGTTGTTGTACCGTATTCACGACCTACTTCACGAATTTGATGACCGATTTCATCATGTAATTCTGTAGGGAACGGGCCATCACCAACACGAGAAGTATATGCCTTACATACACCTACTACATGGTCAATTTTAGATGGACCTACACCAGATCCGATCGTTACCCCACCTGCTACAGGATTTGAAGAAGTAACGAATGGATACGTACCTTGATCGATATCAAGCATTACACCTTGTGCACCTTCAAAAAGAACACGACGTCCTTCATCTAGTGCATCATTTAATACAACAGAAGTATCACAAACATATTTTTCAATTTGTTGACCATATTCATAATACTCATCTAAAATTTCTTCTAAAGTAAAGCCTTCTGTTTCATAAAACTTTTCAAGTAGGCGATTTTTTTCTTTTAAGTTATGTGCTAATTTTTCTTCAAATACTTCACGATCTAAAAGATCCGCCATACGGATACCCATGCGAGCTGCTTTATCCATGTATGCAGGGCCGATACCTTTTTTCGTAGTACCAATTTTATTATCACCTTTACGATCTTCTTCAACCTCATCAAGCTTGATATGATAAGGTAGAATAATGTGTGCACGGTTGCTTATACGAAGATTATCAGTCGTAATCCCTTGTTTGTGCAAATATTCTAACTCTTGAATAAGTGCCTTTGGATCAACTACCATTCCATTTCCAATAACACAAATTTTATCACTATAAAAAATTCCTGATGGAATTAGATGCAATTTATACGTTACACCATTAAATTTAATTGTATGACCAGCATTATTACCACCTTGATATCGAGCAATTGCTTCTGCATGTTCTGACAAAAAATCTGTAATTTTGCCCTTACCTTCATCTCCCCATTGTGTTCCCACAACTACTACTGAAGACATATCCTTGCACCTCCAAAGGTTCACATTTGTACAAATACTATCAAACATACTTATTTTATCAGTTTGACTACCAAAAAGTCAACCAAAACCGAACATTAATATTAAATAAACACTCATTTGTTCGTAATAGTGCAATTGTAATAAATTTCTAATTTAATACATCAATATACATCTTTTTCATGTATAATGAAAATGTCGAATACAATCGAACTATTCTATAAACAACAGCTAAAAATCAGTTATTACTTTCTATTTTATGTATAAACATTAATTTATATATATTAATACCGTCTGGGGGATTGCAACAATGCATTGGAAAACAGTCATTCTTGCACTTATTGTAATGTTATTTACGACTGCATGTGTAGGGACATCGGAAGAAAAAGGGATAGGCAAAAAGGAAAATTCTCATATTCAAACTTTTGTTAAAGAATCCAAATATCCTAATATGGAAATCGAAACAGAAATTGGTGAGTACGACAAATATAAATATGCCATTCATTTTCCAAGAACAAAGCAAAAACAAATTAATTTAACAATTAGAGAATTTATAAAGGAGCATAAGAAACAGTTTCTAAATGATGCACAAAAGATTCAGCCAAAAGGAAATGACTATTCAGAGCTTTTATTAGACTATGATATCACCCACCTATCTGATAATATCATATCCATTGTTTTTAATAATAATGTAAAATTAGCGGGAAAAGAAAGCACCGAAAGAAATTACACGCTTAATTTCCAATTAAATAGTGGGAAACAAATTTCCTTAGAAGAATTACTTCTAGATTACTCGTCCTTACAGCAAATTGCTGATATTTCTCAGAATAAGATTCTTCAAGACGCTAAAACTATGAAATTAACAAACTATGATCGAGTAATAGATGGTACTGCACCTAAAGTGGCCAACTATGAATCCTTTAGTTTCTCTAACCACTCTCTTGATTTTTATTTTAAAGAAAAACAAATCGGTCCTAAATCCATTGGTCCATATAAAGTAGAAGTAGCTATAAACGATTTAAATGGTATCGTAAAAGATTCATATATGCACTCATTAGAACAAGTATTTTCAAATGAAACAGAAATCCTATCTAATACAACGACTAATAAAGAAGAGAAAAAATCCTCTTTATCACCAGATGGAAAATATGTTGCCATTACATTTGATGATGGACCTCATCATCAATTAACACCTTATATTTTAGATATTCTTAAAAAACATAAGGCGAAAGCAACGTTCTTTGTATTAGGTAACCGCGTAGAGTATTATCCTGAAATTGTTAAGCGTACTTTTGATGAAGGACATGAAATTGGAAATCATTCATGGAGTCATCCAAAGTTAACAAGCTTAAGTCAACAGGAATTGCGAAATCAAATATATCATACGTCAAGTGCTGTTGCCAAAATTACTGGTGTTGCTCCTGCTACTATTCGACCACCATATGGTGCATTCAACGACCAAGTTAAACAAGTATTAAACGGTCCTATCGTAAATTGGTCTGTGGATACACTGGATTGGAAACATCATAATAAAGAGATGATTAAAAAAATTGTAAGAGAAAAAACACGCAATGGAAGTATCATTCTTATGCATGATATTCATAGCGCAACTGCTCAAGCCCTAGATAGCGTGTTAACAGAATTAAGTCAAAAAGGCTATCAATTTGTTACTGTTAGTCAATTATTAGAAATTGAAGATCAAGCAAACAACGTTCCAGGTCAAGTATTTTTAAATAAACCAGCATCTTAAGAGTGACTTATAACCCTAGCATGACAGATGTCAGATTGGACTGTAAAAGCGCAAGCGCCTTCTAGTAATGAACAATAATTAAAAAAAGGAAGCGAAATTTTATCGCTTCCTTTTTTATGCTCCAGGTGGAACATTTGAGTCGTCATAACGTGTTTCTAAATTTACGAATTTATTATATTCCTTAACAAATGCGAGAGATACCGTTCCTACTGGGCCGTTACGTTGTTTGGCAATGATGATTTCGATAATATTTTTGTTCTCTGATTCTTTATCATAGTAATCATCACGATATAGAAAGGCTACAATGTCTGCATCCTGCTCAATACTACCAGATTCACGGATATCAGACATCATAGGTCTTTTATCTTGTCGTTGTTCAACACCACGGGAGAGCTGTGATAAGGCAATAACAGGTACTTTCAATTCACGAGCTAATGCTTTCAATGAACGAGAAATCTCTGATACTTCCTGTTGACGATTTTCTCCAGAATTACCGTCCCCTCGAATTAATTGCAAATAATCAATTAGAATCATTCCAAGGCCATGCTCTTGTTTTAATCGACGACATTTTGAACGAATATCTCCTATACGTACACCAGGTGTATCATCGATAAAAATTCCCGCATTTGATAAACTTCCCATTGCCATGGTGAGTTTCCGCCAATCTTCATCTGTTAACGCACCCGTTCTTAAGTTTTGCGCATTAATATTACCTTCCGCACAAATCATACGCATAACTAACTGTTCTGCTCCCATCTCCAAACTAAATATCGCTACGTTTTCTTCAGTCTTAGTGGCAACATTTTGTGCAATATTAAGAGCAAACGCGGTTTTACCAACAGAAGGTCTGGCTCCTACGATAATTAAATCATTTCGTTGAAATCCTGCTGTCATTCGATCTAATTCTGCAAATCCTGTAGGAATACCCGTTATATCTCCCTTTCTATTAGCAAGAACCTCGATATTATCATATGCGCTAACTAGTACATCTTTAATATTTTGAAAAGCACCTGCATTTTTCTGCTGAGCAACTTCCATAATGCTTTTCTCAGCTTCACTAATGTATGCTTCAACTTCATCTTCTCTACTGTAACCATCTTGTACAATTTGAGTAGCCACACGAATCGTTCTACGCAATAAAGATTTTTCATCCACTATCTTCGCATAGTATTCTATATTCGCTGCTGTAGGTGTTGAATCTGCCAATTCACTTAGATATGCTACCCCACCAACATCTTCTAAACTTTTCGTTGCAGCGAGTTCCTCTGTAACGGTAATTAAATCCACGACACTTCCACTATTATTCAGTTTAAGCATAACTTCAAAGATTTTTTGATGTGCTATTCGATAGAAGTCTTCTGGAATTAATAACTCTGATGCAACTATTAAAGAAGAAGGCTGTAAAAATATTGCTCCTAATACAGCTTGTTCTGCTTCAATATTTTGCGGTGGTATCTGATTTTGAAAAGCTTCACTCACCATTTACAACCTCCTATCTTATTAAGAAAAACCGTCACCGGCCCTTTTTTGATCTAGTTCTAAAAAATATTATTCACTATCATGTTCTATACCTTACTATTATTTCACCACAAAGGATCGACTTACCGATCTTAACAGGTATGAGGTCAGACAAAAGAAACACTCTAGAGCTAGACCTTACTCTATATTCAAAATGATTAACTTTCTTTTCTTACAAAAAAACCGCAGCAGTCCTTTTTAAATGAGAAACATGGATAAGGAATTATTATATCATTATCATCCCTCATTTATCATTTTTTCCTTTAAATATATAAGACGACTCCTTATATCACTATATCATGAACAGGAGTCGTCCTACATACATATTATTTTTATTTTGCTTCTTTTACATGTACATTCAATGTAGCCATTACTTCGTGATGTAGCTTAACAGGTACTTTTGTATATCCTAATGATCTAATACCATCTGGAAGCTCCATTTTACGTTTATCGATTTTAATTTTTTCAGCTGCATTTAGAGCCTCTGAAATTTGTTTTGTTGTAATAGAACCGAATAAGCGGCCGCCTTCTCCAGCTTTTGCTTCAATTTCAACTGTTACCTTTTCAAGCTTTGCTTTTAACTCTTTAGCTAATTGTAATTCTTCAGCCGCTAATTGATTTTGTTTATTTTTTTGTGCTTCTAATTTTTTCATATTTGCTGGAGTTGCTTCAATGGCAACTTGATTTTTTAATAGGAAGTTTTGTGCGTATCCATCAGATACATTTTTCACTTCACCTTTTTTGCCTTTACCTTTTACATCTTTAAGAAAAATTACTTTCATTCTTTATGCCCTCCTAGATAATCATCTATTGCAAGTTGTAGCTTATCTACAGCTTCATCTACAGTGCTATTTTCAATTTGAGTAGCGGCATTCGTTAAATGTCCTCCTCCATTTAGAGCTTCCATAATAATTTGTACATTTATATCTCCCAATGAACGAGCACTAATGCCAATAACATTTTCATCTCGTTTTGAAACAACAAAAGCTGCTCCAACACCTTCCATTGTTAGAAGAGTATCTGCTGCTTGCGCAATTAAAATTTGATCATTTATTTGATCTGGTGCTCCTTTAGCAATGACAATACCATTTCTATAAAAAGAAAAAGTCTCTATAAGCTTTGCACGTCTTATATACGTTTCTAGATCTTCCTTTAAAAACCTTTGAACGAGGACTGTATCTGCACCATGTGCTCGTAAGTAGGATGCAGCATCAAACGTTCTAGAGCCTGTTCTCATCGTAAAACTTTTTGTATCAACAATTATACCTGCCAATAATGCCGTGGCCTCTAACATATCAATCTTACTATTCTTCTCTTGATACTCTAACAATTCTGTAACAAGTTCCGCTGTGGAGGAAGCATATGGTTCCATATATACAAGTAAAGAGCGATTAATAAACTCTTCTCCCCTGCGGTGATGATCAATTACGACCACCTTATCAATACTTCGTAATAATTTATCATCAATAACCATAGAAGGTTTATGGGTATCTACTATAACTAATAATGTATCATCTGTAATAAGTTCATACGCATCTTCTGGTGTGATGAATCTAGAATACAATTCCGGTTTTCCCTGAATTTCAGACATCATGCGTCTAACTCCAGTATCTAACTCTTGAAAATTCACTACGACGTAAGAATCTCGATTATTCATATTTGCCACTTTTGATATACCGATAGCCGCTCCTATGGCATCCATATCAGGGTATTTATGTCCCATGACGATAACCTTATCACTATCAAGAATAATATCCTTTAAAGCATGGGAAATAACGCGTGCACGGACTCTTGTTCTTTTTTCCATAGGGTTTGTTTTACCACCAAAAAATTTTGCTTTTCCATTTGGTAGTTTGATGGCTACCTGATCACCACCACGACCTAACGCTAAATCTAAACTAGATTGGGCAATTGTTCCTAATTCCGGCAATGATGATGCTCCACAGCCTACACCTATACTTAAAGTTAATGGAACATGCTGCTTAGCAGTTGTTTCTCTAATTTCATCTAGAATAGTAAATTTTGTCTTCTCTAACTTTTGTAGAATACTTTCATTGAAAATACCAATAAACCTGTCAGATGAAGTTCTTTTTAAAAATACCCCATTATCCCTAGCCCACTTGTCTAAAAGGGATGTGACTAAACTATTTAAGCTACTTCTTCTTTGATCGTCCATCGCTTGTGTTAATTCATCATAATTATCCAAGAAAATAATACTGATGACTGTTCTTTCATCTTCGTACATTTTTTCAATTTCAACTTGTTCTGTTACATCGAAAAAATAAAGCAATTTTTCCGCTTTTTTATGAACCACTTTAAATTTACGATCATTAAGGGTAACAGCTTCTGTTTCCACTTCCTGTTTAAGAAGCGGAATAAGAATTTCTGCTACATCGTATAATGATCGACCTACAAGCGTATCTTCATGAAAACAAGAAGCCATAAATGGATTCGTCCATTCTATACAATAGTCATCATTAATGAGCATGATCCCTATGGGCATTTCCAATAGTGCTTCTTCACCAACTTTTTTCAAGCGGTAGGATAGTGTAGAAATATATTTTTCTGTTTCTCTTCTGTTGTTAAGCTCAATACTCAATATCTGATAAAATAACATGCAAACAAGTGGAATACCTATTAGAGCAATCCACCATTTGTAAAACATAAGAGAAATAAGCAATACGGTTACTACTGCTATCAATCCATACATCGGATAGCGAATAGACTTATTATTAATGTTCGACAACATTGTTTCAGCTCCTAAAAGCTCCTAGTTTCTCCAACTCTACATACCAATAAAAAAACTTAAGATTTTTTTTGAATATTTTCTCTAAATGGGAACCCTAAATCCATTATACCCAAAATACGAATAAATGGAGATAGTGCTGTTATCATCGCAAAAATAATAACGATAACAGGAATAGGCTTCGGCCACTTTTTGGCATTGGAAAAGAAAAAGACAAACGATATCCCTTGTAAGAAAATAAAAAATTGTAAAGTAAAACCTAGATTTAGCAATACTGAATATAAATAGTCTCCTCGTTCTACTTGAATGAATAACGAGGCAATCATAATAATTAAATAATACCATAAAAGACTCTTTGGTAGTTGTATATCTCGAATAGGTGCAATAGATAGTTTTTTGTTACTAAATCGATTGATAATCGGTTTACAAGCCACAAAAACAATCCCTACCATAATAACCGAGGATAAAACAAGATAGCTTGGTAACAAGGTCCCCATCGTTTGAATAGTAACCATTACTTGCTCTGTTAATTTCTCAATTTGTTCTTTATTTTGTCCTAAAGTTGTTAACATCTCTGAAGACTGTTTAATGGATTGTTCTATAATTTGTTTCGATGTCTCAAAGAGATTCACATCCATTAAGACAATCGATCCAATAAATATAAGCAGTGTACATACTATAAATACTAATACCGAAACAATAAACATTTGAAGATTACTTTTACCTTTTTGTAAATAATAACCCATTGTTATACCAATTAATCCAAAAATCATTGTTATAGGTATTGCAGCAAACGAACCGATTAATACGGTTAATAAAATGGCAACAAAAAAACTGCCAAAAGACCAACCAAGATTTTGCTTTGTCGCAATTAAAACGAACGGTATCGGTAATAAAAACATTAGAATTATACCTAAAACCGGTATGTAAACGACTAAAAAAAGCATAACAGCATATAGAGCTAATAAAACTCCACTCTCTGTCAATAGTTTGCCTTTATTCAAAACTGTAAAACTCCCCTCTTTACATATCAGGAAATTTCCATTTCCTCATTTCATATGTATTACGTGAACCTATCAATTAGGTTTCATTTATACATTTTAAGTCATTACGCATAAATATTAAACTTTTTTCATTTTTACGAAGCTTAGTTACGCTATACTATTCATTTTTATTCACATGTAATGACAGTGAAAAAGGATTCTTTAAGTCTGCGTTTATTGGAGAATAGACCCTATCCTTTCCATTTTTTAGACAAAGACACGCATCATCGCTCATTTTTCACTTATTAATCTTGTCTTTTCATTTCATCTTTCAGATTTCCAACCGTAATCAACAGAGCCCAAAAAAGTCACTATATTTAGTATATCCTTTTGCAATTACCCTATAGATAGATTTTTAACCTTATTGATACATCTATCTAAAAAGTACTATGAATTAAAATAAAGGATAATAGCGAGCTGTCACGTAGTAGTTACAACCCGCTATTATCCTTTTTCTTTTATTTTTTCAACCAATATCGGCTTCCATCTGGTTTACGATCTAAAAAGCCATATTCAATTAAGTATCTACGTAGCGTTACAAAGTCCTCAAAAATGGTTTGGAGAATGGTATTCACTTCTTTTTCACTATACATTTTATCTGCTTCAAATCGTTTGATGATTTCACGTAGTACGATTATTTTATACTTTTGCTTCATAGAAAATTTCGTCAAACGCCCATCTTTAAAGTACTTTTTAATAACCTCTTCATTTTCTGTTTCTGTTACTCGATAGCGATCATCAATCATAGTTGCATTTTTAGGAATTTCCACAAATGCAGGTGCATGTGCATCTCGTTCCTTTAAAAGATCCATTAAGAGTAGAAATATTTTTGCTTGTCTTTCTTTCTCTTTTAGCACAAATCGATGATTGCGTATAGTTGAGGCACTACCAATACCTAATTCTTTTTGTACTTCTTGATCACTCTTACCTTGGTAAAATAGCTTCAATAAATTATTTTGATGATCAGTTAATCCCGTTAGCTTTTTATCTAGTCCAATTAAATATTCAAAAACAGAATGATGCTCGTGTTCTATATGCATTTCCATATATTTCGAAGCTTCAAGTAAACGATCATTCAATGGATATATCAAACCTTTTTCAACTTTTTGATTACACAATAAACAGATATATTCTTTTTCTTTTTCAATATACCCTTTTTTCAGCTCATCATGGGTAGCATTCCAAAACAGCTCCGAATTAGACAATACAAACACCTCTTTGTTTTGTTTGTTTTATTACAAACATTTTAATACTTGGTTTATAATAAGTCAATTCACATCTCGTTTATAACAAATATTTAAATCCCATAATGGTGACTATTGAATTTATTGTTTTCACATTTTGTTGACTATAAACAAGTGAGCGAATATAGGCTAAGTTGAATTCCGCTCTAAGATGCCAGCTTTCCGAAGATGGGAAGAACAGCTTCGATGCCGATTGCCTGTTAGATCCCACGCCTTACACTCAATCAATTTTTTGCTCATTTTGTTCACCAAACTTATGTAAAAACTACAACTTTTTAGAAAAGCAGTTAATAAATTTCAGTAAAAAAGACGATAGCAGCTTTAAATTGCTATCGTCTTTGTTTCACATGAAACTATTACATTTTTATAAGAGTACTTCTTTTGTTTCCCGTTGAGGAACTGGATTCTTCTTTCGATTCCATATATATAAACATAAGGACGTAATTCCTTCTGATATCGGTAAAGCTAACCATATTCCAACTGCTCCAAATAAACTAGGTAAAATCCAAAGCAATGGAAGAAGTAAAATGATACTTCGAGCTAACACCAGAATAACAGCTAGACGAATTTTTCGCGTTGCTTGGAAGTATTCTATATACACTAAATTGTAGCCTAAAAATAAATAACTAATAAAAAATATCCCTATTCCTTGTACTGTAAATCGATAAACTTCTTTTGACTCTACTCCAAACATAGAAACAAATATATGTCCGAAAAACAAGCCAAATAAAAATGTAAGAAGTCCTATTATCAAGCTAGTCTTTACAGCTAGTCGTAAGAACTTTCTTAGTCTCTCAAATAAGCGCGCTCCATGATGAAAGCTTGCAATCGGCTGTAATGCTGCCCCTACGCCTAAAAACAATAAGATAAACATGACATGAATATAATTCACTACCGCAAATGATGTAACTCCTATTTCACCAATAAAATGCATAAATGAAATATTATAACCCATCGTTAAAATCGCTGCAGAGCTTTCTACCACAAAACTAGGAAAACCAATATTTAAAATTTGATGAATGATGTTTTTTTCAAATTTTAATTTTACAAATTTCAATACGCTTTTTTTACGGAAAAAGTGTGTCAGTAATACGATGAAACCAATGGCTGCTGATAGAACTGTAGCATATGCCGCACCTTTTACTCCCATCCCCATTTGGAAAATAAAGATATAGTTAAAAATAATATTCAAGATTGATGTAATAATTAAACCAATCATAGCTAATCTTGGATTTCCATCATTTCGAACAAATATACTGAAAATATTCTCTAAAACAAATACAACTCCGTACAGTAAGATTACATGTAAATAATCTAATACGTAAGGAAGAATATGATCATTCGCTCCAAAGAAATACGCTAATTCAGTTTCTTTCCATAAACTTAAAACCGCTAAAACTTGAACGATAACTATCGCTAATACAAAAGACTGTGTAAAGATAGCTCTTGCTTTTTGAAATTGATTTTCTCCTAATGATATAGAATAAAGAGTGGCGCCTCCCATTCCTATCCATAAAGAAATCGATAAAAATACTGAAAAAATCGGAACAGCAATATTTACACCTGCTAATGCTTCTTCTCCAACACCGTGACTTACAAAGATTCCATCCACTAATATATTTACTGACATGAGTAACATACCTAGAACAGAAGGTATTAAATAAGATATAAACAATTTTTTAACAGGGGTTTCTCGAAGTTCTATAGTTGATTCTGTCATTGTATAACCTCCTAATGTAACGCTACTTAGTGTAAACCTTAAAGCTACTTTAAGGTCAAGAGGTTAACATAGAATTTTTTCGTAATCACGAATCATGATAGAAGAAGTCGTCTTTTAAGGCTCACAACTACCTAATTTTTCTAACAGGTATTTGATATTCTATTACTAATTCTTCTTCTTGTAACGTAATTGAATAATCAATAATGCCAATCTCAATGGCGTCACCAATAATTTCATATCCATCACGAGAAATGTTTGCTAAAAACCTGTCATATGTATGGCTATTCTTTTCATAATCACCAATATGATATGTACATGCAATATCCTTCATTGATATAAGAACTACTCTCAGGTACGAAATCGATGCCATCAAGAGGAATGAACAGGCCGCTATAATCTAGATAATCTCCCTTCAATAGTCCTTCTTTTGAAACAAACATCCCAATCTTATTCAAAACGAATATAGGAGCTATTTTATGAAGTTTTTTTTCTAAATCATTTAGATACATAAAGAAAACATCATCCGATATATAGCTTTGAATTTCTCTACCATAGATTAACCGTTTAGGTAACTTTTTATATGTTACGATCCCTGGTTCACGATTAGTACCATCTTTTATTAAATCGATTTTCCTTTGAGTCATAAGCATCATAAGATCAATTTCTTTTTGTCTTTCAAGCAATTTTTGCATTTGCTTCTCCAGTAAAGCTAATGCAATATCTGGTGTTCGATGTTCCACATAATCTTTAATTTCGTTTAAGGAGATATCTAGATGCCTAAGAAATTTAATTGTATCCATCATTGGAAATTGATCAATCGTATAATATCGATATTGCGTATGAGGATCTACCTTTTTGGGTTGAAAAATTCCCTTTTGATCATAATATCGCAATGTTGATTCTGAAATATCATGTAATTTAGCAAACTCCCCTATTGTAAAATGTTGCTTCACTCTTTCACCTCAAATAATAACGTTATTTCTTTTATATTGACTGTTTCTGCAAACTTTATCGCCTATGAACAGTAAATTTACATATAGGCCAAATTTTGCTCCAGGTTACTCACTTTCGGCAAGGCCACTCCCATAGAAGTCTCGTACCGCACGCTCCAATCAATAGAGTTCTTTATCCACTGGTTTTATTACTGAACGTATTGGAACAACAATCTTTTTAGAAAACTGCTTTTTTTATTTAATCATACTTACGCGCCAAATGCTTAAAACATTGTTGTATGACTTGTTATGTATATACCACTTAGAAAGTTTCAAGGCTACTTGTGCTTATATTTTATCGTAAAAAAAAACACATGAAGGCAGTCCTTCATGTGTTTTGATTCGTTATTATTCACCAGATACGTATGGTAGTAATGCCATAGTACGTGCGCGTTTGATAGCAACTGTTAATTTACGTTGATATTTAGCACTTGTACCAGTTACACGACGAGGTAAAATTTTACCACGCTCAGAAATGAATTTTTTAAGTAAATCTACATCTTTATAATCGATGTGAGTGATACCGTTTGAAGTAAAGTAACAAACTTTACGACGTTTAGCACGGCCACCTCTGCGTCCACCCATTGCCATTGGTTTTTCCCTCCTTAATTATTTATATTTTTAAAATGGCAGATCATCATCAGAAATGTCAATCGTTTGACCACCATTTGCAAATGGATCATCATCTACACGAGTGTAGTTGCCACTACGTTGGTTTTGATTCTGATTTCGATTTTGACCTTGACCATAAGAAGAATAATCATCTCTTGGACCTGGTGCAGCACCGAACGAACCGCCTTCGTTTCTGCCACCGTTAGCGCTTCTAGGTTCAAGGAATTGAACACTTTCAGCCACTATTTCAGTTACATACACTCGCTTACCATCTTGTCCTTCATAGTTGCGTGTTTGAATACGGCCATCAACACCAGCAAGACTACCTTTTTTTAGGAAGTTTGCTACGTTTTCTGCCGGTTTACGCCAAACTACACAGTTAATAAAATCTGCTTCACGATCGCCTTGCTGATTCGAAAAATTTCGATTCACTGCAAGAGTGAAGGTTGCCACAGGTACTCCATTAGGTGTGTAGCGCAAATCTGGATCTTTTGTTAAGCGTCCTACTAGGACAACACGGTTCATCATCAGAATCAACTCCTACCATTCAAAATATTTCGTTGATATTTTGAATCGATATTAAAATCTATATTATGCTTCTTCTTTAGTTACCATATGACGAATGATGTCTTCGCTAATTTTAGCAAGACGATCAAATTCTTGAACTGCCGCTGCTTCTGCTTGTACTTTTACAAGAGTGTAGAAACCATCACGGAAGTCATTGATTTCGTAAGCTAGACGACGCTTACCCCAATCTTTTGTTTCTGTAATTTCCGCACCATTATCAGTTAGAACTGTGTTGAAACGTTCAACTAAAGCTTTTTTAGCTTCATCTTCGATATTTGGACGGATGATGTACATAATTTCGTATTTTCTCATCACTGTCACCTCCTTTTGGACTAACGGCCCATATATGGGCAAGGAGCAATTTAAATTAATTACTCACGAATATGAATTATATCATATGTTTTTAACTAATGCAATGCGCTGCATTATTTGTTTTGATAACACCATGTACCTACTTTGTGTAACCTATCAATCATCAAGAAACAAGCAAACTTCTTTCCAAGAAAAAAAGCCGTCCAGTTAAACAACAAAGCCTAACTCGCATATTAGAGTTAGGCTTTCTCTGGTATTTCAATATCAAGGTGTTACCTATCTTTACACATTAAAACGGAAGTGAATAACATCTCCATCTTTAACAATATAGTCCTTACCTTCCAAACGAACTTTCCCAGCTTCACGAGCTGCTGCCATATTTCCACCTGCAAGTAAGTCTTCATACGATACTGTTTCAGCACGGATAAATCCTCTTTCAAAATCAGAGTGAATAATTCCAGCACATTGAGGAGCCTTCATTCCTTGGATAAATGTCCAAGCACGTACTTCCTGTACACCTGCAGTAAAATACGTCGCTAAACCTAATAAGTGGTATGCTGCACGAATTAATTGGTCTAAACCAGATTCTGCGATTCCGAGCTCAGATAAGAACATTTCTTTTTCTTCACCTTCAAGTTCAGCAATTTCAGATTCGATTTTCGCACATACAACAATTACTTCAGCATTATCTTTTTCTGCAAATTCACGTACTTTTTGAACATGAGGATTTCCTGAAGGATCAGCCACATCATCTTCACTAACGTTAGCTACGTATAAAACAGGTTTTATCGTTAATAAGTGCATCATTTTGACTACACGCATCTCTTCTTCAGTAAATTCCACTGTACGAGCTGGCTGTTCATTTTCAAAAGCTTCTTTTAAACGAACTAAAATATCATGCTCAAACATTGCTTCTTTATCTTTTTGTTTAGCCATTTTAGCTACACGTGCGATTCTTTTATCAACAGATTCTAAGTCAGCTAAAATAAGCTCTAAGTTAATAACTTCAATATCTTCAATCGGATCTACTTTACCAGCAACATGTGTGATATTTTCGTCCTCAAAACAACGTACTACTTGGCAAATTGCGTCCACTTGACGAATATGTGATAAGAATTTATTTCCTAAGCCTTCACCCTTACTTGCTCCTTTAACAATTCCAGCGATATCTGTAAATTCAAATGTAGTTGGAACAGTTTTCTTTGGTTGAACAAGCTCAGTTAATTTTTGTAAACGTGCATCAGGAACTTCTACAATACCCACGTTCGGGTCAATTGTACAGAATGGATAGTTGGCAGATTCCGCACCCGCTTGTGTAATTGCATTAAATAATGTCGATTTTCCTACGTTTGGTAAACCTACGATTCCAGCTGTTAAAGCCATAAATACATTCACTCCTCTATAAATTGAGCTACTACAAACGAAAAATCCTCAAAAATTCTTCAAAAGCCGTAGCAAATATTTCATTAATATCTATCTTGATAATTCATACTTCTTATAAAAAACAATATCATTGCTCTAAAGGTGTTTTTCATAAAAATTAAATACAAAAAATCCACCATAAATCTCTACCAATTATAGAGATTACCACAAAAAAAGACAAGTATAGATACTGAGAAAGACCACTAACCATTCTTCATAAGAAAAAACAAGCTACACTGAAAAAGACTATTCTAATAATCAGGCTCCCATAAAGAAATAAGGTTGTAATAAGTGCAAAACGCTCGCTATTTCCTTCCACGTACTACATATGAATAAAAATTCACGACTACATTATACCGTTCGGTAAAAAAAAGAAGCATGATTTACTCCTCATGCTTCACCAAAATTTTCTTCAACTTACGCGTAAAATCCTTACGTGGAATTAACACACTATGTCCGCAGCCTTCACATTTTATACGAATATCCATACCTAAACGAATGATTTTCCATTTATTTGCTCCACATGGATGAGGTTTTTTCATTTCAACAATATCATTTAAATTATATTGTTTGTCTTCCATTCAAATTCCCCCTACAATTGCTTAGCAGTTTGGCCGTTATGATCCTTCTCTTGTCGATTATACATGACCATACGTGGAAATGGAATTTCAATACCATTAGCATCTAATGTTTCTTTTAATTCCCTACGAAGCTGTCTAGCAATATAAAAATGTCGCATTGGAAGAGTTTCCGCCGTAATACGAAGTACAACTTCTGATGGACCAAAGCTTTGAACTCCTAATAATTCTGGGGCCTTTACTAAATCTTCATATCTGTCTGGCATACTTTCAAGTAAGTGATTGATTACTCGTTCTGCCTGGTCAACATCACCTTCATAAGCAATGCCTATATCAACTATCGCTACACTATTATGAATGGAAAAATTAGTAACTTCTAAAATGTTCCCATTTGGAATAACATTCAGCTCGCCTGATATTCCTTTAATTTTTGAAGTACGAAGGCCAATCTCTTCAACGGTACCTTCTACTGTTCCAATTCGCACATAATCCCCAACAGCAAATTGATCTTCAAAAATAATAAAAAATCCTGTAATAATATCCTTCACAAGACTTTGCGCTCCAAAACCGACTGCTAGACCCAGAACCCCAGCCCCAGCGATTAGTCCTTTAACAGGAATACCTAATGAATCTAAGATCGTCATTAGCGCAATAAAGTATATACAATAGGACAATACACTTTTTAACAGCCTAGCCATTGTTATTTCTCTTCGTTCCGAAGTTCGTAAAGGGCTTTTATCTCTTAATACAAATATATTCGTAATAATTTTCTTCCCTATTTTAACAACGATTCCAGCAATAATTAAAATCAGCATAATCTTAATGGAAACATCCATTATGTTTAACCATAGCTCTTCATCCGTAAATTTACTAATAAATCTATCGACAACTTTACTTGAGAAATCCAACTTTTTTCACCTTCTCCTATGATTACTACTTATATCATTTTCTTTACTATGACGCTTAGGTATTGACATTCTCAATATTTTAACAGATATATATGCGAAAAAACTAGAAATTTGACATAAAAACCTTTGCCATTTTTTTCGAAGTACGTATACATTTTACTTTATGTCCGTATACTGTTACTACCAGAATTAAAGGAGTGGAAGTATTATGAGCGTTAAACGTAGGCTTTTTGAAACCAGTAGTCAATCTAATCGTATTTTAATTGAAGAAACGAACGCAAAAGAGCAAATTTCCAATAATCTATTAACATACCTTCCTACTAATAATCAAAATCCTATTGTTATTGTATGTATTGGTACAGATCGCTCAACAGGAGATTCACTTGGACCATTAGTTGGAACCTTCCTTTCTGAAAAAACAAAGCTTCCTTTCCATATATACGGTACCCTAGAAGATCCTATTCATGCAGTCAATTTAAAAGAGAAGCTCCTTGAAATAAAATCAAATCATCCAAATGCATTTATTATTGCTGTCGATGCTTGTTTAGGTAGAATGAAAAATGTTGGTAGTATTCAAGTTTGTAATGGACCTGTCAAACCAGGAGCTGGCGTAAATAAAGACTTGCCTGAAGTTGGTAACATACATATAAATGGGATTGTAAATGTCAGTGGGTTTATGGAGTTTTTTGTCTTACAAAATACCAGATTATCTCTTGTTTTAAATATGGCAAGAACGATAGCTGATGGTATTTATTTTGCCGGACAGCGTGTTACCACTCAACATTATTCTTCTCAAATAAAATGGCCGTTACATTCAGAAAAAGCTAGTCAATAAAAAGGATGACTTAAACTTTTTTAAGCTGTTTTAAAGATTGATGTTTTAACATAAGGTCGATAAATAAAACCAAGAAAAGCGAGATTGGTGAGATTCCACAGGCTTTCCATGCACCGAGGAGGCTCACCGCTTTCTCCGTGAAAAGCCTGCCTAGCATCTGGAAGCAAAATTCACTTTAATCTGCAGTCACTGGTTCGGGTAAACACCCTTATATATAAACGCTTCCTTCTGTTCTCTAAAAGATACGAAATTTTATATTTGAATATGAACATAATGAAAAATCGTTGTCAACAGAGCTACAATGATAATAGCTGGTAATAGATTAGCCACTCTAATCTTTGTAATCCCCATAATATTTAAACCAATAGCAACAATCATTATCCCTCCAGTTGCCGTCATTTCAGTAATAAAAAAATCCATTAATTGACTAGGAACCACCTTGTCTATTTGTGTGGCAAATAAAGCAATTGTTCCCTGATATAAAACCACTGGTACCGCTGAGAAAATCACTCCAATTCCGAGTGTACTTGCTAGTACTATTGCTGTAAACCCATCAATAATAGCCTTCGTATAAAGAATATTATGATCCCCACGAATTCCGCTATCAAGTGCTCCTAAAATGGCCATTGCCCCAATAACAAAAATTAAAGTGGCCGTCACAAACCCTTCTGCAATATAGCTTTCTTTTTCAGCTTGAAGCTTATTTTCTAACCATTGACCTAATTTGTTTAGCTTATCATCTAAATCAATCCATTCTCCTAAAACAGCACCTATTACAAGGCTTAAGATGACAATTAAAAATTGTTCACTCTTTAGGCCCATTTGTAAGCCAATTAATACTACGGCTAAACCAATAGCATACATAACAGTTTGTCTAACCTTCTCCTGTATGTTACGGAAACCCCTTCCAATTAATGTGCCCATAATGATACAAATTCCATTAACTATAGTTCCTAGTAATACCATGATTGCATCTCCTAAATATTCAATCGATTTCCTAAGCCCTGTTAAACAAGGTCGATTTTTTAGACATAATCCTTTTTTTCCCGAGTATTTTCAACACTCAATCCTTGCTATTGCATTTATTCACTATATTTATAAATCATCTATATTATTAAACAGATTCTACTTATAAAAAAGGAAGATGCTCCATTTTACCACATAATTCAAGAATTTTCAGATAAGTTAGTGTCATAATATATGAATTTGCTCTCTAACTTTCATATAATAAGCTAGATGCAAAAAAAAAGAGTACCCGAGGTAAACCCTCGGAACTCCTTTTTATCTATCTAATAGCTCTAATATTCGATTTAAATCTTCAGGTGAGAAAAATTCAATTTCAATTTTTCCTTTTTTCTTCTTTTGAGTAATAGTAACAGTTGTTCCAAAACGCTCTCTTAACAAACCTTCTTGTTCTTCAATAAAAATATCTTTTTTTATTGGTTTTTTCTTCGTTTCACGTGGAACATTTTCATTTATTTGTTGTATAAGCTGTTCTAATTGACGAACATTAAGTCCATCTTTCACAATTTTTTCAACTACTGCTTCGAGAACATTTTTCTTTTTCAATCCTAATAGCGCTCTACCGTGTCCCATTGATATTTTCCCTTGAGTTATTAACTCTTGGATATTCTCTGGAAGTGCTAGCAAACGTATATGATTGGTAATATGCGGTCTACTTTTCCCAAGTCTCTTTGCAAGTTCTTCTTGTGTAACATCTAATTTATCTAAAAGAGTTTGATAAGCTACTGCTTCTTCTATCGGTGTTAAATCTTCACGTTGTAAGTTCTCGATAATAGCCAATTCCATCATTTGTTGGTTATTAAAGTCTTTAACAACGACAGGAACAGTTTTTAATCCAGCTGCTTTAGCTGCACGAAAACGACGCTCACCTACAACAATTTCATACCCTTTAATACTTTTCTTTACTATAATCGGTTGAAGAATGCCATGTGAAAGAATAGATTGCTTTAAATCTTCAATTCCTTCTTCTGTAAATATCTTTCGAGGCTGATAAGGGTTGGGTCTTAATTCTTTTATAGCCACTTCTTGCACTACATCTTCTCTACTAGTCTCCATACTAGTAAATAATGCATTAATTCCTTTTCCTAATCCTTTAGCCATTTGACATCACTTCCTTTGCCAAGTCTAAATATACTTCCGCTCCCCTTGACTTTGGATCATAAATAATAATTGGTTCACCATGACTTGGTGCTTCACTCAGGCGAATATTTCTCGGAATAATCGTTTGATATACCTTGTCTTGAAAGTATTTTTTTACTTCTTCAATTACTTGAATACCAAGATTTGTTCTCGCATCCAGCATCGTAAGTAGTACACCTTCAATTTTCAAGTCTTCATTTAAGTGCTTTTGCACAAGACGAACTGTATTTAATAATTGACTTAAACCTTCAAGTGCATAGTACTCACATTGAACTGGAATAATCACGGCATCTGAAGCTGTTAGTGAGTTAATTGTTAGCAATCCCAAAGAAGGAGGACAGTCGATAATAATATAATCATAATTAGCTTTTACTTTCTCCAATGCCCGCTTTAATCTTACTTCTCGAGATATAGTAGGTACCAATTCAATCTCTGCACCAGCCAACTGAATGGTAGCAGGAATGACATGTAGATTTTCTACTTTAGCATGTTTTATTACATCAGCCGCTTCTAAATCATCAACAAGTACATCATAAATACATTGATCAACATCAGCTTTATCAATACCAACACCACTTGTCGCATTGCCTTGTGGATCAATATCTACCATTAATACCTTTTTACCTATATACGCTAAACAAGCAGCAAGATTTACAGAAGTAGTAGTTTTACCTACTCCACCCTTTTGGTTAGCGATGGATATTACCTTTCCCACGATGTCACCTACCTTTACTCCTTCATAAAATACAAATAAGTATATTAAAGTGTAAAACTATTAAATTAAGAGAAACAAACATCTCACATGTAACTCATTTTAACATAAAAATTGAACTTTATATTTTTAAATTCAATAACTTTTCTATCAGTTAAATGGAAATTCTTCATTAATTCTGTATTTTTATGAGGAAAAGGCTTATTTCTGCAAAAATATTTCTCTTTTACAATTAAAATAAAGGAGCTTTGGCTATTTTCTGCCACACTAAGCTCCTTTTATCAATCTACTATTCATTAACCTTTCATGATTGGCTAAACTGGTAGTTTACCTTTATTTACTCTTTAAATACTACTTGCACGTTTTCTAAAAAAGTAGCAATGAAAAAAATACAGAGGAAAGCGAGCTTTTTCAAATGAAAAAACACTTAATGATAGTTTTGAATTATTTCTTTGTTTTTGGAATTTTTATCGTAAACTGATAGTACTCTTCATGCTCTTCTTCTTCAGAATCTAATTGAATACCATTATCTACAACCATTGTAAGAGACTGACGTATTGTATTAACCGCAATTCTCATATCCTTACTAAAAGCTTTTCTTTTTGGCTTAGGTTTTTTTTCAGCAGTTGATAATAATTTTTGTACTCTTTCTTCTGTTTGCTTTACATTAAGATTTTTTTCAATAATTTCATTAAGAAGTGCAATTTGCTTTGCTTCTTCTTTTAATGGTATTAATGAACGAGCATGACGTTCTGTTATTGTCTTACTTAATAACGCATTTCTCACTTCATTAGGAAGCTTAAGTAATCGAAGTTTGTTAGCCACTGTTGATTGTCCAATACCTAATCGTTGTGCTAACGCTTCTTGAGTAAGTTGATGGAGCTCCAACAATTTACTATAAGCAATTGCCTCCTCAATTGGAGAAAGTTCTTCACGTTGTAAGTTTTCAATAAGTGCAACGGACGCAGTTTCAGTATCATTGAAATTTTTAATAATAACTGGTGCAAACTCCCAACCAAGCTTCTGCATTGCTCTGAAACGTCGCTCTCCGGCAATTAATTCAAACTTCCCTATTTCATATTCTCTTACTACGATAGGCTGTATAATACCATGTGTATGGATCGTTTGGGCTAATTCAGTAATTTTATCTTCGTTAAAAATTGTTCTTGGTTGATAACGGTTTGGAACAATATCTGAAATAGGAATTTGCTTTATTTCTTGATTATTACTAGAACTAACCTCTTCCACTTGCTCTTCTTCTACAATTGTTTCTTCTTTTTCACTAACACCAAAAAATCGCGAAAAAGGATGCTTCATATCCCCAACACCACCTTTAAGAAACTCCCTTCATACATATTCTTTATTGAAATGACAAGTTCCTTCTATTTTCTAACGACAAAAACAAACAAAAAACTCATTATTACTTTTTAAGTTTCACGTGAAACTTAAAAAAGCATATTTTAATAGACTAAGAGATTTATTACTTTTCCTAATCTATTTCTAATTCATTCCTACATCCATAAGCTAGAATCAATAATAACCCTAGCTTATAAATGAATTTTTTAACAAACTAACAAATTTCTCTACTACTCAAATATGTATACTTCGAGCACATGTTTTCAAAACTAAATCTAAAATAAATGAATGTATAGCTATTTCTATTCAATTGGTAATTTACCAGGTGTACCTGGTTTACGTGGATATTTTTTTGGAGTTGCTTTTACTTTTTTTATCGTAATAATATTTCTTTCACTATTTTCTATAGGTAAATTCATACTTTCTACTTTTTCTAACTTTCCACCTAGTGTTGTTATAGCTTTTGTAGCAACCTTTAATTCATCCTCTGCACTCGAAGCTTTCATGGCTACAAAATAACCATCTACCTTAGCTAATGGAAGACATAATTCTGTTAATACAGATAGCCTTGCCACCGCTCTTGCCGTTACAAGATCATACTGCTCTCTATGCTTTGGATTTTGTCCAAATGTTTCCGCACGGTCATGATAAAATGATACATGCTCTAATTTTAATACATCAGCTAAGTGATGTAAAAATGAAATTCTCTTATTTAAAGAATCAACAATAGAAACTGAGAGATGTGGGAAACAAATCTTCAATGGAATACTCGGAAAACCTGCTCCAGCTCCAACATCACAAATTTTGTCTACTTTTGTAAAATCAAAATAAAATGCAGCAGAAATCGAGTCAAAAAAATGTTTTAAATAAACCTCTTCTTTTTCAGTTATGGCTGTTAAGTTCATTTTTTCATTCCACTCAACTAAAGTAGTGAAATATAGTTGAAATTGTTCTAATTGCCACGGAGAAAGAATAATACCCTTCTCCGCTAACATATCCTTAAATACTTGTTCGTTCATTCTTTTCCACACCTATACGCTTAATTTGTAATTCGAGCAATTTTTCCTTGTTCTAGATATACAAGTAAAATAGAAACATCCGCAGGATTTACTCCTGAAATTCGAGAAGCTTGAGCTACTGTTAACGGACGTACTTGTTTTAATTTTTGACGTGCTTCAGAAGCTAAACTATTGATAGCATCATAATCTATATCCTCTGGAATTTTTTTATTTTCCATTTTTTTGAGTTTTTCAACCTGTTGTAAGGATTTCTCAATGTATCCTTCATACTTGATTTGAATTTCTACCTGTTCTTTTATTTCATCTGTTAAAGGTAATTCGCTCGGAACTAATTGTTCAATATGGCTATAATTCATTTCAGGACGTTTTAATAGATCAGCCGCTCTAATACCATCTTTCAACTCACTACCACCAACTGAGACAATCAACTCTTGTAATTCTTTAGTAGGCTTCAACATCACTTCTTTTAATCGAGCTTTTTCTTCATAAATCATCTTTTTCTTCTCTTCAAAGGCATGATAGCGTTCTTCTTTAATTAACCCAATTTTTGCTCCAATATCAGTTAAACGAAGATCAGCGTTATCATGTCTTAAAAGCAAACGATATTCTGCTCTTGATGTTAATAATCTGTATGGTTCATTGGTTCCTTTGGTTACTAAATCATCGATTAGAACACCAATATAAGCATCAGCACGCCCTAATATTAATTCTTCTTTACCAAGTGCTTTTAAAGCAGCATTAATACCAGCCATTAAACCTTGACCAGCTGCTTCCTCATATCCTGAAGTACCATTGATTTGTCCAGCTGTATATAAAGATTCGATTTTTTTCGTTTCTAATGTTGGCCATAATTGTGTTGGTACAATTGCATCATATTCAATCGCGTATCCTGAACGCATTAGTTGAACGTTCTCAAGACCTGGAATCGATGCTAACATACGTTTTTGAACATCTTCTGGAAGACTTGTAGACAATCCTTGTACATATACTTCTTTTGTATTTCTACCTTCTGGTTCAAGGAAGATTTGATGGCGAGGTTTATCATTGAAACGAACGACTTTATCTTCAATAGAAGGACAATATCGCGGTCCTGTACCTTTAATCATACCTGAATACATAGGTGAACGATGTAAATTATCATCTATGATTTGATGTGTTTCAGCACTAGTATATGTTAACCAACAAGGCAATTGATCCATAATAAATGAAGTTGTTTCATAAGAAAATGCGCGTGGAACATCATCACCTGGTTGAATTTCCGTTTTACTGTAATCAATCGTATCACTATTTACACGTGGAGGTGTACCTGTTTTAAAACGCACTAAATCAAAACCTAATTCCTCTAAATGCTCGGAAAGCTTAATAGAAGGTTGTTGATTGTTCGGACCACTAGAATATTTCAGTTCTCCTAGTATAATTTCTCCTCGTAAGAAAGTTCCTGTTGTAATAACAACGCATTTCGCATGATAAATGGCACCAGTTTGAGTAATAACACCTTTACATTTGCCATCTTCAATGATTAATCGTTCAACCATCCCTTGCATAAGCGATAGATTTTCTTCTTTTTCAATGGTTAGCTTCATTTCTTGTTGATAAAGTAATTTATCTGCTTGAGCACGCAAAGCACGTACAGCCGGACCTTTTCCCGTATTAAGCATGCGCATTTGAATATGGGTTTTATCTATATTTTTCCCCATTTCTCCACCTAAAGCATCGATTTCTCGTACAACGATTCCCTTAGCTGGTCCACCGACAGATGGATTACACGGCATAAAAGCTACCATATCCAAGTTTATTGTAAGCATTAATGTTTTCGCTCCAAGTCTTGCTGCTGCTAATCCCGCTTCACAGCCCGCATGACCTGCTCCGATAACTATAACATCATAATTACCTGCTTCATATGACATTTCTCTTTCTCCTTTGCATAATAGTGATTTTTTATCACTGAGAATTTACTTTTATATCCGTACAGCAATCTCATATTTTCTATTAGAAAGAACTTTTCTATTTTCCTAAACAGAATTGAGAAAATAGCTGATCAATTAAACTTTCACTAACACTATCACCAATAATTTCTCCTAGTAGTTCCCAGGCTCTTGTTAGATCAATTTGAACTAAGTCAATTGGTACTCCATTTTCAATCGCTTCTATTGCATCTTCAATAGTATTTAACGCCTGAGAAATTAATGCTACATGCCTAGTATTAGATACATATGTTAAATCACTAGCCTCTAGTTCCCCTTCGAAAAATAGATCTGATATAGCTTCTTCTAGTTCATTTACACCTTTATCTTCTAATAGTGATGTAGTCATCACAGAAGCATTACCTGCCAAATCTTTTACTCGATCAATATCAATTTTCTGAGGTAAATCAGTTTTATTAACTATTACAATAAAATCCATACCCTTTATCGCTTCAAATAGCTTTTCATCTTCTTTTGTTAACTGCTCAGAATAATTTAAAACAAGTAGAATTAAATCAGCCTCTTTCAAAACAGCTCTTGATTTCTCTACACCAATTCGTTCAACGATATCTTCTGTCTCTCGAATTCCTGCCGTATCTAATAATCGTAATGGTACGCCTCTAACGTTAACATATTCTTCAATAACATCACGTGTTGTTCCTGGAATATCCGTAACAATTGCTTTATTTTCTTGAACAAAACTATTTAACAAAGATGATTTTCCTACATTTGGTCGACCAACAATAACTGTAGATAAACCTTCTCGTAGTATTTTTCCTTGTTCCGCTGTTTGCAAAAGTTTTTTCAGTTGATCTTTTACATAAGATGCTTTTTCAATAAGCATATGATGAGTCATTTCTTCTACATCATCATATTCTGGATAATCTATATTTACTTCAACGTGAGCGAGAGTTTCTAAAATCTCCTGTCGGAGCCTACTAATTAAATTGGATAAGCGACCTTCCATTTGGTTTAATGCGACATTCATGGCACGATCTGTTTTTGCGCGGATTAAATCCATTACAGCTTCAGCTTGTGACAAATCAATCCGACCATTTAAAAATGCTCTCTTTGTAAATTCACCCGGTTCAGCCAATCTCGCACCATTTGTTAGGACAAGATTAAGCACCTTTTTGACTGATACGAGTCCACCATGACAATTTATTTCAACAACGTCTTCTCTTGTAAAAGTCTTCGGTCCTTTCATTACTGAAACCATTACTTCTTCCACAACTTTTTCTGTTTTCGGATCAAATAAATGGCCATAATGAATAGTATGCGTAGGCACTTCAGAAAGCTTTTTTCCACGTGCCCCTTTATATATTCGATCGATAATAGCTAATGAATCATCACCACTTAATCGAACAATAGCAATTGCTCCTTCTCCCATTGGAGTTGAAATTGCTGCAATTGTATCAAATTCCATATTGTCACCTCACCTCTTAAATAGGTTATCTATATTTAAGCAATTATAGACATTTACAAAATATAAAGTCCTAAATAAATACAATAACACAGACTTTTTTCGAAAAAAAGTCAAACTACATTCTAAACCCAGTTATCCACAAAGCTGTTTTTTATTAGTTTCCATCGATTATTGTAACTTATCCACATGTGAATAACAAACCCCGAACTCACCCTTCTATTATTCACAAGCAGCGATTATTAATATTGATTGACCCTATTATTTTTAGAAATTTAAAAAAACCTTTTTAGTTTTCACTAAAAAGGTTTTTCTCTTATTTTTTATTTGTAATAACTAAATGACGATATGGATCTGTTCCTCTAGAATATGTTTCAATTTGTTTATACTTCATTAATGCAGTATGAATTACTTTTCGCTCATATGAAGGCATAGGTTCCAAAGCAACTTCTTTTCTAGTTTTAAGAACTTTTTGAGCCATTTTTTCCGCAAGCTGAACAAGCGTTTCATTTCGTCTTTTCCTATAATCTTCAGCATCCAACATAATTGTTAAATATTGTTTTGACTGACGATTTGCAACTAATTGCGTTAAGTATTGAAGAGAATTTAACGTCTGTCCCCTTTTTCCAATTAGAAGCGCAATTTTTTCTCCAGAAAGCTTAAAGGTAATATACTTTCCATCCTTTACCACATCAATTGCTACTTTCAAGCCCATATTTTCACAGACTTCTTTCAGAAATTTATGTGCTTCTTCTACTGGATCAGGTTGTTGAGTTACTTTTACAATCGCTTTACGAGAGCCAATAAGTCCAAATAATCCCTTTTTTCCTTCATCTAGTATTTCAATTTCAACGCGGTCTCTTGTTGTTTTTAACTGAGCTAAAGCTGATTCCACTGCTTCTTCGACATTTTGTCCTGTAGCAGTTATTTCTCTCACTTCTTCGCTCCTCCCGCTTTTCCAGTTTGTGTTTTCTTCAAATCTGGACCTTTTATGAAGTACGTTTGTACAATCATAAAGATATTACCAACTACCCAGTATAATGAAAGTGCTGCTGGAAAATTGATAGCAAATACAACGATCATGATTGGCATTAACCAAAGCATCATTGCCATTTGTGGATTGTTTTGTTGACCAGCCATCATCATTTTTTGTTGAATAAAAGTTGTTATACCAGCAATAATTGGTAAGATAAAATACGGATCTTTATCTCCTAAATCAAACCATAGAAAACTATATTGTTTAATTTCTTCTGTACGCATAATTGCGTGATAGAAACCAATTAAAATTGGCATTTGTATAATCAGTGGAAAACATCCAGCTAATGGATTTACTCCATGCTTTTGGAATAAAGCCATTGTTTCTTGTTGCAATTTTTGTTGAGTCGCTGCATCTTTTGATGCGTATTTTTCTTTAAGCTTTTGCATTTCTGGTTGAATTGCTTGCATAGCTTTTGTACTTCTAGTTTGTTTAATCATTAACGGTAAAATCAATAAACGAATTAAAATCGTAACAACGATAATTCCCGCTCCAAAGCTATTTCCCAATGCATGAGATACAGTAGTGATTAACATCGATAGCGGATATACGATAAATTCGTTCCAGAAACCTTCACTCTTAGCATTAATCGGTTGGTTAATTTCTGTACAGCCAGATAATAATGCCATAACAAAAACAAGACCAACTATAAGCAATATTCGCTTTTTCAAACGTTTTTTCCTCCTTATTGCTTGTTTCTATATCGTTAACGGTCACTATCGTTTCCATTAAGCCTATCTTTTTTATTTTAATAGAAAAGCTTGTCCAAAGAAATATGTATTATAAATAAATCTAGAATGGATTAACTATAAATTATTAATCCATTCTGTATTTCAATATTCATTCATATACCATAGTTAAAGGAAAAAATTATTCCTTTGTTTTTTTCGGAACATTTTTAAAAGCTTTTCCTCGTTTTAACACATGAATTAAGCTACTCTTTACTTCATGGAAATTCATATCTGCAGCAGGCTTTCTAGCGATTATGACATAATCATTGCTTCCAAATAAATCATCATGCATTTCTAAAAAAGCCTGGCGAATATATCTTTTAATTTGATTTCTCGTAACAGCATTTCCAATTTTTTTGCTTACTGATAAACCGATACGAAAATCATCTTGCTGATCTTTAGTCAGAATATAAACAACGAATTGTCTATTAGCAAATGATTCACCTTTATGAAAAACTTGCTGGAATTCTTCATTTTTTTTAATTCTAAATTTCTTTTTCATTTTACACACCTTCTAGTCAGTTCAATCCACCCGTACTATTAGGTCAAAAAAGGAGCCAGTTCTTTATTAAAACTGAAAAAAGACCACTGAGATTTTTCAGTGGCCTATGCAGATAATACTTTTCTACCTTTACGACGACGAGCAGCTAACACCTTACGTCCGTTTTTAGTGCTCATACGTGCACGAAAACCATGAACTTTACTGTGTTTACGCTTATTTGGTTGATAAGTTCTTTTCATTATATGACACCTCCCTGAGGATTGCAGTTAAAGACAGTCTTTGTAATTATATAGATGAATGATAGAAAATGTCAACTCTAAATAGAAAACATATCTCTTCATTGATAATTCCTCCATACATTCTACCTTACATTTCGACAAATATCTATAAAAATAAATATTCGTTTTAAAAAACGGGAGTAAATTATTTTTTCTTCACTCATCATCTTGTCTTTAACTGTTTTCCAAAAAATAATTATGAGATCTCATATACCACTTTTTTTACCTATAATTCTGCTTGTGGATAGTTTTTTTGACAAATTTTCATTATCCACAACAGTATTAGACAAGTTTTGCACATGTTAAACCCTGTGCATAAAAAAATATCCTCAAACATTTGATATGTGGATAACTTATAATAAACATTGCAACAGCCTGAGTTTTTTGATATTATATTTATGTTTTCACTCTGGATAACATTTATCCACAAATCTACTTGTCCACATTCTGTGGATAAACTGTGGATAGTTATTTACAGGTGTTTATAAATAGTTATCCACATCAAGTGGATTATGTCGAAAACCTACTTTTGTTCTTATATATATAGTTTATACACAGTAACAATGGCTACTTTTAAAAATGATACCTTTTATCTTATGAATGAAAAGCAGATTTCATTCTCCTTTTGCATGATTTTTTTACAAAAGGTTTTTATCATTTTTACCGTAAATGAAACAAATTATTCTTTAATTTATTAGAATTAAAACCATTTATGTATAAAAAACTAAGGAAAACTTAATACAAAGGAGGGATTGCTATGGAAAATATCGATGAGCTTTGGGACAAGGTATTGGTCGAAATGGAGAAAAAGGTTAGCAAACCTAGTTATGAAACTTGGTTAAAATCTACAAAAGCCTCTTCTTTACAAGGAAACACCTTGATTATTACGGCTCCAAATGAATTTGCAAGAGATTGGCTAGAAGAAAGATATACTCATCTTATTTCTAGTGTCTTATATGAAGTAATCGGAGAAGAATTACTAGTAAAATTTATTATTCCTCAAAATCAAAATAATGTAGATTCGGATATCATTGATGCACTAGGAAAGAAAGAAAAAAAACGTGATGATGATAATAATGATTATCCGCAGCACATGTTAAATAATAAAAATACTTTTGATACCTTTGTAATTGGTTCCGGAAACCGTTTTGCACATGCCGCATCATTAGCTGTAGCTGAAGCACCGGCCAAAGCTTATAATCCTCTTTTTATTTATGGAGGCGTTGGATTAGGTAAAACACACTTAATGCATGCTATAGGACATTATGTTTTGGAGCATAATCCTTCAGCAAAAGTGGTTTATTTATCCTCAGAAAAGTTCACAAATGAGTTTATTAATTCCATTCGTGATAATAAAGCTGTTGAGTTTCGTAATAAATATCGAAAAGTAGATGTTTTACTCATAGATGATATTCAGTTTCTTGCTGGAAAAGAATCTACTCAAGAAGAATTTTTCCATACATTTAATACACTGCATGAAGAAAGTAAACAAATTGTTATTTCAAGTGATCGACCTCCAAAAGAAATTCCGACTCTTGAAGACCGATTGCGTTCTAGATTTGAATGGGGTCTTATTACAGATATTACTCCACCAGATTTAGAAACACGGATTGCTATTTTAAGAAAGAAAGCGAAAGCAGAAGGATTAGATATCCCGAACGAAGTAATGCTATATATTGCAAATCAAATTGATTCAAATATTCGAGAACTTGAAGGAGCATTAATACGTGTTGTTGCTTATTCTTCGTTAATAAACAAAGATATTAATGCTGATTTAGCAGCAGAGGCATTAAAAGATATCATTCCTAGTGCAAAACCAAAAATAATTACGATTTATGAAATTCAAAAAGCTGTTGGAGAGCAATTTAATGTAAAACTTGATGATTTTAAAGCAAAGAAAAGAACGAAATCCGTTGCTTTTCCTAGACAAATTGCTATGTATTTATCTAGAGAACTTACTGACTCATCATTACCTAAAATAGGCGATGAGTTTGGAGGTAGAGATCATACAACTGTTATTCATGCACACGAAAAAATTTCTAAGTTAGTAGAAGTTGATTCTCAATTACAACAGCATATTAAAGAAATTAATAATCGTCTTAAAATGTAGTAATACTGAATTCTGTTGATAACAAATAGATGCTTATACACAGTCTGTCCACATGTGGATAGACTGTTTTTCCTTAGAGTTTCACAAGTTATCCACAAATCCACAGGCCCTATTATTACTATTACTATTTTTTTAAAAACATAATTATAAGATTCTCTAATTTATAAGGAGGCCCATTATGAAATTTATTATTCAAAGAGATCGACTTGTTCAAAGTGTACAAGATGTTATGAAAGCAGTCGCATCTAGAACAACTATTCCTATTTTGACAGGTATAAAAATAACAGCATCTCATGAAGGTGTTACATTAACAGGTAGTGATTCAGATATTTCTATTGAATCTTTTATTCCACTAGAAGAAGAAGGAAATGAGTTAGTTGATGTAAAAGTAACAGGTAGTATTGTGCTACAAGCGAAATACTTCAATGAAATTGTTAAAAAATTACCACTAGATGATGTCGAAATTAGTATTGAAAATGGGTTCCAAACGATTATTCGATCAGGTAAAGCTGAATTTAATTTAAATGGTTTAGATCCTGAAGAATATCCACATCTTCCTCAAATCGAAGAAGAAAACATAATTAGTATTCCAACAGATTTATTAAAAACATTAATTAGACAAACTGTTTACGCAGTGTCCACGTCAGAAACACGACCTATCTTGACAGGTGTCAACTGGAAGGTTGAAAACGGAGATATCATCTGTACTGCAACAGATAGTCATCGATTATCATTACGTAAAGCTAAGGTACAATCTAATACGACTGAAAGTTATAATGTGGTGATTCCAGGAAAAAGTTTAACGGAATTAAGTAAAATTCTTGATGATTCTCAAGATCTAGTTAATATCGTTATTACAACTAATCAAGTTCTATTTAAGGCAAAACATTTATTATTTTTCTCAAGATTGTTAGAAGGAAATTACCCTGATACTTCTCGATTAATTCCATCAGAAAGTAAAACGGATATTACTCTAAACACAAAAGAGTTTTTACAATCAATCGTTCGTGCATCATTACTAGGTGAAGGTAAAAATAATATTGTAAAATTGTCGACAATCGACCAATCTGGAGTAGAAATTTCTTCTAATATTCCTGAAATAGGAAAGGTTGTTGAAGAAGTTCGAGCAGAGCGCATCGAAGGAGAAGATTTAAAAATTTCGTTTAACGCTAAATTTATGATGGATGCTTTAAGAGCGTTAGAAGGAACAGATATACAAGTTAGTTTCACTGGAGCGATGAGACCATTTGTTATTAAATCTGAAAATGATGATACAATGTTGCAACTTATTCTTCCTGTAAGAACATACTAAAATAAAAAGCTGTTAGTACTTACTAACAGCTTTTTTACTAGCTAAGGAAGTATAAATAAAGAGTTTCCTTTGTGTATTGAGCTATGTTTTAGTAAAATGAAGTACTAGAGACGATAAAGAAAGAGTGTATGTATTTATGAAAAACATCTCAATTTCAACTGAATATATTACGTTAGGTCAGTTTTTACAAGTTGCGGATATTATTGATAGCGGTGGCATGGCTAAATGGTTTTTAAGTGAGCATGAAGTTTTTGTTAATGGAGAACTAGATGTTCGAAGAGGGCGAAAACTGCGAAATAATGATATGATAGAGATACCTGAATTCGGTAAGTTTCTTATAACTGGAGTAAAGTAAAGGAAACGATTTTATGTATATTGAATCACTAAAAGTGAAGAACTATAGAAATTATGATTCATTAGAAATAAATTTTGAAAATAAAGTGAATGTTATTTTGGGTGAGAATGCTCAAGGTAAAACAAACATTATGGAATCTATTTATGTTTTAGCTATGGCTAAATCTCATCGAACAACAAATGACAAAGATCTTATTCGTTGGGATCAAGAGTATGCTAAAATAGAAGGTAGAATTCATAAAAGAAATACAACTGTCCCCCTAGAATTAATTATTTCTAAAAAAGGCAAAAAAGCAAAGTGCAACCATATCGAGCAGCAACGTTTAAGTCAGTATGTTGGGAATATGAATATTGTTATGTTTGCTCCAGAAGATTTAAATCTTGTAAAAGGGAGTCCACAAACGAGAAGACGTTTCATAGATATGGAGATTGGACAAGTATCCCCAATTTATTTATATGAGTACACCCAATTTCAAAAAATATTACAACAAAGAAATCATTACTTAAAAATGCTGCAAACAAAGAAACAAACGGACTTGGCAATGCTGGATATCCTAACTGAACAGTTTATTCAGTATGCAGTTAAGATCATTGAGAAGAGATTTCAATTTCTTTCACTTCTTCAAAAGTGGGCAGAACCAATTCACAAAGGAATATCACGAAATTTAGAGACTTTACAAATTCGTTATAAACCCTCTGTAGATGTATCAGAATCAATGGATTTGTCGAAAATAGTTGAAGAATACAAAGAAAAATTTGTTAAAATAAAACAGAGAGAGATAGATCGTGGTGTTTCTCTATTTGGGCCTCATCGTGATGATTTGGTTTTTATGGTTAATGACAGAGATGTACAAACCTTTGGATCACAAGGACAACAAAGAACAACGGCTTTATCGCTAAAATTGGCTGAGATTGAACTAATTCATTCTGAAATTGGAGAATATCCCATTTTATTATTAGATGATGTGTTATCAGAGTTAGATGATTACCGACAATCGCATCTTCTAAACACCATTCAGGGAAAAGTTCAAACGTTTGTCACAACAACTAGCGTAGAAGGTATAGATCATATAACCTTACAAGAAGCATCTACATTTGAAGTTGTCCATGGAAGTATGAAGCAAGTGAAATAGAGGTGAAATGATGTACATCAAAATTGGTAGGGATGAGGTTGTTAAATCTAAAGATTTAATTGCAGTGTTGGACCATCAAAGCATTGAAGGTTCAGGAATTACAAAGGAATTTGTCGAAGCTTCTACCGATTTCTTAATACATAAAGAAATGGAATCATATAAATCAATTGTAATTACAACAGATAAAGTATATTTTTCTACTCTTTCTTCTGCTACACTATTGCAGCGTTCTAATAAAAGCTTAGAAAAATAAATTATCCAATTAGTGATATGTAAGCAATCTCACAGTGTATTTCAAATAAAAAGTGCAGGTGATACGGATTGACAATGGATCAAAAAACAGATCAAATTGAAAATTATGATGCGAATCAGATACAAGTATTAGAAGGTCTTGAAGCGGTTCGAAAACGCCCAGGAATGTATATTGGTTCAACAAGTGAAAAAGGACTTCATCATCTAGTTTGGGAGATTGTTGATAATAGTATAGATGAGGCATTAGCCGGATTTTGTGATCATATCGAGGTCATCATTGAAAGTGATAATAGCATCACTGTAAAAGATAATGGACGAGGTATACCAGTCGGCATTCAAGAAAAAATGGGTCGACCAGCAGTTGAGGTTATTTTAACGGTTCTCCATGCTGGTGGGAAATTTGGTGGCGGAGGCTACAAAGTTTCTGGAGGATTGCATGGTGTAGGTGCTTCTGTTGTAAATGCATTATCAACAGAATTAGAAGTTTTCGTTCATCGTGATGGTAAGATACATTATCAAAAATATGAAAAAGGTGTTCCTTGTGCAGACCTGAAAGTAATTGGAGAAACAGATACTAATGGTACAACTATTCATTTCTGTCCAGATGGTGAAATCTTTACGGAAACGTTAGAGTACAATTATGATACTTTAGCTACACGTCTTCGTGAACTAGCGTTCTTAAACCGAAATATTAAAATTTCAATTAAGGATGATCGTGAACAAAAACGTTCGAATGAATATCACTATGAAGGCGGTATTACTTCATATGTTGAACATTTAAATCGTTCAAAAGAGGTCCTTCATGAAGAGCCAATCTCTATTATGGGTGAACGTGATGGTATAACAGTAGAAGTAGCGTTACAGTATAACGATGGATATACAAGTAATATTTACTCTTTTGCTAACAATATCCACACATATGAAGGTGGAACCCATGAAGCTGGTTTTAAATCTGCTTTAACTAGGGTTATCAATGATTATGCTCGTAAACAAGGTTTAATTAAAGAGAATGATCCGAACCTTTCTGGTGACGATGTTAGAGAAGGATTAACTGGAATAATATCAGTAAAGCATCCTGATCCTCAGTTTGAGGGACAAACGAAAACAAAGCTAGGTAATACCGAAGCAAGAACAATTACTGATTCTATTCTTTCTGAAAAACTCGAAAAATTTATGCTTGAGAATCCTGCGGTAGGAAGAAAAATTGTCGAAAAAGGATTAATGGCGGCTAGAGCTAGAATGGCTGCTAAAAAAGCGAGAGAATTAACTCGTAGAAAATCAGCATTAGAGGTTTCAAGTCTTCCTGGAAAATTAGCAGATTGTTCATCAAAAGATGCATCCATTAGTGAACTCTATATCGTTGAGGGTGATTCAGCGGGAGGATCAGCAAAACAAGGAAGAGATCGTCACTTTCAAGCTATCCTACCTCTAAAGGGTAAAATTTTAAACGTTGAAAAAGCAAGACTAGACAAGATTTTATCGAACCTTGAGATTCGAACTATCATTACTGCATTAGGTACAGGAATTGGAGAGGAATTTGATATTACGAAGGCCCGCTATCATAAAATTGTAATTATGACTGATGCCGATGTAGATGGTGCGCATATCCGTACATTGCTACTAACATTCTTCTATCGATACATGCGTAGCTTGATTGAACACGGTTATATTTATATTGCTCAACCGCCATTATATAAAATTTCACAAGGTAAAAAAATTGATTATGCTTATAATGATAAACAATTAGAAGAGATAATTAATTCATTACCAGAACAACCAAAACCAAATATTCAAAGATATAAAGGTCTAGGAGAAATGAATCCTGAACAGCTTTGGGAAACTACAATGGATCCTGAGAATCGAACATTACTGCAAGTAGCATTGAAAGATGCGATTGAAGCAGATGAAACGTTTGAAATTTTAATGGGTGATAAAGTAGAACCTAGAAGAAACTTTATCGAAGAAAATGCAGTATATGTAAAGAATCTTGATATATAAAGGAAGCAGGATAGAATGACAGATCTATCCTGTCTTTTACATAATAAGTAAAATAATAAATAAGCAAATGCTTTGAAAATAAGTAAAATAATAAATAAGCAAATGCTTTGAAAAGGAGGTTTTCTCCATGTCAGAATCTAGAGTAAAAGAGATTAATTTAAGTCAAGAAATGCGTACATCATTTCTTGACTATTCAATGAGTGTTATTGTTTCACGTGCCCTTCCAGATGTGAGAGATGGTTTAAAACCGGTACACAGACGTATTTTGTATGCCATGAATGATTTAGGAATGACTTCTGATAAACCGTATAAAAAATCAGCGCGTATCGTTGGTGATGTTATTGGTAAATATCACCCTCACGGTGACTCAGCTGTTTATTTTACTATGGTACGTATGGCACAGGATTTTAATTATCGTTATACGTTAGTTGATGGCCATGGAAACTTTGGTTCCATAGATGGTGATGCGGCTGCTGCGATGCGTTATACTGAAGCACGTATGTCGAAAATCTCTATGGAATTAGTAAGAGATATCAATAAGGATACCATTGATTATCAAGATAACTATGACGGCGAAGAAAAAGAGCCAGTTGTATTACCTTCACGTTTTCCAAATTTATTAGTTAATGGTTCATCTGGTATTGCTGTAGGTATGGCAACAAATATACCACCTCATCAGCTAGGAGAAACAATTGATGGAGTTCTAGCAATTACTAAGAATCCAGATATAACTATAGATGAATTAATGGAAATTATTCCAGGACCAGATTTTCCAACTGCTGGACTTATTTTAGGACGTAGCGGAATTCGTAAAGCTTATCAAACGGGGAAAGGCTCTATTATTCTTCGAGCTAGGGTTGAAATTGAAGAAAAATCTAATGGTAAGCAGAGCATTATTGTTAAGGAAATTCCTTATCAAGTGAATAAAGCAAAGCTTGTTGAAAAAATTGCTGAATTAGCTCGTGACAAGAAAATTGATGGTATAACAGATTTACGAGATGAGTCAGATCGTAAAGGTATGCGTATTGTAATGGAATTACGCAGAGACGCTAATGCAAATGTATTATTGAATAATCTTTACAAGCATACAGCATTACAAACAAGCTTTGGAATCAATTTATTAGCTTTAGTAAATGGACAACCAAAAGTGCTTAATTTAAAGCAATGCTTGGTTCATTACCTTGATCATCAAAAAGTTGTAATTCGTAGAAGAACAGAATTTGAACTGCGAAAAGCGGAGGCTAGAGCCCATATTTTAGAAGGATTACGTATAGCCTTAGATCATTTAGATCAAATTATTGCTCTAATCCGTGGTTCAGAGACTGGAGAGATTGCGAAAGAAGGATTAATGACACAATTCGCACTTTCTGAAAAACAAGCACAAGCTATTCTCGATATGCGATTACAAAGATTAACAGGTTTAGAGCGAGAAAAAATTGAAAATGAATACCAAGCTTTAGTTGCGTTAATTGCTGAACTTAGAGCAATTTTAGCGGATGAAGAAAAAGTATTAGAAATCATTCGTGAAGAATTGACGGAACTAAAAGATCGTTATAACGATACTAGACGAACAGAAATTGTTATGACTGGATTAGAAAGTATTGAAGATGAAGATCTAATTCCAGAAGAAAATATCGTTATTACTTTAACTCATAAAGGATATATTAAACGTCTACCAAGTTCTACGTATAAGAGTCAAAAACGTGGAGGACGAGGAATACAAGGTATGGGTACGAATGAAGATGATTTTGTAGAACATCTTTTAACAACAAGTACTCATGATACTATTCTGTATTTCACGAATAAAGGTAAAGTATATCGTAAAAAAGGATATGAAATTCCTGAATTCGGTCGTACGGCTAAAGGTTTACCAATTATTAACCTATTGGAAGTAGAACCAGGTGAGTGGGTAAATGCTATTATTCCAGTTAGTAAGTTTGAAGAAGATAATTATTTATTCTTCACAACAAAGGATGGAATATCTAAACGATCACCATTAACTTCATTTGCAAATATCCGAAATAGTGGACTTATTGCTTTAGGGTTAAAAGAAGGCGATGAGTTAATTTCTGTGAAGTTAACTGACGGAAATAAAGATATTATCATTGGAACTAAAAATGGAATGATGATTCGATTCCCAGAGACAGATGTTCGTTCTATGGGAAGAACTGCAACAGGGGTTAAAGGAATTACCCTTCGAGATGGTGATGAGGTTATTGGTATGGACCTTATTAACGAGGGTGAAGAAATTCTAATAGTAACGCATAATGGATACGGTAAAAGAACTGATGAAAAAGAATATCGTATTCAAAGCCGTGGCGGTAAAGGTATTAAAACATGTAATATTACAGATAAAACGGGTACTTTAGTTGCTATTAAACCAGTTAGTGGTGAAGAGGATCTAATGATCATTACAGCAGCTGGTGTAATAATTAGAATGGGCGTTGAAGGAATCTCTCAAACGGGTAGAAATACACAAGGTGTTAAACTGATTCGCCTAGGTGACAATGATAATGAATTCGTTTCTACTGTTGGTATTGTTGAAAAAGAAGAAGAAACTGATGACGATAATCTAGAGGATCATTCAGAATCTAGTGAAGAAATTCTTGAGGAAGATTCATCAGCTAGTGAAGAGTAAAAGCATAATATGATAAAGATTTAAAAAATAAAAGGCTTCTAAACGAAGATTATGACGTTTAGAAGCCTTTTTTGTTTCCTTTAAGACTACTAAATTACACCAGAAAGTAAAAATTCTGAAATTTATTTACAATTCACCTAGTGTTACCTAAATAAATGCATTATTATAATACTATAGGAAAAAAGGCTCTGTTAAAGGGGTGGCAATATTGTTGATTGATATTAAATATCTTCAAAAGGGATGCATTATAACGAAAGATGTTCTAGGAAAAACGAATCATCCAATCGTGAAACAAAGCACCATTATTGATGGAGACTTACTAGACGTACTTCATGCTTTTTTAGTTCGAGAGGTTAGCGTTGCTAATACGCTAGCAGATGGTACAAGGTTTATTCCAAAGGAAATAATAAAAAATGAAGACAATGATAGTGTTGTTTCTGTTGAAATAAGCTTTCATGATGCGTATTTACAAGCAGTAGAAGATTATCAAAAATTATTTAAATATTGGCAAGCTGGAGCACATATAGATGTAACAGCAATTAGGAAAATTTTCGTACCTTTACTTGAAAGGGCATTAAAAGCGGATAAGGAGATTTTTACATTATATCAGTATTCTTCTAAAGATGAATATTTCTATCATCATGCCATATCGGTAGGATTAATATGTGGATACTTAGGTAAGAAATTAAACTTTAGTAAAGGTGATATTGTCCAAGTAGCGCTTGCTGGCTGTTTAAGTGATGCTGGTATGGCTAGAGTCCCATTAAAAATATTAGAAAAGCCAACTCCATTAACTTCTGAGGAATTTCTAGAAATCAAAAAACACCCAATGTATGGATTTAGTATGCTTCAAAAAAGTAGTACTTTAAAGAAAGATGTTATACTTGCTATTTTGCAGCATCATGAAAGATTAGATGGATCAGGCTACCCTAAAGGCGAAAAATCTTCTAATATACATATGTTTTCGAGAATACTTGCTGTTGCAGATGTATTCCATGCTATGACATGTGAAAGATTACATAGAAAAAAGCAATCATCATATAAAGTCATAGAAACCATTAAGCAAGATGAGTTCGGTAAATATGATTTGAATGTTTTAAATGCACTTATGGCTGGTGCTGTTCAATTAACAATTGGAACCCGTGTAAAATTATCAAATGGTTTAATAGGACAAGTAATGTATATGAACTCTAGAAATCCATTGAGACCACTTATTCGTTTAGAGGAAACGGATGAATTGATAGACTTAGAAAGAAAGAGAGATATTTTTATTATAGAAACCTATTAAAAAATATTTGAATGTGAAAATAGTGAAAGGAGAATCATTTGCGTAATGATTCTCCTTTAAAACTCTTATTTAAAATTAAATTTTCTGAATTTAAGTGAATGGGTTGATTTGTATCGAAACTACATATATAATATAAAAAGTCGACAAGGTAATAAAAAACTTGTTGACAGAAATTGTTTGAAGTGGTAATATATAAAAGTTGTCACTTGAAAAACAATGAAAAAAGTTATTGACAAACAAATAACTTAAATGATATAATTTAAAAAGTTGTTTCAGCAAAAAAT
>NZ_CABKRX010000057.1 GCF_902374955.1 Bacillus massilioanorexius
GGACAGCTTTTTTGCCACTATACCATAGGTATATTTAGGCTTTATTATAGGCTTTCATATATTGAAATGCGATTGATGGCACGTTTTAATGCTAGCTCAGCTCTTTGATAATCTACATTCTCTTTTTTATCTTGTAAGCGTGCTTCAGCACGTTGCTTAGCAGCTTTTGCACGAGCAATATCGATTGTCTTTGCTATTTCAGCAGTTTGAGCTAAAATCGTTACCTTATCAGGACGTACTTCTAAGAATCCACCGCTAATCGCAACATATTCTTTTTTCGATCCTTCATTCAGTCGAACAGCACCGATTTCCAAAGGAGCTACCATTGGAATATGACCAGGTAAAATACCAAGTTCTCCACTCTGAGCTTTTGTACTTACCATAACAACTTCATTATTATATACTGGGCCATCGGGAGTAACAATATTGACTTCTACCGTCTTCATTTCATACCCTCCTTGGTCCCTTTATTAAGCCATTGCTTTTGCTTTTTCAACAACTTCTTCAATTCTACCTACTAGACGGAATGCATCTTCTGGAAGTTCATCATATTTACCTTCTAGAATTTCTTTAAATCCTTTTACTGTTTCTTTAACAGGTACATAAGAACCTGGTTGACCAGTAAATTGTTCCGCTACGTGGAAGTTTTGAGATAAGAAGAATTGAATACGACGAGCACGAGCAACAATTAGCTTATCTTCTTCTGATAACTCATCCATACCTAACATCGCAATGATATCTTGAAGTTCTCTGTATCGTTGTAATGTTTGTTGTACGTTACGAGCTACTTCATAGTGTTCTTCTCCTACAACTTCTGGTGTTAATGCACGAGATGTCGATGCAAGAGGATCCACCGCTGGGTAAATACCCATTTCTGAAAGTTTACGCTCTAAGTTAGTAGTTGCATCTAAGTGAGCGAAAGTAGTTGCTGGAGCCGGATCCGTATAGTCATCGGCTGGAACGTAAATCGCTTGGATAGATGTAACTGATCCAACACTTGTTGAAGTAATACGCTCTTGAAGTTGACCCATTTCAGTTGCTAGAGTTGGTTGGTAACCAACGGCTGATGGCATACGTCCAAGTAACGCAGATACCTCAGAACCCGCTTGAGTAAAGCGGAAGATGTTATCAATGAAGAATAACACGTCTTGCCCTTGCTCATCACGGAAATATTCTGCCATTGTAAGACCACTTAATGCAACACGCATACGTGCTCCAGGTGGCTCATTCATTTGACCGAAAACCATGGCAGTTTTCTTAATTACGCCAGAATCACTCATTTCATGGAATAAGTCATTTCCTTCACGAGTACGTTCTCCAACACCCGCGAATACCGAAATACCACCATGTTCTTGTGCGATATTGTTAATTAATTCTTGAATAAGAACGGTTTTACCAACACCCGCACCACCGAATAGACCGATTTTTCCACCTTTAATATATGGAGCTAATAAGTCTACTACTTTAATACCTGTTTCTAAAATTTCAACTTGTGTAGAAAGTTGCTCAAATGTTGGAGCTTGTCTATGAATTGGATCTCTTCTTACATCTGCAGGAAGTGGATCGAACAAATCAATATTGTCACCTAATACGTTAAACACGCGTCCTAGTGTTACATCTCCTACTGGTACTGAAATAGGAGCACCAGTATCTACAACCTCAGCTCCACGAGTGATACCGTCAGTAGAAGCCATCGCAACAGTACGAACTGTATCATCACCTAAATGAAGGGCAACTTCTAGTGTTAAAGTATCGCCAGTAGCTGCATTTGTTACTACTAATGCGTTGTAAAGTTGAGGAAGTTTTCCACTTTCAAACTTTACATCAATAACCGGACCCGTTACTTGAGAAATGTGTCCTTTATTCATCGTTTTCCCTCCTATCATTACTTTTAAAACACGATCTATATTTTGAAATAAGTCGAAGGCCGAAGTCTCTTCTCTCATTCAATCATTATCTATTCTAATGCTGCTGCGCCACCAACAATTTCAGTAATTTCTTGTGTAATCGCAGCTTGTCTAGCACGGTTGTATACCAATGAAAGGCTTCCGATAATGTCATGTGCATTATCTGTCGCACTTCTCATCGCTGTCATACGTGCTGCATGCTCACTCGCTTTTCCATCTAAAATTGCACCATAGATTAAGCTTTCCGCATATTGAGGAAGTAACACTTCCAAAATCTCTTCAGCTGAAGGTTCGAATTCATAAGATACCAGTTTTGAAGAAGTAGCTATATCCGATAAAGGAAGTAGTTTCTTCTCTGTAACTTCTTGAGTAATCTTATTCACGAAGTGATTATAAGTCATATACAATTCATCGAATGTTCCATCAGCAAACATATTAACTGTTTGCTTCGTAATATTACTTAAATCATCAAAAGTAGGTTGATCAGAAACGCCTGTAATATCAAGAACTACATTCATATTACGAGCTTTAAAGAAATCTCTACCCATACGACCTATTGCAATAATTGCATATTCATCTTCAGATTTGTGGCGTTGCTTAATTGTTTGAAAGACTTGACGGATCACGCTACTGTTGTATGATCCAGCTAATCCACGGTCAGATGTAATAACAATATAACCTGTTTTTTTAACTGGACGTGAAACTAACATAGGGTGTTTTACCCCCGAAGCTCCTACAGCGATATTAGCGACTACCTCTTGAATCTTTTCCATATAAGGTACAAATGCTTTTGCATTTAACTCGGCGCGATTCAATTTAGAGACAGACACCATTTCCATAGCTTTAGTGATTTGACTCATCTTTTTGGTAGATGTAATACGAGACTGAATATCACGTAAAGATGCCATTCTTTCTCACCACCCTTTTCAAATTGTTAGATATTATGCAGAAACAACGAATGTTTTCTTGAATTCAGTAATGGCTGCTACCATTGCATCGTCTTTTGGCAAGTTACCAGTCGTACGAATTTCATCTAACAATTCAGTGTGGTTTGTATCTAACCAGCTTAAGAATTCTGCTTCGAAGCGACGAACGTCTGTTACTGGAATATCATCTAAATGACCTTTTGTTAAAGCATAAAGAATCATAACTTGCTTCTCAACTTTAAGCGGTTTATTTAAATCTTGTTTTAGTACTTCTACTGTACGAGCACCACGGTCAAGCTTAGCTTTAGTTGCTTTATCAAGATCTGAACCGAACTGAGCAAATGCTTCTAATTCACGGAAAGAAGCTAGATCAAGACGTAATGTACCTGCAACTTTTTTCATTGCTTTAATTTGTGCTGATCCACCTACACGTGATACAGAAAGACCTGCGTTAATCGCTGGACGTACACCTGAGAAGAACAAATCAGATTGTAAGAAAATTTGTCCGTCCGTAATTGAGATTACGTTTGTTGGAATGTAAGCTGAGATATCCCCTGCTTGCGTTTCAACGAATGGAAGTGCTGTAATAGAACCTCCACCTAGAGAATCATTCAATTTAGCTGCACGCTCTAAAAGACGTGAGTGCAAGTAGAATACATCCCCTGGGAATGCTTCACGGCCTGGAGGACGACGTAATAATAATGAAAGTTCACGATAAGCTGCTGCTTGTTTTGATAAATCATCGTATACGATTAACACGTGCTTACCATTAAACATAAATTCTTCACCCATAGCCACCCCAGCATATGGAGCTAAGAATAATAATGGAGCTGGTTGAGATGCAGAAGCTGTTACAACGATTGTGTAATCTAATGCACCATTTTTACGAAGTGTTTCAACAGTTGAACGAACTGTAGATTCTTTTTGACCGATTGCTACATAAATACAAATCATATCTTGGTCAGCTTGGTTCAAAATTGTATCGATTGCTACAGATGTTTTACCTGTTTGACGGTCACCGATGATTAACTCACGTTGACCACGTCCAATAGGTACTAGGGCATCAATCGCTTTAATACCTGTTTGTAACGGTTGATCAACTGATTTACGATCCATTACTCCTGTTGCTGGACTTTCAATAGGACGAGTTTTAGTAGTGTTAATAGGACCTAATCCATCAACTGGTTGACCTAATGGATTTACTACACGTCCGATTAATTCTTCACCTACAGGAACTTCCATGATGCGACCTGTACGTTTAACGTCACTACCTTCACGAATTTCTTTGAAAGGTCCAAGAATAACGATACCAACGTTATTTGACTCTAGGTTTTGTGCCATACCCATGACACCGTTAGAGAACTCAACAAGTTCTCCAGCCATTACATTATCAAGACCATGAACACGTGCGATACCGTCACCGACTGAGATAACTGTACCTACATCGCTTACTTCGATCTCTGACTGATAGTTTTCAATTTGCTTTTTTATCAGCGCACTGATTTCTTCAGCTTTAATGCCCATGAAATTCACCCCTATCTACGAATGTTGAGTTAATAGTTGTCGTTCTAGACGATTAAGCTTACCGCTAATACTACCATCAAAAATACGGTTTCCGATGCGTAGCTTCATTCCGCCAATTAAATCACGATCAACGATATTTTCTATTTTTAACGACTTTTTACCTACTTTTGCAGCAAAAACGGAGGATACTCCTGCACGTTCTTCCTCTGTAAGTGGTCTAATTGTATATACTTTTGCTTCAGCAACTGATTGCTCATCATTTACTAATTCAACAAAATCTGCAGCCATTTGAGTAATTTCATCGATTCGATGACGTTCTACCATAATCAACAAAGTGTTTTTCACATCTTGTGAAACTGTAGAAAAAGCCTCAAGTAAAAGCTGTTTCTTTTGTTCAGATGATACTTTCGGATGCTTCAAGAATGTAATAATGTCCGTATTTGATGTGAAAACATCATGGACTGTACGTACTTCTTCTGCCATTTGATCAAGAGTATTTTTTTCTTTAGCAATTTCTAAAAGAGCAATCGCATAACGCTTCGCTACAATTGTATTACTCATAGCTGATCTCCTGCCTCTTTAATATACTCATTGATTAATTTTTCTTGATCGGCTTCTGATAACTCTTTTTCAATAACTTTAGAAGCAATTAAAACAGATAGAGAAGCGACCTGCTCACGAAGAGCCGCAACAGCTTTTTCTTTTTCTGTTTCAATTTCACGTTTAGCACTTTCTTTCACACGCTCAGCTTCAGTACGAGCCGCAACAACGATTTCTTCGCGTTGTGCTTCGCCTTGTTTCTTAGCGTTTTCAATTAAAGCTTTTGCTTCTTCACGTGATTGTTTTAAAAGCTCACGTTGTTCTTCTACATATCTTTTTGCTTCAGCACGAGTTTTTTCAGCTTCTTCAATTTCATTTGCAACGTGTTCTTCACGTTGTTTCATGATATTGACAAGCGGACCCCATGCGAACTTTTTAAGCAATGCAAGCAACACAAGGAAACAAAGCATCTGGAATATAATATCACCAGCATTAAAATGAAGAGCACTTGCTCCAAGAACAAAACTATTTGTTAACACGTTTGGTTCACTCCTTTCAAAGAGTTATTCGAGTATGATATCGTCACATTCATTATTTTAAAATCATATTTCCTTACTTCATAACTTTATCTAAATACTAGTATGAACTGACACAATAAAGGAAAGGCGAAGGTCAATGGTAATGATCTTCGCCATTTATACCTTTAAAACAATTATCTACCGATAACCATGAACGCGATAACTGTTGCGATGATTGGAAGTACCTCAACCAAACCAACACCGATGAACATTACAGTTTGTAATGTACCACGTAGTTCAGGTTGACGAGCGATCCCTTCGATTGTACGTGAGATAAGTAAACCATTACCAATACCTGCACCTACTGCTCCTAATCCGATTGCGATTGCAGCTGCTATAAGACCCATGTTAAATATCCTCCTAAAAATTATTTATTGTTTTAATTTTTTCATAAATTTTATATTAATGGTCATCGCTCACTTTATGAGACAAGTAAACCATTGTTAACATTGTAAAGATAAACGCTTGGACTCCACCAACGAAAATGGAGAAACCTTGCCATGCAATCATTGGTATAACTGCAGCTACAGTACCAACACCTACCGGCACTGCTAAACCAACTAGTAAACCAAGTAAAACTTCACCAGCGTAAATGTTACCGTAAAGTCGTAGACCTAACGTTAACGTATTGGCAAATTCCTCAATAAGTTTGAGCGGTAGAAATAAACTAAAAGGTTGTAAATAACTTTTAGAATAGTTACCCATCCCTCTCATCTTAATTCCGTAGTAATGCGTTAAAGCTAATATCATTAATGATAGTGATAATGTAACAGCTGGATCTGCAGTTGGTGATTTCCACCAAAGTTCATGACCGACAACAACACTAAATGGAAGACCTAACATATTCGAAATAAATATGTACATAATTAAAGTCATACCAAGCATTAAGAAGCGACCGCCTGTTTTCCAATCCATTGCGCTATTAATAATTCCTTTAACAAAATCCAAGACCCATTCGATAAAATTTTGTTTACCTGTTGGTTTAATGGATAAATTTCTTGTTGCAATGAATGCAATTAAGAACGTAATAGCTGATGCAATTAGTATCATTAAACAATTGGCTAGATTAAAATATAAACCAGCAAATTCCATCATAGGAGCTTCGTGATTCAAGAGTATTCACCTCTCTTCCTCAAATAGTAGAGTTAGATTTATGGATAAAAAAAACTATAATCATGACAACATAAGCTGTCACTAATCCCAAAATGGTTCCGACTATACTGAAATACTCTGGGTATTCCACAGAAATAAGTGTAGCTAAGATTGCTGTAGCAAACCTAAACGCACTTCCCATAGTCCTTACTTTTTTCCCTTTGATCGCAGCTTTGCCTACAAGAACTGTTCTTCTTACTAATAACCATTGATTAAAGGTACTTAGACTTGTTCCTAATATAAGACCAGCAAAAATGGCTTGATAATCTGTAAAACCCCATCCTAATACATACAGTGCTATTAGATAAAGTGTGTATTTAAGCTGTCTTTTAAACAAGAACTGCAAATCTGGCATAAATTTTTTAATCTCCTTGAATTTTATCTTTCAGTACACGAATTATTCCGAAAAATCCAAGAACAACCCCTAAAAGAAGTCCTATAATTAAAAAGAGCGGCTCGGTTGATAGCTTGGAATCAATCCATTTACCTCCGAAAACGCCTATTAATAGAGAACCAACTAAATGAGAAACAACGACAGACGTTAGTGCCATTGCTTGGTATGGGATTTTTTTCACAAAATGCACCATCACAATATGGATATTTTTTGAAGAATTATGAAAGTTTTCTAACAAAAAACTAATTGGACGAAATTTTTTGAAAAAGCTTTCAATTTAAACCCTTAGTAATAATACAATAGGCTGTTTAGGTTGTCAATGAGAGTATAGTGGAAAATAACATAGGCTCATACATTTTACCCAGATGTTCACACTTTTATCAAAATTACCAAATTCTATTAATATTTATTCTAATTGGATTATTTTGCGAAACACTTCACTAACTTCTCCTTTCTTTAAATAGAGAACCATATGATATAAACCATTATTTGGAACACCCTTCTTCCTAATCTCTCTTTGAATATATCCACTTGGTGCTGGTTTTAAACGATCTAAACAGTCGATAAAACGAAAAGTTTCTAACTCATACAAAATGATCGATAATTCATCACCACCACCTGGTATGTACATCTCATACTGAAATGTCTCTTTTGTTCTCCCTTTGCTGAAATGAAAGCCCATAATTTTGGGATAGTCCGGTAAACCCTTTATAAATATATACGGAATATGGATTCCTTTGGTTCCTTCCTTTATATGGATAAAACCGTCATAAATTCCCTTTTTTATTTGGTGTGAACGAATAGATAGGTCTAAAGTCACATTTTTCTTTTCTCTAGGTTTTAATAAGAATGATGACGGCATCTTCCACAATAGACCCTTTTGATCTTTCGGAATAGCAAATGAATAATAACGTGTCTTACTACTTTTATTCTCTATTGTTAGTTGTTTGACACGCTTCTCTTCGCCAGCCTTATCTTCAAATACTCCAAAGGTAAGAGAACTTGGATATATAAACGTATCCGCTTTGATCGCTTCATTTATTTGTATTCTGCCTGCTCCTTGCTCAAACGTTTTATAGAAATCTCCTTTTTCATCCATTAATAGTTTGGCTGTCGACATCATCGCAGATTTTATTTCCATTGGTCCCCATTCTGGGTGAGCTTGCTTTATTAAAGCTGCTGAACCAGCCACATGGGGTGCTGCCATACTTGTACCTTGTAATGATAAATAACCTCCTGGTACTGTACTATCAATAAACATGCCAGGCGCAACAATATCTGGTTTTATTTCCCAGCTAACGGTCACTGGCCCCCTCGAGCTAAAGCTAGCTAATAGATCTTTCTTTTCCATATAAACTGTCTTAACAGAGACGTTCGACTTCTGTAAAGACAGTTCCCTTAAATATCGACCAGCTTTACCTGAAATCGTTACTGCTGGTATATCCACTTGTTCCATTAATCCTGTTATAAAATGGCCTTCCTTATTATTAAAAACAATTATCGCCTTCGCTCTCTCTTTCTTAGCTAATTTAATCATTTTTTCTATTGGAATCTTTCCTTTTTCAATTAAAACAACCTTGCCTTGTACATCCATTTTTTTATATTCAGATAGTGTCCTTACATATATTATTGTTTCAAAAGAACGGGATGACCATTTTTCTGCTCCAAAAACTTGTTTCAGCTCTATACTCTTTACTTGCTGTCCATAACCAACTTGAAGATATGGAATTTTAATAGGGGGAGATGATGCACCAACTGATATCGCTTTCGAAGATGTACCGGGTGATCCAACAGTCCATTCCTTTGGCCCTGAATTCCCCGTTGAAACCACCGCAACAACACCATGCTCTACAGCTTTATTTAGCGCAAGAGTAAGTGGCAAATCAGGACCGTTTATACTATTACCTAGCGATAAGTTAATAACATCCATTTGATCTTGAATCGCTTCTTCAATCGCTAACAAAACACTTTCACTATCCCCTCTTCCTCCTGCACCAAGAGCTCGATAGGCGTATATTTCCGCTTCAGGTGCAATACCTTGAATTCTACCATTTGCTGCAATTATCCCAGCGACATGTGTGCCGTGGTACGTGGCTAAATGTTTGTTTCCTCTTGTCTCCATTGGATCATTGTCATTGTCTATTAAATCCTTTCCTCCCCGATAAGATGCCTTTAAATCTGGATGATTATAATCAATCCCTGTATCGATAATCCCAATTTTCACTCCTTTTCCGGTTAATCTTTTATTATTCTTATCAAATAAACCTCTGATTTCTTTTCCACCGATAAAAGGAACACTTTCATCTAGTGTGTTTCTATAATTCGCCACTTCATGTATGTATGTATTACCTATTGCCGCTTGTAAAGCTTGAATATCTTTTCGAGTTCCTTCTATAGAAAAGCCATCTAACACATATTGAAATTTCTTTCTTATTTTTATTTCGGGATATCTTTTCAAATAGATATAAATGTTCCTTTGAGCAGAGTTAAATAATACAATTGCTTTTATTTGCTCTAAATCTTTCTGTTGGCTATCCAATGAAAGATATGATTTCTCTGCTGATACATCTAAGGAATAGCTCCAAACTAGAAGCATGGATAATAGTATGAATCTTTTCGTGCTCATCACCTCCTTTTAAACATATCTTTACTCTTAAAAAGGGATATATGCATTTAATACACAAAAAAGGCAGCGAAAATTGTAATGGATAATTACATTTTCGCTGCCTTGGATATACAATAGATTAGTAAATCTTATTTAGATAGATACCTCACAAGGTTTAAAGTAAACCTTGTTACATCATCTTCCTATCTAGAATAAGTAAAACTATCATTTTTTAATCAATGGATTATATGGTTCTGGTGCATGCTCTATTTCTTTAAAATAGAAACGAATTGCTTCAGCGATTCGTTTAGAAGCATTTCCATCACCGTACGGATTTGCCGCTTTAGCCATCGCTTCATATGCTTGTTCATTTGTTAATAATTCTTTTGCCAAACTATAGATTGTTTCTTCTTCTGTACCAGCCAATTTCAATGTACCAGCTTCGATACCTTCTGGACGTTCAGTTGTATCTCTCAATACTAGTACTGGTACTCCAAGAGAAGGAGCTTCTTCTTGTACGCCGCCTGAATCCGTTAGAATTAAATGAGCTCTTGCTGCAAAATTGTGGAAGTCATGAACATCTAAAGGCTCAATTAATTGGATTCGAGGATCATTACCTAGTACCTCGTCTGCAATTTCACGAACGACAGGATTTAAATGAACAGGATAAATCACTTGTACATCATCGTGCTCTTCCACAATACGTTTAACTGCCTTAAACATATTTCTCATCGGTTGACCTAGGTTTTCACGACGATGTGCTGTTAAAAGAATTAAGCGATCATTGCCTAACTTTTCTAAAACAGGATGCGTATACTCTTTTGAAACAGTCGTTGATAAAGCATCAATGGCTGTATTCCCAGTAATGAAAATCGTTTCTTTATCTTTGTTTTCATTTAAAAGATTTTCAGCTGACTTAGGAGTAGGAGAGAAATGGATATCTGCCATTACCCCTGTTAACTGACGATTCATTTCTTCTGGATATGGTGAGTATTTATTCCATGTTCTTAAACCAGCTTCTACATGTCCTACAACGATTTTGTTATAAAATGCCGCAAGTGCCGCAATAAATGTAGTCGTCGTATCTCCATGTACAAGAACGATATCTGGCTTCACTTCTTTCATTACTTTGTCCAATCCTTCAAGACCACGTGTGGTTACATCAATCAAGGTTTGTCTGTCTTTCATGATATTCAAGTCATGGTCAGGTTGGATTGAAAATATCTCTAGTACTTGATCCAGCATTTGTCGGTGCTGCGCAGTTACGGTTACAATCGACTCAAAATGCTGAGATTGATTTTGAAGCTCTAACACTAACGGAGCCATCTTGATAGCTTCGGGTCTTGTCCCAAAAATTGTCATTACCTTAATACGCTGGGTCATGCTATTCACCTATTCTATTTTGTTCCGAATAAACGGTCTCCTGCATCGCCTAATCCAGGAACAATATAGCCTTTTTCATTTAATTTTTCATCTAGAGCTGCAATATAAATATCTACATCTGGATGTGCTTCTTTAAGAGCTTCTACTCCTTCAGGAGCCGCAATTAAACACATAAATTTAATATTTTTTCCGCCACGCTTCTTCAAAGAGTGGATTGCTTCGATTGCAGAACCACCAGTTGCTAGCATTGGATCTACTACAATGAAATCTCTTTCTTCTACATCACTTGGCAATTTTACATAATATTCAACTGGTAGTAACGTTTTTGGATCTCTGTATAAACCGATATGCCCAACTTTAGCAGCTGGAATAAGCTTAAGAATACCATCTACCATACCGATACCCGCACGTAGAATAGGAACAATACCGATTTTTTTACCAGATAACACTTTAGATTTAGTCGTACATACAGGTGTATTAATTTCAGCTTCTTCTAAAGGCATATCACGTGTAATTTCAAATGCCATAAGAGTTGCAACCTCGTCTACAAGCTCACGAAAATCTTTCGTACCTGTTTTCTCATCACGAATATATGTTAGCTTGTGTTGAATTAATGGGTGATCGAATACATAAACTTTCGCCATGAAGGATCGCTCCTTTTCTATTTTAAAATATTTTTCCTTAAAAAACACACTTCTGTTCATTCTACATAAAAAAGAGACAATGAGCAATAAACTTCACCATACTGTTAGAAAAACTTTAAAATATCGAATTAAACAATCATGAATTTGCAATTAATGCTCATAACTATTATTTACAATTTACTATTCAAATCAAACCATTAGAATCAGAAAAGCTAAAATGCATAAAGAAAGAACAATAGCGGAGAATACCATGTTTTATCATGAAAAGATGCCAATATGGAATAGTCGTATTCAATAAAAAACTACTAAGTAGACCTCCTTTTTTTATAGGGTGTCGTACTTAGTAGTTAAACTTATATTAAAAAGTTGGATAAAGCTCGTACTTACTTGAAAGTGCTTCTACTCGTTTTGAAGCTTCTGTTAAAGAAGTTTGATCTTCTGGATTTTTCAAAGCTAAGCCGATAATACTAGCGATTTCATCCATATCTTCTTCTGTAAACCCTCTAGAAGTTACAGCGGCTGTACCGATACGGATTCCGCTAGTCACAAATGGGCTTTCTGGATCGAATGGAATTGTGTTTTTGTTAACTGTAATACCAACCTCATCAAGAACGTGCTCCGCTACTTTACCTGTAAGATTTACCGTACGAACATCTACTAATAATAAATGATTATCTGTTCCGTCAGATACAAGTTGGAAACCTTCTCTTTTTAGAGCCTCGGCAAGACGACTAGCGTTTTTAATGATGTTTTCAGCATATTGTTTAAATGAATCTTGTAAGACTTCTCCAAAAGCAACAGCCTTAGCAGCAATAACATGCATTAATGGGCCGCCTTGAATTCCAGGAAAAATCGATTTATCAATTTTTTTACCTAGTTCTTCTTTACATAGAATCATTCCACCACGTGGACCACGTAGTGTTTTGTGAGTGGTTGTTGTAACAACATCCGCGTATTCAACAGGATTTTGATGTAATCCAGCAGCCACTAACCCAGCTATATGTGCCATATCAACCATTAAGTATGCTCCAACTTCATCTGCAATTTCTCTAAATTTCTTGAAGTCGATCGCACGAGGATAGGCACTGGCACCTGCCACGATTAACTTTGGTTTATGTTGTTTAGCTTTCTCTAGCACATCTGCATAATCAATTCGATGTGTTACTTTATCTACACCATACTCAACAAAGTTATACAATACTCCACTAAAATTAACTGGACTTCCATGAGTTAGATGTCCACCGTGTGAAAGATTCATACCAAGAACTGTATCGCCAGGCTCTAGTAATGTAAAATATACCGCCATATTAGCTTGAGCACCTGAGTGAGGTTGAACGTTAACATACTCAGCACCAAAAATCTCTTTCGCGCGATCTCTTGCAAAATCCTCTACAACGTCAACATGTTCACAACCACCATAATAGCGACGACCTGGATAGCCTTCAGCGTATTTATTAGTTAATACAGAACCCTGTGCTTCCATTACTGCTTCACTCACAAAGTTTTCTGACGCGATAAGCTCAATTTTAGTTCTTTGACGCTTTAATTCTTTTTGAATTACTTCATACACTTGTGGATCTTGTTTGATTAGATTTTCCATTGCCATCCTCCTATTACTTTGACCATCCATCTAGCATTTTACTTTTACAACCCGATTTTTTTGAAAATTCAACTTTATTTTACCATGTTCGGTAAATTGTTGGTAGTATATAGTTTATTTGTTCAAAAATATATACTTTTTATATTAAATGACGAACAATGTATATATTAACTCCAATATCATTCGTTATAAGGTGTTGCTACAAAAGCATAATTACTCAAATAAAAGTAGGATTCCATTAATTTTAAATAAAACAAATATATATCCTGTAAAAAAAGAGTGTCTCAAAAGTTTGGCTTTTGCACGACACCCTTTTCTTACATACATTACTATATCATTTTTCCTTCAATTCATATACAGCTCTCACGCCACCAATTAGCTTAGGTCGTGAGACAGCCATCGTTACATGAGCTTTTCCAACTATATTGCTTTTCGGTCTAACAGGTACAGCAACATGTTTTATGTGCATACCAATAAAAGTATCACCTATATCAACGCCCGCATCTGCAACGATATGTTCAACAACAACTGGATTATTTAAATGTCGGTATGCATATGAAGCCAATGCTCCTCCAGCTGTTCTTACAGGTGTAACAGAAACTTCCTCGTAACGATATTCATTCATAGTAGTTGCTTCCATAACCAAAGCTCGATTTAAATGTTCACAACACTGAAAGGCAACGAATAACTTATGCTCTTGAATGAAATTCATTACGGTTTGATAAATTACTTCTGCCACTTGCATCGTACCAGAAGTTCCAATATGCTTACCTATTACTTCACTTGTGCTGCATCCAATAACTAATAACTTACATCGATGAAATTCCGAATGTGCTTTCAAATCAGTCAATACAGCGTGTAATTGTTGTCTAATTTCTTCTAAATCAATTGAAGACATTTGCTCTTCCGTCATATTTCCAACCTCCTACAAAGAAGGATCTGAATTCTCAATCGCCTTGATTTTATTAACTCGATTCTCGTGACGACCACCTTCAAAATCAGTCGTTAACCAAATTTTCGCAATATCTCTAGCAAGACCAGGACCGATCACACGCTCTCCTAGTGCTAACATATTAGAATCATTATGTTCTCTTGTAGCTCTAGCACTAAATGTGTCATGAACTAAGGCACAACGGATTCCTTTTACTTTGTTTGCTGCGATGCTCATACCTATTCCTGTACCGCATACAAGAATTCCTTTATCAAATTCTCCGTTTGCCACTTTTTGAGCTACTGGTAAAGCATAATCTGGATAGTCAACAGAACAACCATTTTCACAGCCAAAATCTTCATATTGAATACCCATTTCTTCCATTAATGCGATGATTTCTTTTCTAATATTAACTCCACCATGATCTGAAGCTATTGCAACTTTCATTTTGATCTTCTCCTTATTGTGTATTCATTCCTAAAGTACAATCACTTATTTCTTATTCTAATGTAATTATCTCAATAAAAAAAGATTGAATACATCTTCAAATAACTCTATCGTTCTAAAATAGAATTTTTCTAGACTAAAAAGAGAATGTTAGCAATGTTCATCTAACACCCTCTTTTTATCATTTACCAATGAAAACGAGTAATAGTTTGTTTTAGTTTATCTGCTTGACCTTGTAATTCTATCGTTAATTGTTCAACATGCTCAATTACTTTTGCTTGTTCTTGTGTAGCTGATGCAACTTCAGCTGCGCCAGCAGATGTTTCTTCTGCAATGGCAGCTACCTCTTGTGACTGCATAGAAGTATGCTCTATACTTTCCATTTGGCGATCAACTAAATTAGTAATATCTTTAACTTCTTCCGCCACTTTGTGAACTGTTACAGTCATCTCTTCAATAATGGCATTTGTAGCATTCCCTTTATCCGCTTCTTTATTCGCGATTAGAACCTGATCACTAATCTGTTTCACTACACCTTGAACATCCAATTGGATATTCTGAATCAATGTAGAGATACCTTGTACAGCTTTCCCACTTTCATCCGCGAGTAAACGAACTTCTTCCGCAACAACCGCAAAACCTTTTCCATGCTCCCCAGCTCTCGCAGCCTCTATCGAAGCATTCAATGCTAATAAATTCGTTTGAGCTGCGATATCCCCAACAAGTTGAATTATTTGTTCAACCTTCTTCGCATTTTCTTCTAATCGTTTAACAGCAGATAAAGAATCCTGATTCTCTTGAGCTAACCTTTGGATTCCTGATATAAGTGAATGAACAACATCTTTACTTTTTAAAAGATCTGATACCATCTCATCTGACGTTTCTGCAGAAGTACGTGCTTTATCTTGAACAACCTTCGCTATTGAAATGATTTCTTCCACAGATTCAGCTGTATTTTGGATAGATACAGCTGAATTATCTGCACCTAATGAAATCTCTGTTATAGTTCGACTTATGCTCTCAGCCTGCTCAGCTGCCGTCGTAGATGCCTCCGAAATGGTTAATACCTTTTCATTTGTTTGTTTAAAATTATTATCAATACTTTGAACCATATCTCGGAGATTAACTAACATATTGTTAAACGCGATACCTAGCGAACGAATTTCATCATCTGTTTTAGAAATTTCTAAGTCATCCTTTATATCACCTTGGGACGCTTGTATTGCCAACATTTCTAACTTTTGTAAAGGCTTGATAATAAATCCCGCAGCAATATAAGCAATAATCCCTGACCAAATAATCCCTAATGCTAGCGTGCCGATTGTAAATAATACTTCATTCAAGCTTTTAAAAAACATCGGATATAATATATAAATAAAAAAACCACTAGTAGAGTATGTAATAATAGCTACAATTGTTATAAATAAAGCCAATTTCTTCCTTAATCCAAACTTATACTTCTTCCTTTTCTCCGCCACAATTTCTCCTCCTACGTTCCCCATTAACTAACCTTTCATTTTTTTGGATAAAAGCATAACTAGATTAGCTAATTCTGCAAAGGTTTCTTCATAATGTCTTTTAGTACCTCCGAAAGGATCTAACACATCATGTCCTTCATTCCCCTGAACATATTCTTTTAAAGTAAATACTTTTTCTTTGTGTTGTGGATAAAGATCTTCAATAATCGCTTTATGAGAATTTGTCATCGTTAATATATATGTAGCCCATTCAACATCTTGTTCAGTTAATATACTTGATGAATGCTGATGGTAAATATTGTGGTCATTCAGTACTTCTATTGCATATCGGGAAGCAGACTGGCCATTAGTAGCATATATTCCCGCGGATTTCACCGCGACACCTGGAAGCTTTTGTTGATTAAGTAGCGCTTCAGCCATAGGACTTCTACATGTGTTTCCAGTGCAAACAAATAATACTTGAGTCACAGAATTCCCTCCCTTCGACTTTATTATAAAATATTTTGACAATTTTCTACAATGATAATTCTACAAAAATCTTCACTTATGGCATCTTTTTTAAATATAATCTTAAAGTACCATAAATGTAAAAAAATACAAACATAATTTATTTACGATTCTCTTATATAGGTATTTATATCTATACAGATAAAGAGCCAGCAAAATCGTATTATCTAACTAAGGTTTACCAATGTCGTCATATACATTACTTTTGGTGATCTCGTAGCAAAAAATAAAGAGGCTGCCTAAAAAGTGATTGTACATCACCTCCTAAACACCCTTACGCTTTCTCCTACATTTGGGGTTATTCAATTTTATACGATACTATTTTATTTTTTCTTAAACTTACTTTCTCACGTCTTACTCATCTACTTTTACATGTATCAACAGCAAACAAACTACGTGACTAATAAAGCAGTGAAAAACTTTTAATTCATAATCTATAAAGGAAACAATAGCTTTATTCCAAAAGCAAATAATACACTTCCACCAATAACCTGACTATAAATCCCCAATAGTCCCTGAACTTTTCTTCCAATTAATAAACCAAGTAGTGTTAAGATGGTTGCCATTAAGCCAAATAATGTAATCGCCAATATCGTTCGCGCACCATAAATTCCTAGTGTTAAACCAACTGAAAAACTGTCTAAGCTAACACTTGTCGCAAATATGATTAAACCCATTCCAATTGGAGCTATGAACGAATCTTTTTCTCCTTTTAATCCTGATATAAACATACCAATTCCAAGTAGCACTAACAATAGACCACCAGCATATGTTGCGAATACCCCAAATTGATCGGAAAGGAAACGTCCAGTAATCATACCTAATAGTGGCATTAGGATATGGAAGAAGCCAACTGTCAAGGCAATGAGAGCAATCTGTCTTAGCCTTAGTTTAAACATTCCCATACCTAGTCCTACAGAAAATGAGTCCATACCGAGTGCGAACGCCATTAAAAATAGCGTTAAAAATTCACCAGCCCATGTATTCAAAAACTTCTACCTCCTCGGACGTGCTATCTATACATATGCCCGTCCAAGAAAAAATAGAAGTTTCTTTTACACATTCATGAAATTGTCCGACTCAATTCTTTTCTTCCTTAAGAATGGTATGGCCTGCCGCTTTCACCAATCGATTCATGATTGCGTCACCAATTCCTTCTCGACTAAACGTTTCACCGAAAATCACGTCTACCTCACGTTCATTAAATTCACGTAAAGCATCATAAATTCCAGCCGCTACAGTTGAAAGCTGCTGTCTGCTTCCACAAACGATTACTTCATCAGCAGAATAATCATGTTCACGTTCTTTTGTTGTTAATATTCCCACTCTTGCGCCTGTTGCTTTTTTATCATCAATCATTCTTTGAATGAACTCTTTGCTTCCATCTAATAAAATAAACGTAGCCTCTGGTGCATAATGTGTATACTTCATTCCAGGGGATTTTGGCGCCTCCGTAATATTATGTAACGCCTGATCTTCTTTAACTTCACCTATTACATCCTGGATTTGCTCTTTCGTTACTCCACCTGGACGCAAAATAATTGGAATCTCTTCTGTACAGTCTACAACTGTCGACTCAACACCAACACCCGTTTCTCCCCCATCCACTATACCGCTTATTCGAGAAGATAAGTCTTTTTCGACATGTTGTGCTGTCGTTGGACTTGGTTTACCAGATAAATTCGCACTTGGTGCTGCTATCGGTAATCCAGCTGCTTCTATAATAGCATGAGCTACTGGGTGATCTGGCATCCGAATAGCAACCGTATCCAGACCTGCTGTAGCCACCTGTGATAAGCCACCTTTTTTTCGAAAAATAAGCGTTAAAGGACCTGGCCAAAAAGCATCCATTAATTGCTGTGCAACTGGTGGAATTTGCTCAACTAACTCTTCTATTTGCTTTTGGTTTGCAATATGAATAATCAAAGGATTATCACTCGGACGACCTTTGGCTTCAAAAATCTTTCTAACTGCGTCATCACTTTTCGCATTTGCTCCTAAGCCATATACTGTTTCAGTAGGAAATGCGACTACTTCATTCTCTTTTAACAAAGCTGCAGCTGCTTGTATTTGTGAGAAATCATCAATCACATTATCCACTTTCCATAAGATTGTTTTCAATTTGTACACCTTCTATATATAAATCAAGTTACTTATTATACCATCTGCTGAATTGGAATTCTAACTCTATTCCAATCTCTTTATAGTTTAAAGGTTCAAAAATGTAGCTAAATAGTCACTTATTAATAACCCTTCTCTCTATATACATTTTCTATTCTATTACACCTTAATAGTAGAAACAAACATTAACAATGCGGAATTTTGTGTATAAATTAGATTCTTATCCACATTTTGTGGATAATAACTTTAATATTGTGGATAATTATGTGGATATACTTAATAACTATAGAGTTTTCCACATAAAAGTAACCTCTTTTTTTTGAGCAAATTGAACTAGGTCTGTTGATAACTTTAAAGCTTCTGGTAATAGCTCTGTTTCTATTCGCGAAAAACCAAACGCCTGAAACAACGGAATACTTTTTTCTTTATTTGTTGCTAAATATAAAAATTGGCACTGACTTTCTCTAGCCAACAATAACACTTTTTCTATAAGAATTGGTAGTTTTTCAGCGGGAAAATGCCTAGAAAGCACCAGGGAACGTAACAAGCCAATATCCGAAAAAGTTTGTATCCCCACTACTCCTACAAGCTTCTTCTGCATGTTCTCTACCATTACAAATAGAGACTTTTCAATATAACTGGCTTCCGATTTAGAAATAAACTCTTTAATAACTGGATAATCGATCTCTTCTCCTTTTCTTACAATCAACATAAACAGCACTCCTATTATTTTTTCTACTATTTATATGTTGGCTTGTTTATATTTAGTAGAAAAAACAAAAAAGCTGATAGACATTTTTAAATAAAATTATCCACAAGCTTTTCTTACTCTTGTTTACGATTAAATGATTCCATCTAAAAAAATATTTCCTTATTCATTAAATAGTCTTTTTAACACGTCTACAATAAACAATCTCTTCTCTAAGACTTGCGTTTCCTCATCTTGTTCTGTGTACAACGGCTGATCTGCTTCCTTTTTGACAGAATGATTCTTGACCACTTCTACTTCAGGTTCCTCTTTTTTCTTTTCATTTATAGGTTCAGCTTGCTTTTTTTCGACTTCTTCTTGGTCAAGATTAATAGGTTTCTTATCTACTAAATTCTTTTGTTCCTCCGAATCCTCCATCGGGGTGTTTACAACAGCCGTACCATTTGAAAAATCTAAAAAACATAAAGGTGGAAAGAGTACACACCACCAATTAGCTCCTTTTGCTTCACCAATTTTTATAACAATCGCTTCATATTCACCTGCTGGATATAAATACTGTCCATAAAGCTTCGTTGGAAATTTCGCTTGTCCAAATTCAACTGAAACCGCTTGAGACAAACCATGCTCTTTTACATAGCGATCTGCAATATTTTGTATATCAGGTAAATGATTGTTTATCACTCTTCTCGCTTCGTCAAGAGAAGTTAAATCTTTAACCCATTCAGTTATATTCGCATTCACTTCATCACGGATAGCTCTTTTCACAGCTTGATCTTCGTCACTATCACTATTAGCCAAAATACGAAGACGGATTGCTTCATTAGGAATAACCACAGCTTCTTCAGAAGCTAGTACACTTTCAGATTTAGGTATATATAAACTTACAATCGTTGCTAAGCATAATAACACAATATAAAATAGCGAATAATATTTTTTATTCATTTACTCCACTCCCTTTCATACCATCCATTGTGGTCAAAGAGAGTCTATCTTAAACTAGTAAATTTCTATTTTTTTCGTCTCGTTTTTCCAATAGGCTGTTTTCTAAAAGATTATTGTTTTTAAATACGTTCAGTGAATAAAACGAACAAAAAAGGTCGAACGGAGCGCAAGGTTCGATCCTTCTTATGGGAGCAGGCAAGAGCGGATAGATCATCCAAAAACAAATCGGCGGGAATCAAACTCCCACCGATTTAAGCTTTTTCATTATTTACGGTCAATCACTTTAATTCCTAAACCAATCATTACTACTCCCATTAGAAGCATGATACTTGTTGGAAAAATTAGCGCATCCCAACTATGACCATATACTGTAGCTCCTTTTAATGCTTCCATAGCATAAGTAAGTGGCACAATTTTGGATAAAGTGAGAATTGTATCAGACGTGACAATTTCTAGCGGCCAGTAGGCACCACCAATCATAGCCATACTAACGGCCACAAGAGGAATCATGACATTAAATTGCTGCATAGTTTTTACAAGAGCGGCAATTAACAATGTTAAAGCAATGATACAAAACACATATGGTACTAAAATGAATAACGTTTTTCCGAAAGCTCCATAAAAGCTAATCCCTAAGCCAAATCGAAATATAAAAAAGACAATCGCTATTTGTGCATATCCTATTATGAATGCATACAGTAAATTACTCGTATACATCTTCCATTTTTTAAGTGGCGATAATAACATTCGATTCCAGACACCTTCTTGCTTCTCTATTAAAATCGTAACTACATTAAAAGCAATTGTAAAAATAGAAAAGAATAAAGCAAAACCAAAAATAGATTGTAGTCTAGAATCATAAACTAAAGTATCTGAAGCTTTAAATCCCTTTTTCTCAATTTTAAACACATTATAATCTTCGAGATTATCTAGCTTCTTTTCAAGATTTTTTTGATTGATAGTTGGTACAGAGGCAGCATTTTTTAGTACTATTTCTTTTTTCATCAGATTCATATACGCCTTTGATACTTCATACCCTATTAATTGTTCATTCTTCCCTTTAGAGCTTGCTACAATGACGGCCTCACCATCTTTCAATCCAACTGCAAGCTCACTTTTGTTCTCTTCTACTCTTTGAACTGCTTCAGTTTCCTTATATATTTTATATTGAAACGAATTTGATTTATTCAGTATATCTATCATCTCTACCGACTGATTTTTGGGAAGTTCAGAATAAACCGGAACTTCGACTTTATTAGAAATATTCGCCCCTAACAAATAAGCAAAAGCAATAATAGAAACCGTTGATATAATAAAGGACCATGGATTTCGCATTATTAACCGAAATTTAACTAGTAAGATTCCTAACATGACTACGCCTCCCCCCTTCTTGGAAAAATGAGGACGGCGATCATAAATAACAAACAGCCATACAATAACATGGTAATTAGTTGACTGCTAAATCCAGAAACATCGAAGCCTTGCATCATTTTCATATAAGCCTTTAATGCGGCACCATTTATTGTATAACTTCCCATCGTTTGAAACCAATCAGGAAAAGAACTAATGGGTACAAAACTCCCACCTAGAAAAGCGAAAATCGACACAAAAAAGTTCGAGAAAACATTAGCAACAGTCTCTTTATTAGCCCTATAGCTAATAGCGGTCAATAAGACTGTAAATCCGCCAATTCCAACAGAAAGTATAAACGTGATTAATAAAAACGATGGAATATTAGGAATACTCACATCAAATAAGAGGGTAGATACACCATATAGAATGCAAAGTTGAATGCATCCTACAATGATTCCTGATACAAACGTACTTTCTAAATACATCCAAGAAGGAAGGTTACTTAATACAATTCGATTATACAGATGCAGCTGTTTTTCTTGTAAAGCAAACGAAGCCAACAGAGAAGCGACATACATCACAAACATCGTACTCATACCAATTGTGTAATAGGTAGCAGCATTTATAGATGGAACGTTGTTAACAGTCTCTTTAGAAATGTTAATAGGAGTAATATTCGTTAAATCCTTAACCATTATTTTTTCTTTTTCTAGAATACTAGAAAAAGCATATTGCTCTTGAAAGTCTGTCAATATCTCTTCTAATATTGCCGCTGATACTTCTTTCCCTTCATTTCTCAATACCAAAAGTTTCGGCATTTTCTCTTCATTTAATATGATTTTCCTGAGAAAATTCAACGTAAATTGATCTGGAACCTCAATAATTGCTGAAACGCTGTTATTATTTTTGATTTTATTTAACTCACTCGGTTTAGCTACATGAAACTTAATATTTTTCTTCAATCCATCATTATTCAACACTTTTTCTTTCAGCATTTTTATAGGTAAAATTCGCTTGGCTACTTCCGAAATCGACTTTTTAGCTTCTTCAGGTAGATTAGATGATTGCTGTACTTCTGATATAAATTGATTCAAGTCTTTTTCTTCAGAACCATGTTCAATAAGATAAACTTCTGCCTTAATTGCAGATGTTTCATTATCCATTAGTCCCCCTAAGGCAAAACCAAGAATAGAAATCAAAACGATTGGCATGATTAGTAGTGTAATGAGTACATGCTTATTTCGAATCAGTATTAATAAATCTTTTTTTATAAGCTGAAAAAACATATAATCCCTCCTAGTCTCGAAGCACTCGCCCAGTTAAATGTAAAAACACATCTTCAAGAGTTGGATTTTTTACTTCAAAAGAAAGAAAAGATACTCCAAACTCTTCAGATAATGGAATGAGGACAGAAAGGATATTAACATTTTTAGAGGCGATTATTGTCATAACAGTATCTTGCACCGTCACACTTCTTATATCATTAGAAGCAAGAAGAGCTTCTTCAAAAGCCTTCGAAGGCTTTTGAAGCTTAACTTCCACTGTATTCTCTGACGAAAGCACATGTTTAATTTCATCTTTTGTACCTGAAGCAATGATCTCACCATAGTCCATAATATAAATCCGATTACATAAAAACTCCACTTCTTCCATGTAATGGCTCGTATAAAGAACAGTGATATTTCGTTCGCGATTTAACATTTTAACAGTTTCTAATATATAATTTCGAGACTGTGGATCGATCCCTACTGTCGGTTCATCCATAATAATAAATTTTGGATTATGCAATAAAGCAATACCGATATTGAGTCTTCGCTTCATTCCACCCGAAAAAGTTTTCACAATATCTTTTTGTCGATCTGTTAAACCAATGATTTCTAATACTTCCGCTACACGATCATGTAATTCCTTACCAGATAAATTATGGATTCTCCCGAAAAACATTAAATTTTCCTTAGCTGATAACTCGTGATACAGTGCAATTTCTTGTGGAACAACTCCCAAAATATTACGTAATTTTTGTGGCTGCTTAATCGTGCTCTTACCGTCTAGTTGAACATCACCACTTGTAGGCTCTAACAAAGATGAAATCATTGAGATGGTCGTGCTTTTACCTGCACCATTAGGTCCAAGCAGCCCAACAATTTCTCCCTCTTCCAAATACATATTTATCTTATTAACTACTGTTTGTTGTTTGAACTTCTTTGTAAGATCAATAATTTCTAACAACAGGCACTCCTCCTTTTAGAAAAACCTTTACTGGTTTTTGTCTTGCTTTTATATTGAGTCATGGTCTTTCCCACACGGTTCCTCTGAATATAGCAATTGAAAGGTCAGATGATAAACAAGGTACCTAACAAACTAATAATCCCCCCATACCCTTTTTACTGATTTTCCTAACATCATTATAAATTCATTCCAAAATCCTCCATACTATCTATAGTCATTAAAACAAGATAAAGATATGACCTCAGACACATATCTTTACGTAACAAAAGGCTGTCGCCATAAACTTTGTTGCCCCATTAACTTTCCATTCTAAAATCTCCCGTATGAGCCCCACACCCTCGTCAACCTTTTTAGCAACTGCTTTATTCCTAGAATTTAATAAAATACAACTTACAATAACAGCCAAATAAAAAAACAGCTTTTTGAGGCTGCTTTTTTAAGAAATATTATGCTTTACTACATAAATGGCTAATTGAGTACGATCACGTAATTCAAGCTTATGTAATATCACAGAAATATGATTTTTCACTGTACCAATAGTTAAGTATAACTCCTGAGCAATTTCTTTATTCGTTTTACCTTCTCCAACACATTTAGCAATTTCTAGTTCTCGTGAAGTTAATGGTATCTCTTGTTCTTTATGTAATGTGTTTGACAGCAACCTTGGAATAACCCTTGCTGTTACCTCTTCCTGAATAGGCAAACCACCTTTTAGACAGCTTTCAACTGCCGTAAGAAATCTATGGCTATCGGCTGTTTTTAGTAAGTAACCATTAGCTCCTTCTTTTAGTGCCTCCAATGCATATTCATCATCGTTGAAGGTCGTCAAGATTAAAATTTTCACAAGTGGCCAACGTTTCCTAATAACCCTAGTTGCTTCTATCCCATTCATTTCTGGCATCCTGATATCCATAACAACGAGATCAATATGCATTTTCTCTAATAATCGAATTGCTTCTTTACCATCAGCCGCTTCACCTACGACAACCAAATCCTTATGCTGCTGTAACATCATAATAATTCCTTGCCTAACAATGCTTTGATCTTCAACTACCAATAGTCTTGGCATGCGGTTTTCTCCTTTTCTCAGGGAATGAACCTCTCACTACAAACTGATCATCCTCATAATAGACATGAAGCTGACCACCTAATTCCATCATTCTTTTTTTCATGTTTTCTAATCCAAAACCATAGAAAATTGGATTTTTCTTTTCAACCTTGTTTTTTACAGTAAATTCAAGATCTTCTGTAGCCGTTTTGCTTAGAATCACCTTCACTTCACGAGAATAAGCATGTTTCATTGCATTTGTTAGAGCTTCCTGGAGCATTCGATATAGCATAACATTCTGCTCGTTAGAAAGTGTCAAAGATAACACTCCTTTTTTTGTAGTAAAAGCTATATAAATATGACTTTCAGATTCTAGCTTTCTTATTAACTGTACAACCGAGCCTATTCCCTCATGCTCTTCAGTTTGCAATGCTTTCACTGCTAGTCTAGTTTCCTGCAAACTGTCTTCTGCTAGCTGAAATAAATCTTTATAATTGTCATCGTTATTCATTGCTTTCATTTTTATAAGCATAAGCAATGAGGTTAATTTATGACCAACTGAATCATGAATATCACGAGCAATTCTTGTTCTTTCTTCTAAACGTGCTACTTTTTCATTTTTATAGGCGAGCCGCTTTAATTGTCGATATTCTTGTAGAAGTCCGTTATATAAATCAGTCTTCTCTTCATTTTGTAATTGCTGTTGTTTATATAATAATGAAAAACTCATTATGCCTAACAAGAACAATCCCCATTCGATTATCATATTTTGATGGTAGATTAACTGAATAATAATAGATATGGTCAATATGCATGTTTGCACAACATACTTTTTAAAGGGGACGTCCATTAATGAATCAAAGTGGATGTAAAGCATAATAAAAAGCATAATACTATTCGAACTGCCTATATATAAAATATGCAAAATTATAAATTGAATATACTGAAAATAATACCGATGTTTAAGGGGAGCTGCTAAATAATATAATGCTGTAGAACAAGCCATGCCAAGTAAAAAATAGGATAAATACTCATTTGTCCACTCATAAGTAAAAAACACACCGTAAAGCAGCAAAAAAATAACCAATCGGATATACCCCATCTTTCATAACCACCTTTGTATCGCTACTTAAAAAATAACAATAAATTGTGCAAATAACAAGGCTGTGGAAGCAAGAAGGGTTTTATATTATTTACGTAAAATAAAAGGCTGTTTTCACTAACTTTATCGTCCATGAATATATAGTGAAATTGGCTGAGTTAAACTCCACTCCAGGATGTTCGCTTTCTCAGAGGCGGGCGGTGAGCATCCTCGGTACATAGTGCCTGTGGGATTTCACTCCCGCTGCTCCCACAGAAATCTCACGAACCTTGCCTTCAATCAAACTTTTTATAATAAGTTTATTTACCGTACTTATTTCAATACAACATTTTTTAGAAAACACCCAATAAAAAAGGCCGCCCTATAAGTCATTGTAGAAAACTTATAAAACCGCCTATTTAACGGATGATTATTTCTTTCTTTCCGCAAAAACCATCCTGTCTTTCCCATTAATATCATATTCAATTGAAACACTCGCTTCTGGTAAAGCCCGTTTCAACAAGTCAGCTACTTGTGTTCCTTGTCCAGCACCAATTTCAAATCCAATCAGATATGTGTCATTTACAACAAGAGGAAGTTCCTCCATAAATCGTCGATATAAGTCTAACCCATCTTCTCCAGCGAATAAAGCAGTATGTGGCTCATAGTCCGTCACTACATTCGACATCGTTTCAATATCTTGATTAGGTATATAAGGAGGATTAGAAAGAACAATCTCGAACTTCTGATTAGCTTTAATAAATGGTTGAAGTAAATCGCCCTGTACAAAAGTCAGATTTGCTTTTAGCTCTTGTGCATTGTCCTTAGCTACATCTAAAGCATTCTCCATCAAATCACTAGCTGTCACTTGAAGAGCGGGCTTTTCAAGCTTTAGTGTAATAGCAATTGCACCACTTCCTGTTCCAACATCAATCAATCGCAAATTTGATTGATCTGGAAAAATGGATGGTATCTTATTCAATGTATGATATACAAGCTCTTCTGTTTCAGGACGCGGTATTAAGACTTGTTCATTGACTTTAAATGTGCGCCCATAAAATTCTTCGTAGCCAATTAAGTATTGAACAGGTACTCCTTTCACATGCTCCGAAACAAATGATTCAAATTGACTCCACACAGTATCACTTAATTCATCTTGAAGATTTGCAAATAATTGAGAACGAGAACATTGTAATAAATGTCTTAATATTAACTCACCAGCATTTTCATCACGTTTATGTTCTTTTAAAAAAGAAGAAGCCCAATGGAGGGCTTCATATATTCTTTTACTCAAGGCTTATTCACCTTCACTTTGTAGCTTACTAGCTTGATCTTCAATAATTAATGCATCGATTACTTCGTCTAGCTTACCTTCCATAATTTGATCCAGCTTTTGGATTGTTAAACCAATACGGTGGTCCGTTACACGATTTTGTGGGTAGTTATACGTACGAATACGCTCAGAGCGATCCCCTGTACCAACAGCTAGCTTACGATTCTGATCGTATTCAGCTTGTGCTTCGCTTTGGAACTTATCATAAACACGAGCACGCAATACTTTCATCGCTTTATCTCTATTTTTATGCTGAGACTTCTCATCCTGACACGTAACAACAATACCTGTCGGAATGTGTGTTAACCTTACCGCTGACATTGTTGTATTAACACTTTGACCACCAGCACCTGAAGATGCATACGTATCAAAACGGATATCTTTGTCATGAATTTCAACTTCTACATCTTCCGTTTCAGGTAAAACAACTACTGTAGCTGTTGATGTATGAATTCTTCCACCAGATTCCGTTTCAGGAACACGTTGCACTCGATGTGCACCATTTTCAAACTTCAGCTTAGAATAAGCACCATTACCATTAATCATAAAAATAATTTCTTTAAAGCCACCTAAACCAGTTGCATTCGCTTCTATAACTTCTGTTTTCCAGCCTTGCATCTCAGCATAACGGCTGTACATGCGATATAGATTTCCTGCAAATAGAGCTGCCTCGTCTCCACCTGCTGCACCGCGAATCTCCATAATAACGTTTTTATCATCATTAGGGTCCTTTGGAATAAGAAGGATTTTCAATTTCTCTTCTAAGCTTGTCATCGTTGCACTAAGCTCACTTACTTCTTCTTTTACCATTTCACGCATATCGTCATCTAGCTTTTCCTCAAGCATTGATTTAGCATCATTATATTGCTCACGAATATCTTTATACTCACGATAAGCTTCAACAGTTGCTTGAATGCCAGATTGTTCTTTTGAATATTCTCTTAACCTTTTAGGATCATTTACAACATCTGGATCACTTAAAAGTTCATTTAATTGATCATAACGATCTTCTACTGCCTGTAATCGATCTATCACAGTTTTTCACCTCGAATTTTTTCCATACCATATCTATTATATTATGACGCTGAATGAAGGTCAAAAGTCCTTCGATTTTATTTTTAAAGGATTTCTAACGCTTCTTAGCTTGTTCTACTATAAAAAATAGTAGTGCAAACCAATGATTTGATCCACACTACTATTGTGCTTTATCTAACTTTGCTAATTAGTTATTGATTGGACCTTCTTTTAGCTCTCGATTTTTCGCAAATACTATACCTAATAATCCAAACATATAAACTGTAACTGTTTTATCTTCCCAAACGTTATATACTATGCAACTAGCAACTACGGCTAGGAATAATAACAGGGTGAACATCGTTTCAGATTGCTTTCTATATTTAACTAAGAAAACGAAAATAGAGATTAAAAACACCGCGAAAGCTAGTACACCTAAAACACCTGTTTGAGCAATAACTTGGATGTACTGATTATCTGTATAGATTCCCTCACGCATCTCATATTTTTCATATATAGGCGATCCATATCCAAGGGAAGCTGAATCTCCAAAAGTGGCAAAGCCTGATCCAATGATTGGATAATCTTTAAACACTTCAAAGCCTTTTTTTACAATCCATAAGCGTCCACCAGTGGCACTTTTACTTAATGTATCTTTTTCAAAAGTCTCTTTTAAGCGATCGGTCTGTGAATTTCCTTCGTCTTCACCAGAATCAACACCTGGTTCTTCCGGCACTTCTGTAGCAGTTGAGTGAAAATCTAAAGCTTTTGTTACTGGCTCCACTACATACAATGCTAGAATAGCTGATAGGACAAAGACTCCTGCAATTTGGAAAACATTCTTCCAACTTCTTTTCCAAACCACATATACAAGTAAAGATACCCCTAAAGCTAATGCAGTTCCACGTGAATATGTTAAAACACTCGTAACTCCCATTAAAATGATACCAACCCAAACTAGCTTATTCTTCCATCCAGTTAGTTGGGACTTAAGGTAGAATGAAAGGAATAACGCGATGACAAGGAATGATGCTAGTACATTAGGGTTCTTCGCAAGCCCATACACGCGTCCTCCATTTGTTGGACTGATGGCAAAGCCTTCCCACGCTGATGGAAATAGCATCGTTTTGTCAGAAATCTTTTCAATAATACCAAAAACAGATAAAACGATAGCTACAATGAAGGTTGTCCATAAATACCATTGAAAATCTTCTTTTTTAAATACTAAGCGCTTCATGATGTAAAACACAAGATATGCAAGTAAAAATGCTCGCAATTGCGTAATAATAGCTGAAATTGAAACATCATTTAAAAAGGCTGAAACAGCTCCGATTGCACAAAAAGCTAGAAAGGCTATTTCAAACCAGTGAAAGCGAAATAAGCTAGTAAGTTGCTTTCTTGATGCTACCAGAATGTGCAGTAAACCACCAAAAATAATGATTTCCCCCACTGCTTTAAGGTCTCCGTTCATTTCAATAAAGAACGAACGCGCTGGAAAATATATTAACAAGAAAGCTAAACCTTTTGTTGGAAATAAAAAAGTATAGACTAATAATCCAGCATACAATACTAAACTAATAATAGTAGATGGGACCACAAGCGACAGTGCAAATACGAGTAGCAAGGCTATAAAACCAATTATTTGCACAGATGTTGAATTCAAATTCCCTTTTTTCATCATATGAAATCTCCTCTATTTATAATCCTTTATTTGCTTTAAAAGGAACGATTAAAAATCGATAAAAACCATTAAGATTGTATCATATTATTCAAGCTTTTGTGTAAAAATATTTACCTTGGATAAGCATTATTCCTTTACTTATCCAATCTCCCCTTTTTCAACATAAAGAAAAAGCAGTGTGTGTATAGACTTCTCCACAATGCTTTTTCAGAATAAATTTATATGTTCCTATATGACATTATTTACTTCCTTAGGAGAACATGGAGCTTCCGCATCTCTACCAGGTACTTCATGATGATGGCGACATCTTGGCTCATATGCTTCTGATGCTCCAACTAAAATAATTGGATCATGATAATTAGCAGGTCTATCATTAATCAAACGTTGTGTTCTACTAGCTGCTCTACCACAAACTGCACATACTGCTTGAAGTTTGGTAACTGACTCTGCAAGCGATAACAGCTTAGGTACTGGTCCGAATGGCTCACCACGGAAATCTTGATCTAGTCCTGCTAAAATCACTCGATATCCACTATCCGCAAGCTGCTGAGCTACCTCAACAATTTCTTCATCAAAAAACTGCACTTCATCAATAGCAATTACATCAAATTGCTCATCTACGTGATCAAAGATATCTGTTGATTTGACGATGGATTTAGCCCAAACAGATGTCCCATTATGAGAAACAACTGCTTCTTCCGCGTATCTATTATCGATTGCTGGCTTAAACACGACTGTCTTTTGTCGTGCAAATTGTGTACGACGAACTCGTCTAATTAGTTCTTCTGATTTTCCCGAAAACATACTACCACAAATTAGTTCCATCCACCCTGCTGGTTTTTTTTCGTACACGAAATCATCTCTCCTTCCTATGTAAAGCCACTAACATAGGTAGTGCTTCATCTTAATCGATTCTTCTATTGTAACCTAAAATAGGCTTAACTTTCGCTGATTTATTTAAAAATAGATGTGTTAAACTTCTTCTTGTTACTAATGAATCCAACTCGTTCGTTTCATGCTGACCGAGTGCACCAAACCTCTTCTCTGTGATTTCTTGTCTGTATCCCTTCTCCCACAAGAGTCTCACGGCTTTGCATCACACGCTCAAGCATATAACTATTTTGTTGAAAATAAGTTATAAATATATATAAATTCCTAGTCAAAGAAAAAACAGGCAAGAAAATGTGCTTGCCTGTCTTTATACAATAATAATTATTGTTGAGTTTTGATACCATATTTTTTGTTGAAGCGATCAACACGGCCACCAGCTTCAGCAAATTTTTGACGTCCAGTGTAGAATGGATGGCACTCAGAACAAGTCTCAACTCTAATATCTTCTTTTACTGAACCAGTTTCAAATTCGTTACCACAAGCACACTTAACAGTGATTTTGTTGTAATTTGGATGAATTCCTGCTTTCATTCTTTTCAGCTCCTTCCGCCCTGAATCATTTCCTGAATCAGAGTTATATGTTGAAAGGTAAAAGAACCTCTCAGCTTCATAATCAAACATGCTTTTTATTATATCAAGCGATAAATGGATTTGCAACTTAATGTTATGTCATACGACAATTATTTACAAATATTATTTTGGTATTACGTCTCTGTTCTTTTACGACGAGAACTCGGGCTTTTCATTTCAACATCTAGTATATTAAAAAATTCTTCATTACTCTTAGTTTGTCTAAGTTTACGCAAAAATTTCTCTGCAAAATCTGGAGTATCAGACATCGTTTTTCGTATAGCCCAAAGCTTATCTAGCTGATCTTTCGGGATAAGCAGTTCCTCTTTACGAGTACCTGAGCGTCGAATATCAATGGCTGGGAAAATTCTTCTTTCTGCCAATGAACGATCTAAATGAAGTTCCATATTACCAGTACCTTTGAATTCTTCATAAATAACATCATCCATACGTGAACCAGTGTCAATTAATGCTGTCGCTAAAATAGTTAAGCTACCGCCCTCTTCAATATTTCGCGCTGCTCCAAAGAATCGTTTTGGACGGTGAAAAGCAGCTGGATCAATCCCACCTGAAAGAGTCCTTCCACTTGGTGGAATATATAAATTATAAGCACGTGCTAAACGAGTGATACTATCCATTAAAATGATTACATCTCTCTTATGCTCAACAAGTCTCATCGCTCTTTCTAAAACAAGCTCTGCCACCTTAATATGATTCTCAGGTAGCTCATCAAATGTAGAACTTACTACATCACCTGCAACAGAACGTTCAATATCCGTTACTTCTTCAGGACGTTCATCAATGAGAAGAACAATTAATTCTGCTTCTGGATGATTTGTTGTAATGGCATTTGCTACTTCTTTAATCAGCATCGTCTTACCTGCTTTAGGTGGAGCGACAATGAGACCACGTTGCCCAAAACCGACAGGAGCAAGTACATCCATAATTCTTGTTGATAAATTTCGTTGTGAAGTTTCTAATTTTATTTGACGGTTAGGATATAAAGGAGTTAAACCAGGGAAATGCACTCTTTCTTTTGCTGTTTCAGGATCATCTCCATTAACAGCTTCTACATGAAGTAGACCGTAATATCTCTCATTCTCTTTTGGCGGTCTAACCTTCCCTGATACTTTATCTCCATTTCTTAAATCAAAACGACGAATTTGTGAAGCAGAAATGTAAATATCTTCCGAACTTGGAGAGTAGTTAATCGGACGAAGGAAGCCAAAACCTTCAGACGGAATAATTTCCAGTACGCCCTCCATGAATAATAATCCATCTTGCTCTGCCTGCGCTTTTAAAATGGCAAAAATCAGTTCCTTTTTGGTCAATTTGCTGTAATAGGAAATTCTGTACTCTTTAGCTAATTCGTATAGCTCTTTTAATTTCATGTCCTCTAAATGAGAAATGGTTAAATTCATATGTACACCACACTTTATAGTAATAACAATAATAATTGGCATTTCATCATACTATTCAGCTATAAATATTTATAAATTAAATAAGGGTTCTTAATTAATAGCTATTGAAGATTGATATTGAAGGAAAGTGCCAAATAACATTTGAAAATCAGGGGTAATTTGCAGAATTACAATTTTACAATTGATTAATACATTTATTGTACTTCTATAAATAAAATTGTTCAACAAATAACACGATAACAATACGAAAAACAGATGTTAGGCTTTGTCGACCTTATATTATGTAAATTTTACTAGTTCTTAATACTCTATATGAAATCCATTTTGGATAATTTATTTCTTCATTTCATATCTTCTGTTGAATGATAAAATAAAAAGCTCAACTGAATTGTTAGGCTTTAAACAAACATATAAACTATTTATTTTTTCGCATTCATCTTTAAGAATGTTGTTTCTACTACATATTATCCATTTTATATCCAACATCGTCTATTTTACTCAAAAATATTCAAAAAATAAATATTTTTTCGAATTTAATTGCATAATTTTGAGAATAAAAGTTTAAAAAGAACATTTTTTTCTTTTTTCCCTATTCCTTTTCTATTTTTATTCCTGGTTAATAAGCACATCAACATATAAAAGAATGGTACATTTTAGACAAAAAGAGGGTTTATGGTAAAAAACGTCTTCACCTAACCCTCTTTTCTTATTAAAAATTAGAAGAATATCTAAACATCTATTACTTCATGACAAATGTCGGTTTTTTCTTCAAGCTATGACGTCCATCTACGAAACGTACAGTACCTGATTTAGCACGCATAACAATCGATTGTGTTTCTCCATAGTTTGCTTTAAATTGAACCCCTCTTAAAAGCTCTCCATCCGTCACACCTGTTGCTGCAAAAATCGCGTCGTCACCTTTAACTAAATCTTCCATACGTAAAATTTTCGAACAGTCTAGTCCCATTTTGATACATCTTTGTAACTGTGCATCATCCTCTGGAAGTAATTTACCTTGAATTTCTCCACCCAGACATTTAAGAGCAACTGCAGAAAGAACACCTTCTGGAGCTCCGCCGGACCCAAATAATATATCTACACCTGTTTGATCAAATGCAGTATTAATAGCTCCTGCTACATCGCCATCATTAATAAGCTTAATTCGCACACCTAATTCTCTTAATTGATGAATGATTTCATCATGTCGAGGACGATTTAAAATTGTTGCTACAACATCTTCAATATCTTTATTTTTCGCTTTTGCAACCGCGCGTATATTATCTTCAATTGATGCATTAATATCTATTTGCCCGACAGCTTCTGGTCCTACCGCAATCTTATCCATATACATATCAGGTGCATGTAGTAAATTTCCTCGATCTGCTACTGCAATAACCGCTAATGCATTCCAGCCACCAGCTGCAACAATATTCGTTCCTTCTAATGGATCAACTGCTACATCAACACCAGGTCCTTCACCCGTTCCAAGCTCTTCTCCAATATATAACATAGGAGCTTCGTCCATTTCTCCTTCACCAATTACAACAGTTCCTTGCATTGGCACTGTATCAAAAACGCGACGCATTGCAGATGTTGCTGCACCGTCTGCTTCATCTTTTTTTCCTCTTCCCATCCATCGTGCAGAAGCTAATGCTGCCGCCTCCGTTACACGTACAAGTTCCATCGATAAGCTTCTTTCCACTACTATTTCCCTCCAATAAATTGGTTAGTATAACACATTTATATATTTATAATAGCACATTTATTTTAAAATTACTTATTGTTACCTCTTTTTTTTATGAATAAGCTATGTAAATGACATTTTTTAATTCTTCCATATGGCATGTCACTTTGTAGAAGGCAAAAAAAAGAGCAATAATTTCATCTTTTCACATCTATCCTCTCGTTGAAAAAATGATATTATTGCTCTACGCATCATGTTCCTATATCCATCATCTTATTCGATTTTATCTATCACAAAACATTGTGTTAATTCTTTAACTGCTCGACTTCTTCAGCAGTCATCTTCTCTCTCCAAATTGTTGCTCCTAAACCACTTAGCTTGTCTACTAAATGACTATAGCCCCGATCTATATGTTCAACTCCAGTAATTTCTGTAATTCCCTCAGCCATTAAACCAGCAACTACTAAAGCCGCTCCCGCTCTCAAGTCACTCGCCTTTACTTTAGCTCCTTGTAATTGGATAGGGCCATTTATAATAGCTGATCGACCTTCCACTTTTATATTTGCATTCATTCGACGTAATTCATCAATATGTTTAAAACGAGCTCCATAAATTGTATCCGTCACAACACTAGAACCTTCTACTTTTGATAAAAATGTTGTAAACGGTTGCTGGAGGTCTGTCGCAAATCCTGGGTATACCAACGTTTTCACATCAACCGCTTTTAGTTTTTGTCCAGGAGTGACAAAAATTTGGTCATCTCTCGTATCAACATGAACCCCGGCCTCTCGTAGCTTTGCTATTAAGGATTCTAAATGTTGCGGGATAATATTATCGATTAATATCCCTTCACCAACAGCAGCAGCTAAAATCATATACGTTCCCGCTTCAATTCGATCAGGAATAATGGTATGTCGGCAACCACTTAATTTTTCCACACCATCTATTCGAATTACATCTGTACCTGCACCTTTGATTTTGGCTCCCATATTGGTTAACAACGTAGCAACATCAATGATTTCTGGCTCTTTTGCCGCATTCTCAATAATAGTGCGTCCTTTTGCAAGCACTGCAGCTAGCATGATATTGATTGTAGCTCCTACACTTACTACATCTAAATAAATTCTGGCACCACGAAGTTCATCTGCTCTTAAGTAAATAGCTCCTTGTTCATTCGTCACTTGCGCCCCTAGCGCTTCAAATCCTTTTATATGTTGATCTATTGGTCTTGGACCTAAATAACATCCTCCAGGAAGACCAATAACCGCTTTTTTAAACCGTCCAAGCATTGCACCCATTAAATAATAAGATGCACGTAATTTTTTTACCTTCCCATTCGGAAGAGGCATTGGAATCATTGAACTTGGGTTAACAGTCATTTCACCATCCTCAAACTCAACTGTTCCTCCAATTTCCTCTAATAAATCCTTTAGAATATTTACATCAGATATATCAGGTAAACCTTCAATCGTTACAGCTGATTCAGCTAAAATAGTAGCAGGGATAAGAGCAACCGCACTATTTTTAGCACCGCTCACTCTAATGGTTCCTTTTAGCGGATATCCACCAGCAATTTTAAGCTTTTCCATAATTAACTCCCTTCTAATTATTAGCAATTACAAAATAGGCTATTATTAATTATACAAAATTTTCCAAGAGAGAATTATACAATATTTCATTCTAATTTATAGTTTACACAAAAATTAAAAACTCATGTACCATTTCGCTAAAAAAATTAAAATAAGTCATAGGTCTTATATTAGGCCTATGACTTTTTATGAATGACTCTATATTTACTTATTATTAATTCTTTTTTGCTTCCCAATCAGAAAGAAAAGCTTCAATCCCTTTGTCAGTAAGAGGATGGTTGAAAAGTGACATAATTACTTTATACGGTACTGTAGCAATATGCGCACCATTTAATGCGGCTTTTGTAATATGCATTGGATTACGAATAGAAGCAGCAATGATTTCTGTTTCGATATCATGAATGGCAAATATATCTGCAATATCTGAAACTAGCTGAACGCCATCTTGTCCAATATCATCTAGTCTACCTAGGAATGGAGAAACATAAGATGCTCCCGCTCTAGCAGCTAACAACGCTTGATTCGCGCTAAATATTAATGTTACATTCGTTTTAATACCTTCTTTAGCAAATGTATGTACAGCTTTTAAGCCATCAGGAGTCATCGGGACTTTTACTGTCACATTTGGACTTATAGCCGCTAACTCACGTCCTTCCTTAATCATACCTTCGTAATCTGTAGCAATAACCTCAGCACTAACTGATCCTTCTACTAAGGAAGTAATTTCTTTAATTCTATCATGAAAGGACACATTTTCTTTTGCTACTAATGAGGGATTTGTTGTAACACCTGAAATAATCCCTAGCGCATGTGCCTCTTTAATCTCTTCAAAATTAGCTGTATCAATAAAAAATTTCATATTTCTAAATCTCCTTTTTATATATTATTTTCTGAATAATAAAACGAAAAAAAGATCTTCTACTATTGTAACTATAAGGCTACATCAAATTACACCTATTGTAAAAGAAAAAATGCTACTATTCTCTAACAAAGTTATACAGTCATATTTTTTTATTACATATGTATGAACCAAATAGAGAAAACAAATTTATAAATAGGTACTTTTAGCGTAACCCTACAATTTTATTAAAAGTCAGAAAAGCCAAGGAAATTCTAAAAAATAAAACCGCCTTTTAAAAAAGGCGGTTTTATTCTTTTTGTTAAAATTAAGCTTTGTTGCTTGAACCGAATTCACGGATTTTACCAACAACTGTAGCCTTGATTGCTTCGCGGCCTGGTACCATGTATTTACGTGGATCGTAAACTTCAGCATCAGCAGCTAACACTTCACGAACTTTCTTAGTGAAAGCAATTTGGTTTTCAGTGTTAACATTGATTTTTGAAGTACCTAAAGAGATAGATTTTTTGATATCTGCTTCAGGAATACCAGTTCCACCATGTAATACTAATGGCATGTTTGTTAAGTTTTTGATTTCTTCCATTTCTTTGAAACCAAGGTTTGGTTCACCTTTGTAAGGACCGTGAACTGAACCTAATGCTGGAGCAAGGCAGTCAATACCTGTTTTTTCAACAAGTTCTTTACATTCTTGTGCATCAGCATAGATAACGCCTTCAGCTACTACGTCATCTTCTTGTCCACCAACAGTTCCTAACTCAGCTTCAACAGAAACACCTTTAGAGTGAGCGTACTCAACAACTGCTTTAGTTGTTTCAACGTTCTCTTCAAATGGGTGGTGAGAAGCATCGATCATTACAGATGTGAAACCTGCATCGATTGCTTCTTTACATTTATCAAATGAAGAACCATGATCCAGGTGAATAGCAACTGGAACTGTAATCTTCATGTCTTCTAATAAACCTTTAACCATCATCACAGTAGTATAGAATCCGCCCATGTGACGAGCAGCACCTTCTGATACACCAAGGATAACAGGTGATTTTTCTTCTTCAGCAGCAGCTAAGATTCCTTGAGTCCACTCAAGGTTGTTAATGTTGAATTGACCTACTGCATACTTACCTTCTAAAGCTTTGTTTAACATTTCAGTCATTGAAACTAAAGGCATTCTATATTTCCTCCTTATGTTGTATCGTTCGCTCCATTTCTAACAGAGCTCCCTCAATAGAATTTTCCCTTAAAAATATGTAAACTATACGAAAAAACTTTGCGGGAACAACATTTTTTCCACTTCAAGCATACCAATACTCTTTCAATTTCTCAAGAAGATACACGGTACAGGTTTAATTTTCCACTGTTTTTTTTCTAATATATGTCCGTTTCTAGAATATTTTAAAATTTCTTTTGAAAATTCAAAGAAATAAATCGCTTACCTTGGATTATTTGGTTTGTATTGGTAAATGTTTTTTCACAGCTCCACGAATATCATCAATATCAAATGGCTTAGCAAAATGTGTAATGGCGCCCAAATCCTTTGCTTGCTGTATCATATCTAGTTCTCCATAAGCAGTCATAATGATTACAGCTATATCTCGGTCATGTTCTTTCATTCTTTTGAGAATCTCAATTCCATCCATTCCAGGAATTTTCATGTCTAACAATACCAAATCTGGAGCATGATTTTTGGCAATATCTAAAGCTTGAACTCCGTTTGCAGCTTGAAATGTAGTATAGCCTTCTTTTTGTAAAACTTCATTTAACAATATTCGTATTCCATATTGATCATCAACAATCAGTATTTTTTCCGCCACTTTCCTCACCCCTTGCAAATTTTATGTATATACATGCTTTTACCCATAATATCTACCTTAACAATGTTCTTTTTTTTTCGCGAAATTCCTTCAAAATTAAAAAAGTTCATTTCATATTTCCTCAATTATTCGCTTCTTCGACAACAATCTATTATAATGCTCATAGAAATTATTCAAAGGAGCTTCTTTATGCTTAAAATATTCTCTACCCAATTAAGCGGTATTTTTAAAACCATTTCAGAAGATGAATTTTCTATAGAAGATGCTGCCAGACTTCTTGCCCAAGCAATTATTGGTGATGGATCCATCTATATTCATGGATTCGATGAAATGAAAGGCATTTATTCACAAGCTTCAGAAGGAATTGAGCAAATACCAAACTGTAAACCTTTACTGAATAATGGTGAAATAGCACCTATTACTGATGTCGATCGCGCTCTCATTATCAGTCGTTTTAGCCATGATGTGAGAGCTATAGAGTTAGCAGGAGAGCTTCAAAAAAGCAATGTTTCATTTGTTGCACTATCTACTATTCAAGATGAGCAGTTACCTGGGCTTCATCAATTAGCTGATGTTCATATCCATTTACCTCTTAAACGAGGATTAGTTCCAACTGAAACAGGAGAGAGAGCTGGATTTCCTACTCTTCTCATCGCATTATATGCCTTTCATGGTATTTCTTTAACACTACAGGAATTACTTGATGAGTTACAGTAAGGACTGATTCATTTTTACTGAAAAAAGGTCTTAAAAATGTCTAATACACAAAGAGGGTGTGAGCCAAAAGCAAATCTTTTGGTTCACACCCTCTTTACGTATATTATTCTAAATCGACACTCAATGAATGAAATTGTAAAGAGATATACAACTTCTTGAGATAACAGCCATTCAATCTTTTCTTATTGAACACTATTTTTTATTTTTTAATGATGCTTCCACAAAATCACGGAATAATGGTTGTGGTCTTGTTGGTCTTGAAATAAATTCTGGGTGGAATTGAGATGCTACAAACCAAGGATGGTCTTTAAGCTCGATAATTTCCACTAAACGACCATCTAAGCTTGTACCAGAGAACATGAAACCATGTGCTTCCATGCTTTGACGGTAATGATTATTAAACTCATAACGATGACGATGACGTTCGTAAACAATTTCATCATTATAAGCTTGCATAGCTTTCGTACCTTCAACCAACTTACATGGATATAGGCCTAAACGTAATGTTCCTCCAAGATCTTCTACATCTTTTTGTTCTGGAAGTAAATCAATAATTGGATATGGTGTGTTAGGATCTAGTTCAGCTGAATGAGCTCCATCTAAACCTAATACATTACGTGCAAATTCAACAGTTGCTAATTGCATACCTAGGCAAATACCAAGGAACGGTTTTTTGTTTTCACGAGCATATTGAATTGCAACGATTTTCCCTTCAACACCTCGATCACCAAAACCGCCTGGAACCAATATTCCATCAGCATCTTTAAGTAATTCCGCAACATTTTCTTGCGTAACATCTTCTGCATTAATCCAATCAATTTCGATATCTGCATCGAATGCATAACCCGCATGCTTTAATGCTTCTGCGACTGATAAATACGCATCTTGAAGTTCAACATATTTACCAACTAAAGCAATTTTAGTTGTTTTTGAAAGATTTAATACTTTATCTACAAGTGCTTTCCATTCAGTCATATCTGCTTCAGGAGCAATCAGTTTCAAATGATCACATACAATTTGATCTAGATGCTGCTCTTGAAGAGCTAAAGGTACAGAATATAAAGTATCTGCATCTTGACACTCGATTACTGCTTTTGCATCGATATCACAGAAAAGTGCAATCTTATCTTTCATATCTTGAGAAATTGGTTGTTCTGTACGAACAACAATTACATTTGGTTGAATACCAAGACTTCTTAACTCTTTAACACTATGTTGAGTTGGCTTAGTTTTCATTTCACCAGCCGCTTTAATATATGGAACCAAAGTACAATGTAAATATAATACGTTATCTTGACCGATATCACTCTTAATTTGGCGAATGGCTTCTAAGAACGGTAAAGATTCAATATCTCCAACTGTTCCTCCGATTTCTGTAATAACCACATCAGCGTTAGTCTCTTTTCCGGCACGTAATACGCGATCTTTAATCTCATTTGTAATATGAGGTATTACTTGAACTGTTCCTCCTAAATAATCTCCTCGACGCTCCTTACGAAGAACTGTTGAGTAAACTCTACCAGAAGTTACATTGCTGTATTGACTTAAATTAATATCAATAAAACGCTCATAGTGACCTAAATCTAGATCTGTTTCCGCACCGTCATCTGTAACGAATACTTCACCGTGCTGATATGGACTCATAGTTCCTGGATCCACATTAATATAAGGGTCAAACTTTTGAATTGTAACACTTAAACCTCGGTTTTTTAATAATCTTCCTAATGATGCAGCTGTAATACCTTTACCTAGAGAGGATACTACTCCTCCTGTTACAAAAATATACTTAGTCAATTTTCGTTTCCCCCTTAAATATTGTATTAAGTAAACTTTTTACTTTTCATTATAAAAATGGATGGCTTTGCGCCATTAATCATTAAAATGTATTAGCCGCTAATACATTACTAAACATGAGGAGCTTATAAACCGCATAATCGTATTTAGTAAAACTTTAATCGGTGGAGGGATATAGCCCCCACCGATTAAAGTTAAACGAATCAAATTCATACTAGCTTTTACCATGATATCGTATCGAATAGTTGGTTTTATGCTAGGACGAACGTGATAAACGTTAAATTGAGCTGCTTGCTATGCAGCCCAATTTTATAAATTACGATAGACCTTTATTACATCGCCAAAGCGGATATCATTAGATTAGCGAAACGATCTTTCCAACCTTAAGATTTCCGAAAGAAACGCTTCAAACTTCTATGCCTTTATTTTTCCCATTTCACATAAAAATACTATGCAAAAATATGAAAAAACAAAAACGCTCCACTTACAAAAGTAAGGGAGCGATATAATTTTATAATCGTGTCCTTTTTAAAGGAGCCCAAAAAGAATTCTACAAATTTAAAGATAAAAAGTCAAGTAGTTTACAACTCATCCTCATCTTCATCATCTTCTAGGTCATCATCGATATCAAAATCATCTTCGATAATTTCATCATCTTCTAGGTCATCATCTGAATCTAAAAGATCATCATCTAAATCATCTTCTGCGTCAGCTTCGTCTAGATCATCATCAAAATCTTCTAAATCGTCTTCTAACTCTTCATCATAGTCATCAAATTCATCTTCGACAACTTTTTTCGCTTTCTTTCTCTTCGGCTTAACAGATTTCATCATTTCATCTTCTACTTGGTCAATTGGATACCAATCCTTAATTCCCCAAGTATTTTCTCCAGCTACGCTAAAGCGACCATCAACATTTAAATCTGTGTAAAATTGCGAAAGCTGTTGAAGTAAATCTTCTTTCTTAACTCCTTTTACAGTAGCAATTTCATTTATTATTTCTTGAAAAGATAAAGCCTGTTTTTTTTCAGATAAAATTTCATAAGCTAATTCTATCATTGACATTTCTTGGATAACTTCTGCTGAATATTGATTTAAACTCAATACTTGCACTTCCTTTCTCTATCAAAAAGCATAAAAATATGCTTATCATTACTAACTATTACTAATTGACATATACATCATTATAAACAATTCATTTAGGTTTATGCTAGTTCAAACTTACTCTATATTTTGTTTTTTCTTTTCACGATATGCTAAATAAAAGGATGAAAAGGATATCAGAAAAAAACTAATAGCGCCTAATTGTCTTTGATATAAATATTGGAAAGAAAAAACTGATAAAAATATAACAATAACAACTATAACCACTCTTAAGCTCATTGTTCCAACTCCATTAGGAATATCGTACATTTTCTTTAACTGTGAATACCATTTTAACCCTTTTCATTACTATTTATAAAGAGTTTTTCTAAAAATTTATGACATCTTCAATAATTCTTTACAAAAAACAAAGGGGCAATCTCAAAAGTGATGAAAAATCACTTTGAGAGGCCCCGACACTTAATCTAACTTTTTTTGAAAATACGAGATGTTTTTTGGTGTATCTCCACTTCCTAAAAAAGCTAATCTTACGTGCTTTATTAAGATGGTTTACAATATTCATGCACATATATTATAAAATAAACGATAGAAAGGGAGGATATCCGACTAAATTATACCTATTGGAACACCCTCTCACTAATATTTTCTTAAAGGGCTGATTATTTTTTACATATTTCTTCGATATTGTCCGCCAACTTCATATAGAGCTCTTGTTATTTGACCAAGGCTAGCTACTTTCACGCAATTCATTAACACTTCAAAAATATTTTCTCCACTAACTGCCGCTTTTTTCAGTTGTAGTAATGCTTCCTTAGTCTGATCTTCATTTCTTCTTTGGAATTCACGCAAGTTATAAATTTGTTTTTCTTTTTCTTCTTTAGTTGCTCTAGCTAGTTCGATATTATTTAAGTCTTCTTCTGATGGAGGATTTGGGTTGAGATACGTATTTACACCAATAATCGGAAGCTCTCCTGTATGTTTTTTCATTTCATAGTACATCGATTCATCCTGAATTTTGCCACGTTGATATTGTGTCTCCATAGCTCCCAATACCCCACCTCGATCATCAAGGCGCTCAAATTCTTGTAAGACAGCTTCTTCAACTAAATCTGTTAATTCCTCAATAATAAACGATCCCTGCAACGGATTTTCATTTTTTGATAAACCATGTTCTTTTGTTATGATCATTTGGATGGCCATTGCTCTTCTGACGGATTCTTCTGTAGGGGTTGTGATGGCTTCATCGTAAGCATTTGTGTGAAGTGAATTGCAATTGTCTTGTAGTGCCATTAATGCTTGAAGTGTGGTACGGATATCATTGAAGTCGATTTCTTGAGCATGTAATGATCTTCCAGATGTTTGAATATGGTATTTCAGTTTTTGACTTCTTTCACTAGCTCCATATCTATTTCTCATAACAGTTGCCCAAATACGACGAGCTACTCTTCCTATAACTGTATATTCAGGATCTAATCCATTCGAAAAGAAAAACGATAGATTTGGTGCAAAATCATCAATGCTCATTCCTCTGCTTAAATAGTATTCTACATATGTGAAACCATTTGCTAAAGTAAAGGCTAATTGCGAAATAGGATTGGCTCCAGCTTCTGCTATATGATAACCAGAGATTGAAACAGAATAATAATTTTTCACTTTATTTTTTATAAAATACTCTTGAATATCTCCCATTAATCTTAAAGAAAACTCTGTTGAGAATATACATGTATTTTGACCTTGATCTTCTTTTAAAATATCTGCTTGCACGGTTCCGCGAACTGTTTGTAGCGTATAATTTGTAACAGTTTCTCTTTCTTCAGCCGTTAATTCTCTTCCTAGTTCAGTAGATTTTTTCTCTAATTGCTGAATGATAGCAGTGTTCAAATACATCGCTAAAATAATAGCTGCAGGACCATTTATCGTCATAGAAACAGATGTAGTAGGCGCACATAAATCAAAACCTGCATATAACTTTTGCATATCGTCTAATGTGCAAATATTAACTCCACTTTCTCCTACCTTTCCGTAAATATCAGGCCGGTAATCAGGATCTTCTCCATAGAGAGTTACAGAGTCAAATGCTGTGCTTAAGCGTTTGGCTGAATCATCTTTAGATAAATAATGGAATCGTTTATTTGTCCTTGTAGGTGAGCCTTCACCAGCAAATTGTCTTTTTGGATCTTCACCTTCACGTTTAAATGGGAATACTCCAGCAGTAAACGGAAATGCACCTGGTACATTTTCTTTGTACATCCAATGTAAGATGTCACCTTTATCCTTATATTTAGGAAGCGATACCTTTGGAATCATCAATCCTGATAAGCTTTTAGTTTTCAAACTTGTTACAATTTGTTTGTTTCGAACGTAGGTAACTAATTCATTTTTCTTGTATTGTTCGCTTACCTCATTCCATGATTGGAGTAATTTCATCGATTCATTTGATAATTGTTTTAATAGATGATCTCTTATGGATTGCAAGGATTTTAAAACTTCTTCATTTGAATCGTTTTGTTTTGTTAATTCTATTACACTATCTAACTGATATAATCGACTTGCTAATTCAGCTTGCTCATTGGCATTGACTTTATATTTTCTTACTGTTTCTGAAATCTCTCGCAAGTAATATCTACGATCATTTGGTATGATTACATTTTGCTTTTGGATATCCCCATGTTTTGAAAAAGAAGTAGACAATTGTAAAGATGTTTTTTGGTTCAACAACTCAATCAAAGCAGCAAATAAACAATTTGTCCCTTCATCATTAAATTGACTCGCAATGGTTCCATACACCGGCATTTCCGTATAATCTTGATCGAATAGTTCTCTGCTTCTTTGATACTGTTTTTGTACTTGACGTAACGCATCTTCTGAGCCTTTTCTTTCAAATTTATTGATAACAACTAAGTCTGCATAATCAATCATATCAATTTTTTCTAGTTGTGTTGGTGCACCAAACTCACTCGTCATGACATACATAGACAAGTCACAAACTTCCGTTATCCCTGCATCTCCTTGACCAATACCCGATGTTTCAACAATAACAACATCAAAATCTGCTGCCTTCACAACGGATAGTGCATCATGCAATGCAAGCGATAATTCACTTCTTGAAGTCCTAGTAGCCAAACTGCGCATATAAACCCGATCAGAAAAAATTGCATTCATTCTGATTCGATCTCCTAATAAAGCTCCCCCGGTTTTTTGCTTAGTAGGATCTATTGATAAAACTGCGATTTTTTTATTGGGAATTTCATTCATAAAACGACGAATCAGTTCATCTGTCAAAGAACTTTTTCCAGCTCCACCTGTTCCAGTAATCCCTAGGACCGGAATTTCTTTCGTTTTTCCTCTAATTCTTTGCATGTAATCTTCAAGGTTTGTATCCGCTTTCAAATCTAAGTGGTTTTCAACAGCAGTAATGCATTTCGCAACCGCTTGAAAATCCCCCTTAAAAAGCTTATCCAAAGTCTCTTCTTCCAAATCATTCGAGTTTCCTTCTTTACATTCCTCGAGCATAATGTTAATCATCCCTTGTAAACCATGCTCTCTTCCATCATCAGGAGAAAAGATCCGCGCAATCCCATAATCATGTAGTTCTTTCATTTCGCGTGGAATGATAACTCCACCACCACCACCATAAATCCGGATATGTTCGGCTCCTTTTTCCTTTAATAGATCATACATATACTTAAAATATTCAACATGACCACCTTGGTAAGAAGAAATAGCAATTCCCTGCACATCCTCTTGAATGGCAGCATTTACTACCTCTTCAACTGATCGATTATGTCCAAGATGAATAACTTCAGCGCCTGAACTTTGGAGAATTCTGCGCATAATGTTAATAGAAGCATCATGACCATCGAATAAACTAGATGCTGTGATAAAACGCAGATGTTTTTTCGGTCTATATAATTCTATTGTACTCATTTTATCCCTCCATTATTTGCTCGTTTCATTTCTTTTCCTTATCAATACCGATATTCAATAAGCTAATTTGAAGTTCAATATATTCATCGATTGTATATAGTTTTTTAAATGCCCATCGTCTAAATCCCCACATTTGTCCTTGAACAAAAATATTATGAGCAATAATTTTTATTTGATCATCATTTAAGTCAATTTCTTGGTTTTCACGGCAATTCTTTAGTAATTGCTCGAATAAATCAACCATACCAATTTCTTTATTTAATACATACGGCAGTGCATCTTTAGAGAGCGATTTTGCCTCCTGATACATAACAACTACTTCATCTTGCATTTCATCGATTACTCTAAAATAATGAGCGATGCCTTTCTTTAAGCTTTCAATCGTTCCTTCTGCATTAGCCAAATCATTTTCCAAACGCTCTTTTACACCGTCATATATACTGTCAACCACCAAATAAAGTACATCTTCTTTCGTTCGAATATATTCATAAAGGGTTCCTATACTAAACCCTGAGGCTTTGGCAATTTCTCTAGTAGTTGTACGATGAAAGCCTTTTTCTTTAAAAAGCGTTACAGCTCCTTTAATCATTTGGTTTCGTCTTTTTTTAATCAGCTGCTCATCTTTCACTGATGCATGAACTTCTCTTCTTTTCATAATGCCACCGCCTTTAAACAGAACACGCTCCTATAAAGTTACAAAATATTAAAACAAGGAGAGCAAAAGAAATACCACTTGGTTTGTAGTTGCACTCTTTTACTCTCCGTTTTAAAACTTCACTTTATTTCCAAGCATTAATCCTTTGTAATCATTCTTGAAATAACTAGTTTTTGAATTTCTTGTGTTCCCTCATAAATTTGAGTTATTTTTGCATCCCTCATATAGCGCTCAACTGGGTAGTCTTTTGTATAACCATAACCACCAAAAACTTGTACGGCTTCTGTAGTAACTTTCATAGCTGTGTCACCAGCAAAAAGTTTTGACATAGCAGACTCCTTACCATACGGTAATCCTTCAGATTCTAACCAAGCTGCTTGATATGTTAATAAGCGAGCTGCTTCAACACCTGTAGCCATCTCTGCTAGTTTAAAGCCAATACCTTGTTGTGCAGAAATTGGTTTACCAAATTGAACACGCTGCTTAGAATAATCTACTGCAGCGTCTAATGCTCCTTGAGCAATTCCAACTGCTTGTGCTGCGATACCATTACGACCGCCATCTAAAGTCATCATCGCAATTTTAAAACCTTCTCCTTCTTTTCCTAGAAGATTTTCTTTTGGCACAATACAATCTTCAAAAATTAATTCTGTTGTAGGAGATGAACGAATGCCCATTTTCTCTTCTTTTTTCCCTACGCTAAACCCAGGGAATGAACTTTCAACAATGAATGCACTTGTTCCTTTTTTAGACTCTGGATCTGTAACAGCAAATACGATATAAATATCAGCTATTCCACCATTTGTAATAAATATCTTCGAACCATTTAATACATAATGATCGCCATTTAATTTAGCTGTTGTTCTCATTCCACCTGCATCAGAGCCAGAACCTGGTTCCGTTAAACCATATGCACCAATTTTTTCACCTTGCGCCATTGGACGAAGATATTTTTGCTTTTGTTCTTCTGTACCGAACTTATATACAGGCCATCCAGCAAGAGATGTATGCGCTGACAATGTTACTCCTGTCGATGCACATACACGTGATAGCTCCTCAATCGCAATACAATACGCTAAATAATCACTACCAATTCCACCATACTCTTCTGGCCATGGAATACCCGTTAAACCTAACTCAGCCATCTTCTTGAATATATCCCTATCAAATCTTTCTTCTTCATCACGCTCAGCTGCTGTTGGTGCTACTTCGTTTTCAGCAAAATCTCGAACCATTTTACGAATCATTTCATGCTCTTCAGTTAATTTAAAGTTCATTTTTTCCCCCACCTTAATTCGGTTAGTATTATAGCTTTATCTATAAATATTTCTGAATTACCATTTTCTGAATTTCACTAGTTCCTTCATAAATTTCCGTTACTTTTGCATCTCTAAAGTACCTTTCTACAGGATACTCTTTTGTATATCCGTAACTGCCAAATACTTGTATAGCTTCAATCGCAACATCAACTGCTGTTTTAGAAGCAAATAACTTCGCAATTGAGGCTTCTTTTCCACATGGAATTTGTGCAGCTCTCATGCTAGCAGCTTGATAAACTAGTAGCTTTGCAGCCTCTATATTTGTAGCCATGTCTGCTAATTTAAAGCCAATACCTTGTTGCAAAGATATCGGTTTTCCAAACTGTTTTCTTTCTTTACTATAAGAGACGGCATGTTCAAAAGCTCCTTGTGCGATTCCTAATGACTGTGCAGCTATCCCAATTCTGCCAGCATCCAGATTAGACATAGCGATTTTAAAGCCATCTCCTTCTTCTCCCAATAAGTTCTCTTTCGGAACTTTCATATCTTCAAACATAATTTGAACCGTACGTGAACCGCTTAATCCCATTTTATGTTCATCTTTTCCGACAATAAATCCTGGTGTATCTTTATCGACGATAAAAGCAGAGATTCCCTTTGCCCCTTTTTCTAAATCAGTAGATGCAAAAACGATATTAACGTCTGCTTCTCCTCCATTTGTTATAAATACTTTTGAGCCATTTATAATATAGTGATCCCCTTGTAAAACCGCTCGTGATTTTAAACTTGCTGCATCTGAACCAGCGTGTGGCTCAGTTAAACAAAATGCTCCTAAATATTGACCTGAGGCGAGCTTAGAAACATATTTTTCTTTTTGCTTTTCTGTGCCAAAGTAAACAATCGGATTCGTTCCAACTGATGTATGAACAGATAAAATAACTCCTAAAGTTGGGCTAATTTTAGAGATTTCGTGTATAGCAATAATATAAGAAACAAAATCCATACCAGCTCCACCATACTGTTCGGGAATTGGAATGCCCATTAATCCTAATTCACCCATTTTGGAAATTAGCTCTTTTGAAAACTCCCCTTTTTCCATACGCTCCACATACTTTTGAACTTCATTTTGAGCAAAATCTTGAACCATTTTCCTCATCATTTGTTGTTCTTCAGTAAAACGTAACTCCATGGCAATCCTCCTAGCTGATCATTACTTTTGCTCGTACGTAAAGAAACCTTTTCCTGATTTCTTTCCTAGCCAACCTGCTTTTACATATTTTCGCAATAATGGACATGGACGATATTTATCATCTCCAAATCCTTGATGAAGCGTTTCCATAATATACAAACATGTATCTAAACCGATAAAATCGGCTAATGTTAGTGGACCCATAGGGTGGTTCATTCCTAATTTCATAACATCATCGATTGCTTCCTTAGAAGCGACACCTTCATAAAGTGTATAAATCGCCTCATTGATCATAGGCATTAAGATGCGGTTAGATACAAACCCTGGAAAATCATTAACTTCCACAGGTATTTTTCCTAATGATTTCGATAAATCTTCAATTGTTTGGTATACCTCATCACTCGTTGCTAATCCTCTAATTACCTCGACTAGTTTCATAACAGGAACAGGATTCATAAAGTGCATCCCAATTACTTGTTCCGGCCTGCTTGTCACTGCTGCGATTTCAGTGATAGGTAAAGCAGACGTGTTTGTTGCTAGAATGGTATGTTTTTCTGCTATACGATCTAAATCAGAAAAAAGCTTAGATTTTATCTCCATATTCTCAATCGCTGCTTCTATAACAAGATCCACGTTAGAGGCATTTTGTAAATCAATAGAAGGCGTAATTGCCGTTAAAGCAGCTTCTTTCTGTTCTTCTAATAATTTTCCTTTTGCTACCTGACGGGATAAATTCTTTTCAATACCGGAAATACCTCTAGCCACCAATTCTTCTTTTAAATCATGTAGGTATACTTGGTAACCAGACATAGCAAATACTTGAGCAATTCCAGACCCCATCTGTCCGGCTCCTATTACCATTACTTTTTGAATAAGCATTTCTGTTCCTCCTTATGACTGCTACTCTTTTGGTACCTCGATCATAACGGCATCTCCTTGGCCACCACCGCTACAAATGGCTGCGATACCAATTCCACCGCCACGTCGTTTTAATTCATACATTAACGTCATAATAATTCTTGCTCCACTTGCTCCAATTGGATGACCCAACGCTACAGCCCCTCCATTAACATTTACTTTTTCAGGATCAATGTTAGCAATTTTATTACTTGCTAATGCGACAGCTGCGAAAGCTTCATTTATTTCAAACAAATCGATATCTTCAACTGATTTTCCTGTTTTCGTTAAGATTTCATTGATCACCAATCCTGGTGTTTGAGGAAAATCTTTCGCTTCAATAGCAATCTCTGCATGACCAATAACATAAGCCATTGGTTTAATTCCTTCATTTAAAGCACGCTCTTCACTCATTAAAACGAGGGCACCAGCACCATCATTAACTCCTGGAGCATTTCCAGCTGTTATCGTTCCTTCTTTACCAAAGGCTGGTCGTAATGCGCTCAACTTTTCTATTGTTGTGTCGACTCGAGGAGATTCATCATTTTCTATTAAAATAGGGCTACCTTTTCTCTGTGGTACTTCAACAGCTACAATTTCTTCCGCTAACTTTCCAGACTCAATCGCTTGTGTAGCTAGTTGATGGCTTCTATAAGACCATTGATCTTGTTCTTCTCTGCTAATATTAAATTCTTCAGCGGTACTATTCCCAAATGTACCCATATGAACACCTGTAAAACTACAGCTTAATCCATCATGAATCATTAAATCTTTTGTAGGTGCTTCACCCATTCGCATTCCCCATCTTGCATTTGGAAGAATGTAAGGAGCATTACTCATAGATTCCATACCACCAGCTACAATGACTTCCTCTTCACCAGCTCGAATTAAAAGGTCTCCTAAAGTAACAGCTCTTAAACCTGATGCACATACTTTATTAATGGTTTCTGTTTTTACATTCCAAGGTAATCCTGCTTTTCTAGACGCTTGGCGTGATGGGATTTGCCCTTGTCCTCCTTGTAAAACAGTTCCCATAATGACTTCTCCTACAGCAGAACCATCTACATTTGCTCTTTTTAATGCTTCTTGAATTACAATTCCTCCAAGATCCGAAGCTGAAAAACTACTTAATCCCCCGCCAAATTTACCAAATGGTGTTCTTGCACCACTAACGATAACCGTCTTTTCCACCCTTCTCCATCCCCTTCTTGAATTATAAAATTTTAATAATATTTAAATTTAGCAAAACTTCGACTGAACGCTCGCTCAAAACTTCTTTGTAAAGAAAAGGGTCGCATTTCCATGCAACCCTATTAAATTGGCTTTAAGAACATTCAATTCAAATTTATAGAAGAATTGTAAATTTATTATATTCATATTTTATACAAAATGCATATTTTTTCCAATAATTAATTATTATAGTTTATGCCACAACTGAAGTTTGAGTACCAACAACGGATCTTTCTAATATCTCAGCAACATCCAATGTGTTTACTGATTCTTCGACTTCTTTTGCTTTCGTTCCATCTGTTAGCATTGTTAAACAATACGGACAACCTGAACTAATAACAGATGGACTGACTACTAATGCTTGCTCCGTTCTAGCAACATTAATACGATGTCCTGTTTCTTCTTCCATCCACATTAATCCACCACCAGCACCGCAACACATGCCTGTTTCACGATTTCTTTCCATTTCTACTAGTTTCACACCTGGAATGGCTTTAAGAATTTCTCTCGGTGGATCATATACCTCATTGTAACGACCTAAGTAACATGAATCATGGAAGGTAATTGTTTCATTTACTTCGTACGCTGGTTTCAGCTTACCTTCCTTAACAAGTTGAGCTAGTACCTCTGTATGATGGTACACTTCTGCTTGTAAACCGAAATCAGGATACTCATTCTTAAAGATATTATATGCGTGAGGATCGATTGTAACGATCTTCTTCACATCATTTTTCTCAAATTCATCAATATTACTTGTAGCTAGCTCTTGGAATACGAATTCATTTCCAAGACGTCTTGCAGTATCCCCTGAGTTCTTTTCTTTGTTACCTAAAATAGCAAACTTAACACCCGCTTCATTCATAAGCTTCGCAAATGATAGAGCGATTTTTTGACTACGATTATCGTATGAACCCATAGATCCTACCCAGAATAAATACTCAAAATCCTCTCCTGCTTTTTTCATTTCTTTTACAGTTGGGATTGTTACATCTTCTCTGATTTCACGCCATTTTTCTCTATCTTTTCTATTTAATCCCCAAGGATTTCCTTGACGTTCAATATTTTGCATTGCACGTTGAGCATCAGGATTCATTTTTCCTTCTGTTAATACTAAATAACGACGAAGATCAATGATTTTATCAACATGCTCATTCATAACTGGACATTGATCTTCACAGTTACGACATGTGGTACAACCCCAAATCTCTTCTTCTGTGATAATATCACCAATTAAGCTTGGGCTGTAAATAGAAGCAGCCGCTTGTTCTTGCGCTCCTTGACCTGCTGCTGCAAGAGCTAATTGATTTCCTTTTGTATGAGAAAAAATAAACCCCGGTACCCATGGTTGGCTTCTTGTTACAACCGCACCTTGATGCGTTAAATGATCTCTAAGTTTTAAAATTAAATCCATCGGAGACAGCATTTTTCCTGTTCCTGTTGCAGGACACATGTTTGTACAACGTCCGCATTCAACACATGCATATAAATCAATCAATTGGTTTTGCTTGAAATCTTCAATCTTTCCTACACCAAAGGATTCCTGTGTTTCATCCTCAAAATCAATTTTTGTTAATTTTCCTGGATTTGATAAACGATGGAAAAATACATTAGCTGGACCAGCAATCAAGTGAGCATGCTTTGATTGAGGAACGTACACTAAGAACGCCAGTAATAATAACGCATGAATCCACCAAGCAATATAAAATCCAACAACGGCAGCTGTTTTTCCAATAGCAGAAAAAAGAATAGCAACCCCTGAAGCTATTGGCTCTGCAACATTTGGATCATGCCCGTGCCAGATGATAGACATTCCATTTCCAAATAATACAGATAACATTAATCCACCAATAAAAATTAATACGAGTCCTGATTTAAATCCTCTTTTTAGGCGGACAAGCTTTTCAATATATCGTCGATAAAATGCCCAAACCACCGCTACTAAAATGATAAACGTTACAATTTCTTGAAAAAATGTAAAAGCCGGATACAAAGGTCCTAATGGTAAATGAGCACCAGGCTTAATTCCTTTAATAATAAAGTCAATAGCACCAAATTGAACTAATATAAATCCATAGAAGAACATCACATGCATGATACCGCTTTTCTTATCTTTTAAAAGCTTTTTCTGACCAAACACGTTCGTCCAAATAAGTTTCATTCTTTCCTTAACTTTGTTGTCGAACTCCATTTTCTTCCCTAGCTTAATGTACTTAATTCTTGTTTTAATCAAATACACAAACAAGCTAATTGCATAAGCTACAACAAGTAGAAACGCTATTAGATTGATCCATAATAATGGTCCCATTTTTTCTCCTCCCCATAAAGTGAAGCTTCCATCAGTAGAGGTTTTCAATCATCCCCCACTATGGTTAGTTGTCTAGTTTCATCGGCAAGCCGTTGAAGCCCTTCATTTAAACCAATCGGGTTCTTACTGACATCATGATTTTCTACGTCAACGCTTTTATTTCTACTGCGTTTAGGAGACTTAGCGTCAGTTTGAATGGGATAAAGAGAATTGAAAACCCTCTCAATGTAGATTATTTATAATTATCTGAAATTACTTGATTATATATTACATAATGAATGAGCATTCAGTCAACAAATTTCTTGTTTTGATTTACAATTTTTATCATAATATACCAATTCATTACTCGCTAGAAAAATTTTCTAATTTCAATAATGAACATTTTTCTAAAAACATATTTGGTTTTAATCCGTCATAATTGAGAACAATAGATGTACGTCTAATTATTAAGGAGAGTATATCTTGTGAAAACTTTATTCATTCTTTTTCTATGTATCCTTTTAATCGGTATATGGTTCACAATTGACTTCCATCTTGGTCGCAAGAAACATCTCTCTCTTGTCAAATCCATCAGCTTCCCTAAAAGAAAAAGTACAATAACTCTATACACGGCTGGTGAAGAACTCTTTGACAAAATGTTCGACGATATAAGAAATGCTTGTCACCATATACATATAGAGTTTTACATTGTTAAAAATGATAAAATAAGCAAACGATTTATTTCGCTATTAAAGAAGAAAGCTACTGAAGGTGTAGAGGTACGTCTACTACTTGATTGGATGGGAAGTTTGAGTTTTAAGGGAAAAACCATCAAAGAGTTAAGAAATTCTGGAGTAAAATTTGCATACAGTCATGCTCCTAAATTCCCTTTTTTCTTTTATTCTTCTCAAGAAAGAAATCATCGCAAAATAACCATTATTGATGGTCATATCGGATATTTAGGTGGCTTTAATATTGGCAAGGAATATATAGGAGCTGATCCTAAATTAAGTCCATGGAGAGATTATCATTTAAGAATTAAAGGAGAAGGTGTTCAAGATCTTGAAATGGTTTATTTAACAGATTGGCAAGAAGCTACGGGTGCAACATTAAATACTAAACAAATATATATTCAACGTGATGGAACAGGAGTTCATTCGCATCAAATCATACCTACTGAAGGTGCATTTTTAGAAGAACAGTTTATTTCACTAATTCAAAAAGCTACAACTTCTATTATCATCGGAACACCTTATTTCATTCCTTCAAACCGCATTATGAATGAATTATTGAAAGTCCTAAAGGCTGGTATTACCTTATCTATAATCGTTCCTTATGAATCCGATCACCTTCTTGTAAAAGAAGCTTCTTATACTTATTTTCGAAAATTATTAGAAGTAGGTGCAACCGTTTATCAATATCAAAAAGGTTTTTTTCATGCTAAATATATTTTAATAGACGAGCAAATACTGGACATTGGAACAGCTAACTTTGACAAGAGAAGTCTTTTTTTAAATCATGAAGTAAACTGTTTTATTTATGATAAAAACTGTATTCAGAACTTTAAAAAAGCAATTGATCAAGATATACAGAATAGTACAATCCTTTCCTTTCGTGACTTATCCAATGTTTCGACCTGGATAAAACTGAAAGAGAAAATGGCTCATCTTTTATCTAGTTTTCTATAGTCACTTTGAAATGCTTCTTATCGAGTGTTATCTTACAATAAAAGATTACACAATAGAAAAATAAACACGATATCCTACTTCAGCACAGCAATTCTTTGTTGAGTTGTTGTAAAATAAAAGGAAACAACTTTGGAATCTACTGAACATCCAACGGCTTTCGAAACACAGTAAAAGAAAAAAGAGGATTAAACAATGATTATTCGTTTCGGTTATGTTTCAACGGCTATTTCCTTATATGATGCTTCACCATCAAAAACAATAACATTCAAAAGATATTCTCAGTTAAGTGATTCAGATCGGTTGGATAAATTAAAAGAAATAACACGTACCAATATCAATCAGACATTGAGAATGCTATATTATAATGCTGCACATCAAATTGAATTGTATAGAATGTCTAGCTCCATTGTTCCACTTGCAACCCATCCAGAAGTACGATGGGATTTTGTATCCCCTTTTCGCGAGGAATGGCAGGCTATTGGAGATTTTGTTAAAAAAGAAAAGATGAGGGTAAGCTTCCACCCTAATCAATTTACATTATTCACAAGTCCTCGAGGTGAAGTCACAGCAAATGCCGTTATTGATATGGAATTCCACTATAAAATGCTTGAAGCAATGGGCATTGAAGATACATCATATATCAATATCCATGTTGGAGGAGCCTATGGAGATAAAGACCTTTCCTTAAAAAGGTTCCATACGAATTTAAAACAGTTACCTCATCATATAAAAGCACAAATGACACTTGAAAATGATGATAAAACCTATAATACGGCTGAAACCTTAGCAGTCTGTGAGCAAGAACAAGTCCCATTTGTTTTTGATTACCATCATCATATGGCAAATCTTTGTGAAGAATCGCTATCAGTGCTTTTGCCAAGAATTTTTTCAACTTGGAGGCATACGAGTTTATGCCCAAAAGTTCATATTTCATCACCAAAGTCCACTAATGCTTTCCGGGCACATTCTGATTATGTAGACGTAGATTTTATTTTACCTTTTATAAAGGAATTAAAAAACTATCAGATAGATGTAGATGTTATGATTGAAGCAAAGAAGAAAGATCAAGCTTTACTACAATTAGTAGATGATTTATCTAAACAAAGAGGAATAAAACGTTTGAGTGGAGCTTCTATTCAAATATAAGTAGCCTTTTAAAGTCTTTTTCATTTTTCCAATATAGCATTATTCGTTAAATATTTTTGCTATAAACTCCATACAATAAGCTTACTTGTATGTATAGTTAAGGAGTGCATGATAAATGAAAAAAAAATGGATATTGCTAGTTCTAATATTAGCTACTATGCTTGCTTATCAAAAAAACGCATTTGCTCAAACAAGAAGCCGGGAGGTTTACGAGAAAAAAGGACATGTCATTTGGGATGTACGTACTACTGAAAAAGTAGTGGCTATTACGTTTGATGATGGACCACACCCTATTTTTACTCCTCAAATACTAGATATATTAGCTAAATACGATGCAAAAGCTACGTTTTTTGTAGCTGGAAACAAAGTAAAGCGGTTCCCAGATGTGTTAAAAAGACAAGTCAGAGAAGGTCATGAAATAGCGAACCATACATATAACCATATTTATAGTTCTCGTATTACGGCTGCTAAATTAACGGAAGAATTAACACAAACAGATCAATTAATTCAACAGTTAAGTGGCTATAAAACGACTCTCTATCGCCCTGTTGGAGGCCTTTATAATGATACGATCATTGATACAGCTGTAAAGAACGGAAAGACTGTCGTCTTATGGTCTTGGCATCAAGATCCCAGAGATTGGAAAAGTCCTCCCGCAAGCCAAATTACTCGTCATATTACAAAAGGTATACAGCCTGGGAATATTATTCTTCTTCATGATTGGAATGGCCATGAGGATTCCCCAGTTTCACAATCCGTGAAGGCTTTCGACCAAATTATGAAATTCTTATACGATAATGATTACCGTTGTGTCACTGTATCTGAGCTCCTTCAGATTTCTCAAAACAAGAAACCAAACCCGTATAATATCCCGTCTTTTCAATAGACTTCAATTCTTTTTACGCGTTCCTTACTGTGAGGTTTCATTTTTTCTCGCTTCTTCCGCAGAAGTCTCATATCAACGTATAACAAAATAGAACCTTCAATAAAAAAGAGACTAACCTCAATGAATGCATTCTTTAAGGTTAGTCTCTTTATTTCATTAACTATTACATTTTTTCTGGGGCAGAAACACCTATTAAAGCTAATGCATTACGCAGTGTAATCCCAACGGCTTCAATAAGAGCTAATCTTGCTTTTGAGCGCTCCATTTGTTCTTGATCTAATACTTTTTCCGCATTATAGAAACTATGGAAAGTAGACGCTAAATCAAAAATATAATTTGTAATTCGATGTGGTAAACGTTTTTCAGCAGCTTCTGCTATTGCTTGAGGGAAATCCCCTAATTTCTTCAATACTTCAAATTCTTTTTCAGATGAAATTTGAGAAAGATCAAATTTACCATCTTGCTCTATTCCTAGTTCCTTGCCTTGACGAAGGATACTGCAAATACGAGCATGAGCATATTGTGCATAATATACAGGGTTTTCATTAGATTGTGAAACAGCTAAATCTAAATCAAAATCCATATGAGTATCCGCACTTCTCATTGCAAAGAAATAACGAGTCGCATCTAGACCTACTTCTTCCACTAGATCACGCATTGTTACGGCTTTACCTGTACGTTTACTCATTTTCATTTTTTCACCATTTTTATATAGGTGAACTAATTGAATAATTTCTACCTCAAGTTGTTCTTGATTGTATCCAAGAGCTTCAATTGCTGCTTTCATACGAGGAATATATCCGTGATGGTCTGCTCCCCAAATATTAATTAGCTTTTCAAAGCCACGTTCTAATTTATTTCGATGATAAGCGATATCCGGTAATAGGTATGTGTAAGATCCGTCTTGTTTAATTAATACACGATCTTTATCGTCGCCAAGCTCTGTTGAACGGAACCAAGTTGCTCCATCTTGATCAAAAATATGACCATTCTTTTTTAACACATCTAATGCTGAATCAATTTGACCATCTTGGTATAAAGATGTCTCGGAGAACCAAACATCAAATTTCACACGGAACTGCTCTAGATCTTCTTTAAGTTTTCCCATTTCATATTTCAATCCATATTCACGGAAAAAGTCAAAACGAGCTTTTTCATCTTCGTGAACGAAGCGATCTCCAAAATCAGCAGCTAGTTTTTGTCCAATTTCGATAATATCTTGACCGTGATATCCATCTTCTGGCATAGCAGCATCTTTTCCAAGAGCTTGGAAATAACGCGCTTCAACAGAATATGCTAAATTATTGATCTGGTTTCCAGCATCATTAATATAATATTCTCTAGATACATCATAGCCAGCTTTATCTAGAATGTTACATAAAGAATCACCCACTGCTGCTCCACGAGCATGGCCTAAATGTAAATTTCCTGTAGGATTAGCTGATACAAATTCTACTTGAATTTTTTCTCCATTACCTACAGTACTTTCACCATATTTATCACCAGCATTTAAGATGGTTGGGATTAAATCTGTCATGTATTGATTGTTTAAATAGAAATTAATAAAACCTGGACCTGCAATTTCAATTTTTTCAATAGATGTATTCTCTTTTGAAAAATTAGCGATGATAGCTTCAGCAATCATGCGTGGTGCTTTTTTTGCCACTCTAGCAAGTTGCATAGCCATATTTGTAGAGTAGTCACCATGTGTCTTATCTTTTGGTGTTTCTAATATTACGTTTGGAATTTCTTCTTTTGTAGCAAGTTCAGCTTTAACAACAGCATTAATGATTTCTTGTTTAAGCTTTTCTTGCATTTGCTCAACTATATTCATTTATTTGCTTCCTCCTTGTAAGTAATTTGCATTTCATATTTTCCAACATCATTTCCATGCATGTTCAAATCATATACGAGAACCATCTTGCCCTCTTTATCAAGTTCATTCCATGTTTGATCCATTTTTTTCGTAAGTGTTAACATTTGCATTGTTCCATATGGACTTTCATAAGTACCTGTTGTCATCAAATCTTTCTTAAAACGTTGCCTCATTTTAATCGGACCACTTCTCATAATAAACACTTCATCAGGTGACCATTTTAATATAGTATGAACATTTTGCATATCTTGCTGAACTTCATCATAGCGTAGATAAATTGTATCTTTTTTATGTTGTAAAGTTCCAAATGTCACAAGTTCGTACACCTCTGTGTCCTGTCCATTTGAAATGATTGTATTTAATTGAATGGTTACTTCCTTCGTTACTGACATACTTTTAACACCCTTCTCGATGCTCTAAAAGGCTATATTTCATGCTAATGTATTTAATAATACTATTTATTAAACGTAGCTACAATGATAAGAACGCACAAGAACCAGTAATTGTAGAATAACGTCTAAAAACGAATCTTTCACCAAGAAATCTTGCAAGCATGCAAATTTGCTAGGCTTTTATACTAATAATAGTTTAGCTTCCTCTTATAGCTCTTCTATCTCCATAAATAACCTCTAACTTTCATAAGTATAAAGATTCTTGATTTAAGTTTCAACTATACAGAAATAGCACAAGATGAGATGACTTTCCATATCAAAAGTATCTAAATACTCCTCATCAGATGTCATCATTCCCTCCTGTTCTCCTCCATAACCATCCATTTATGACTTCAAAACAAAAGGCTGTCTTCTTTAATATTGTTATTTTTAAATAAGTTCGGTGAATAGATTTAGTTATCAAAAGCTTGAATGGAGTGTAAAGTGCGATACTCTAGCAAGAGTCTCTCCGCACGCAGAAAGCGAGCATCCTGGAGTGACATACGACTCAACCTATATTCACTACTTGTTCATAGGCAACAAAACAAAGTATCCGTAAAAAACCAAACAAAATGAGAAAGAACATTATGAGACTATTTTTTTCATCTTCATTAAAAATGTTTAAAAAAGGAAGTTTTTTTTCATACTAATAAGAAAAGCGTTAAGTGAAGGTGAGAATTTTGGAAATGATAACAGGGCAAAGATTTCGTAAAACCCCAAAAATAGTAAGAGCAGCGATAATCCTGTTATTTTTAAGTTTATCCCTCTTACTCTTCCTTTATTTTGGCGTACTTATATATGCCAAAATACTAGGAGCACCTCAATTAGCAGTGCCACAATCCTCCATTTTCTACAGCAGTAATGGCACTGTAATAGGAGAAACAAATACAGGTCAAAAAAGATATTGGGTTAACCTTAAGGATATATCTCCTGAAATGATTCACGCCGTATTAGCAGTTGAGGATCGTAGTTTTTATGAGCATAATGGATTCGATTATAAGCGAATTGCCGGTGCTGTACTTGCAGATATAAAAGCAAGAGCTAAAGTTCAAGGTGCAAGCACCATCTCTCAGCAATATGCTAGAAACTTATTTTTAACACATGAAAAATCATGGAATCGTAAGCTTAATGAAGCATTATATACGAAAAGAATTGAAATGAACTATTCCAAGGATGAAATTTTAGAAGGCTATTTAAATACGATTTATTTTGGTCATGGCACATACGGCGTTCAAGCAGCTAGTCAATATTACTTTGGTAAGAATGCTAATCAACTAACCTTAGCAGAAGCGTCTCTTTTAGCTGGAATTCCGAAAGGACCTTCGCTTTACTCACCTTTTCATTCTTTAGAAAAAGCTAAGCAACGTCAAAATGTCGTACTCTCATCTATGAAAAATGCGGGCTATATTAAGGAAAAACAACTGAAAAAAATTATGAATGAGACCATTACTTTAAATGGTCAACATGAGCATAAAGAAAGTATTGCTCCTTACTATTTCAGCGCTGTAAAACAGGCATTAAAAGATCAATTACATTTGGATGAAAAGACGATCGCACTTGGAGGATTGCGAGTTTACACTTCCCTCGATATGAAGACGCAGGAAGCAGCAGAACATGCTTTCAGCAATCAATTAACAGATGACTCAGATTTACAAGGGGCACTAGTTGCCATGAATCCCAAAAACGGTGAAGTAAAAGCTCTAATTGGTGGAAAAAATTATGAGGAGAGCTCTTTTAATCGTGCTACTCAAGCTGTTCGCCAACCTGGTTCTACGATTAAGCCAATCTTATATTACTCTGCTTTAGAAAATGGATTTACACCAGCAACCATGCTAAAAAGTGAGGAAACTACTTTCTCTTTTGATAATGATCGAGCAGCTTATACTCCTCACAATTTCAATTCTGTCTATGCAAATAAAAAGATTACTTTAGCTCAAGCTATTGCCTTATCTGATAATGTATACGCTGTTAAGACACATTTATTTTTAGGTGAAAAACAATTAGCAAAAACAGCTACTAAATTTGGTATTCAAAGTAAAATCGAAGCCATCCCCTCCTCCGCTCTGGGTACTTCTGGTGTAAAAGTAATTGAGATGGTAAATGCCTATAGTAGACTCGCTAACGGAGGAACAGCAGTTGAGCCTGTCTTTATCAAGAAAGTAGAAAATCATAAAGGAGAAGTTATTTATCAGGCACCAAAATACAAAGAAAAAATCCTAGATTATAACAATACCTTCGTCATGACAAGTATGCTAACTGGCGTATTTAATCAACAATTAAATGGGTATTCTACGGTTACTGGTTCAACACTTATTCCTAAACTGTCTCGACAATATGCGGGCAAATCTGGAACGACTAAAACGGACAGCTGGATGATTGGCTATACACCTCAACTAGTCGCAGGAGTTTGGACTGGATATGACCAATCTCAATTAATGGATCGACCTACGGAAAGAGTATTTGCAAAAAATATTTGGGCTGATTTCATGGAAAACAGCTTAAAAAAATCAACATTTAAACAGTTTAAACCAAAAGGTAAGCAGCTCATTGGAGTCAAAATAAATCCTGAAAATGGGAAAATTGCAACGAAAAACTGTCCAGTTGCGGTTTTAACCTATTTTACAAAAGGGACTGAACCAACTGAGCATTGCACGGCGCATTTGGATGAAAATGGAAAACCTTCTGAAAATAATAATACGGATAAAAAAGAAAAACCTTGGTACAAAAAAATCATACCTTTTTGGGGATGATTTTTACACAAAACCTAAAAGCAAACGGACTGTCGAAGATCTATTTTGACAGTCCGTCTTATTTTACACCATAGCCTTCCTTCGAGTGAGTCGCTACAATAACATATTTCTTTTTGTCATGAACAAGGGATAATAAAATACTCATAATATTTTCTTCTATTTCTTTATCAAGGTTTCCAGTTGGTTCATCCGCAATTGTTATATCCGTAATTTTTTCTGTATCCACAGTCGCTAGCCCTTGATAGGCGGCTATCAATTCTTGCCCTTGAAGTATATACACGCCTCCATCAGTGCGACAGTTTGGTTCGAATGGACACTTGAATATTAAAAATAATATATTCCAACGATAAAAGTGAATGTAACGAATAAAGAATACAAGAGAATAACGATACCGATTTTAATATTCACTCATCGCATAAGAAATAACCTTTGCCTCGAATCGTTTGTAGCAAATCTTTTTTTAAACTCTTTTTAATTTCTCCTAAATCTAGTCATAACATAACTCTTTTAAAGCCAAGTCTCTATTAATGAGAAATAAGCAATAAATGCTCTCTATACATCAATCGCTCATGATTTTTCTTGTCTCACCTGTGACTGGAGTTTGCAATCGAACAGCCTTTCTCATAGAGGTCTTGCTTACTTTGCTCATTTCAAAAATCAATAGCTATTGAACATTGTTCTAAAACGATAAAGGTGGAATTCAACTATCATGCTTTGAATTCCACCTTTTTCATTTTATATAACATGCTATCATTTCCTTACATGCACTCACGAATATGTCTTTATCGGAGGTGCCTGGTAGGAAGAAAATGCATCTATTAAAGCTTTAGGATGTTCATAAACTAACAACATCGATTTATACTTTTCTTGTAAAAATTGTTCAGTGACCATATGATCAAATAAAGCTAGCAGAGGTTTATAATAATCAGCAATATTTAAAATGCCACATGGTTTGTTATGTAAACCAATTTGAGCCCATGTAAAGATTTCGAAAAACTCATCTAATGTGCCTGGACCACCTGGTAAAACAATAAATCCATCAACTAAATCAGCCATTTTAGCTTTTCTCTCATGCATAGATTCAACTACGATTAACTCCGTAAGATTTGGATGAGAAATTTCTCTTTCGTGTAATAAATGTGGCATAACCCCTATAACAGAACCGCCTTCTGCTAATACGGTATCTGCTACTATTCCCATAATACCAATACTTGAGCCACCGTATACTAAGGTAATATTACGTTTGGCTAACTCTTTACCAAGAAGAACAGCTCCTTGTTGATACTCTGGAGATGCCCCCATACTCGATCCACAAAAAACAGCAATAGCTTTCATAACAATTCCCCCTGTCATGAATAATTATATACGAAAATCAGCTCTTCTTTTGTGAAATAATGCTATAGAATTGTAAATGATTCTTATGAATCTTTTACAATCTAATCCATTAATATGTTTTTTCCAAACAAAAAAGCCTATTTATCGAAAACTTACTTTTCTAATAAATAGGCTTTTTTTGTGTCCTAGCTTTATAGCGTTCCACGCTGATTCTAAGTTTACCATTTTTATTCAAAACAACAAGTAGTAAAATAAAAATTTCCTATTTTTCAATTTTTAGACAAAAACAAAAGATCCTTAAGCAAGCTGATTTTTCAACTCTTCGCTAGAGCGCTCCCACATTCCTGCATCATGGTTTTGTAAAAATTCTTTTAATACATGCTTTGAAGCAGCATCCATATGTCCTGTTAACATTCTTCTTTTCATCGCTTTGTCTAGATTATTCACATGCTCTGGAAGAGACTTATATCCTCTACGAATACTGCGGTCAACGGTCATTTCACATGCCGTTACTCCCGCATAATAAGGGCCTTCTTCACCGCGTTCAACAGCTACCCAAACCAGCCAATAAGGTTTTCCGTTAGGAACTTCTTCTTTATTTTTTAGAAACTTAATTCCTTTTTCAACAGCACTTCGAGCATGTAAAGCACCAATTTCAATGGAAGCTGCTTTAGCCTCTACATCAATTATAATTGGAGAAATGTTCTCCAGACTTAAAGAACCCGCTCCAAAACCTTTATGTCCATCCGTAGGATCATTTTTAATAATATTAAATTGCACTTTTTTCTTCTGATTATCCATATTTTCCTCCTTCTAAGTTACTTAAAAGAATATTTTATAAAAAAACTCCCCTAAGCCATTCTTGATTGCTGGAATTACAGTATTAAATATAGGATCAATTGTATAATAATCTAATGGAGTAACAATTAAGATTAAAAAGATTAACACACCATATTGTTCATATTGTGTCATTTTCGCTCGAACATTTACTGGTACCAAATCTTCAATAATCCGATATCCATCCAATGGTGGAATGGGTAATAAGTTAAAAACAAATAGTAAGATGTTCAAATTAATTAATATGGTCAAAAACATTCTCACATAAATAAAAGCCTCAGCCGTACTCCCGGAAGCTTCAATACTGAAGTAAATGAAATACCCGATAATCGCAATCAGCAAATTACTTACTGGTCCCGCTAGTGACACAAGAACCCCTGCTAATCGTGGATTTTTAAAATGATATCTGTTAACTGGTACTGGTCTAGCCCAACCAAACCCAGCAATAAGTATAAGAATCGTTCCAAGCGGATCAATATGCTCCATTGGATTTAATGTCAATCTTCCTTGATCTTTAGCAGTAGGATCACCAAATTTATAAGCAACAAATGCATGAGCAAACTCATGTACTGTAAATGCTATTAACAAGACGACAATCACATAAGGTAGCTGCTCTAGAGGAAAAGCTAATATCCTATTTAAGAAATCCATATTTCACACTCCATTATATTCGTATTCATTAGTATAACGTATATTATAAAAAAATTTAACTTATAAAAATAAAGCGTTACCACTGCTTATGTGATTCACAGATTTCTGTGCTGTATCCATTTCCTTGTAACTATTATTTCCAGTTTGAAAAGCTAGTCTTGATTTTCATTTGATATTATGAAAAACTACAATCAGAAAGTATGAAAGGAGTCATCATAGTATGCCATATATTACTGTAAAAATGTTAGAGGGACGCACTGAAGAGCAAAAGAAAGCTTTAGTAGAAAAAGTAACAGAAGCTGTTTCAGAAACAGCTGGTGCTCCGAAAGAAAACATTGTTGTATTTATTGAAGAAATGCAAAAAAATCATTATGCAGTTGCAGGGAAACGTTTAAGCGATCAATAAGATTACATAAAACCCCTTGCAACTTGAATTTTTTTAATTTTATATTAAGTCGAAAAAAGCTAAGCTCCTTTAATGAGACTTAGCTTTTTTCATAAGTTGATCGATATATGTATACGCTTCATCGATTTCATCTTCTGTATATTTTTGTTTACTTTTTAAAGTATTAATTTTTTCAATAACTTCTATTTTAGGTAAAGAATCAAAATATAAAACAGTCGATACCAGTTCTAAAAACCGTGCGTTCTGCTCATTCATGTTGATTAAACATTCCTTCAAAGCTGGAATTTCTAAGTCAAATAACTGTAAAAAATCCTCGCCTGCAGCTGAAATGGAATAACAATATTGTTGGTAACCATTCTTTTTTTCTTTTACTTCATTCAAATATCCCATTTCACAAAGTTCTTCAACTCGTAAAGTTAATTCTTCTGAATAAGGACCATAAAAATGGAACTGATATTTCTCTTGAAACGGAAAAGAGATTTTTTTAGCTATATAAATGATTTTTTGCAATTTTTTTCTTCCAGCTATTTCTCCTACTGCAGAGATGGCATGAATAATTCTAGCATGATCTTTTAACACTACTGTTCCTCCTTAATTACTATGTACATGCTCTAACTTTAAGGTATTAGTAGCCCATCTATAGTGAACGCTAATCAATTCCTAAAATCGCTCGTATTTGTTTTTTGATATTACGTTTCGATGATTCGTCCTTTAAAAAGTCCTCTGGAAAATATAATTTATGATCTGTTCTTCTCTTACCTGTGATGGCAACAACAATTTCCGATTCTCGGGATAGTTCTTTAATCTCTCCGTTATTTTTTAACAGGTGAATCGGTAGTCTTTCTTCTTCTTCACCTGGGCGATAAAAATCATATGGTAAATCCGATGAAGAATCGACTACTAAATAATAGTTCGGATCGATTCCTGCTTTTTTAAATAATGTTGTTAATTCAATAACTTTATTCATTTCATTCGAAGGATGAAATTCGGTATACTGAAATAATTTACGATTCACAAAACGTCTACATAAATCTTGTAAAATAAAATCTTTTTCATTTTCCCATTCTTGAAAATAATACATCATTACGTTCTCATCAAGTTTTAAATATTCTTCTATTGAAACATTTCCTTTAAAAAGAGAAAGAAAATGAATCGGTTTTTGGATAAATTGATATCCGTTTTCATGAAGTTCTTTTGCTCGATGAAGAATTTTTGTCAAAATTACTTCTGCACTTCTCGTCACAGGATGAAAGTATACTTGCCAATACATCTGATAACGACTCATAATATAGTCCTCAACAGCATGCATACCACTGCTTTTAAAAACGACTTGATCCTCACACGGTCTCATAACTCGGAGTAGTCTTTCCATATCGAAATGCCCATAGCTTACACCCGTATAATACGCATCTCTCTGCAAATAATCCATTCGATCTGCATCTATTTGACTCGATATAAGACTTACAACTAGTTTATTCTCGTATGTTTTGGCAATAACCTCAGCTACTTTTTTAGGAAAGGTCTGATCGACACGCTTTAAAATATCATTAACCTGAGTATCTCCTAATATAATCTGTCTCGTAAAATTTTCATGATCTAAATTAAAGACCTTTTCAAAGGAGTGCGAGAAGGGACCATGGCCCAAATCATGTAATAGCGCAGCACAAAGCGATAATAAGCGTTCCTGCTCATTCCATTGAGAACGGCCAATAAAGACATTATCAGCTATTCTGCGGACGATTTCATATACACCAAGCGAATGATTAAAACGACTATGTTCTGCTCCATGAAAAGTTAAAAATGTCGTCCCTAATTGCTTTATTCTTCTTAATCTTTGGAATTCTCTTGTTCCAATCAAATCCCATATCACTCTATCTTGCACATGCACGTATCGATGGACAGGGTCTTTGAAAACTTTCTCCTCACTTAATTTCTCATTAGAATATCCCATAGATTTACCTCAACTTTTCATTATGGCGTGCTTATAAGTTAGTGTAACATTTATACGGCAGTGAAAAATTAAAAATCACATTAAAGTACTAATTTTTACACATCCTAAAATACAGATATGCTATTACAATAACACTACTTTACTTCTTCATTTACAATAAAATAAGGCTACCCTATGTCGTAAGTTCGTAACGATCAAAAGGCAGCCTATATATGATACTTTATGCTTATTTATAAGGCTAAATCCTTATAAAGTAATGTGAATTACAGTTATTTTAACTTTGCTTGTACTTTTTCAATTAGCTCATCTTCAGAAGGAGCTGCTACTGGACGACTATTTACAAAAGCGAAGGATTTCTTTCTCCCAGGCCCACAATACGATTGACAAGCGATATCGATTGATGCGTCAGGGTCCAGTTGTTTTAACTTAGGCACAAGTGTTTTTATGTTGGTTGCTTGACATTCGTCGCACACTTTAAATTCGTTAGCCATTCGCGGTAACCATCCCTTCAACGTAATAAATCTAATGGGTATTTTACTCTTTCTTTCTTAGAAAGTCAAAATGTAACCGTTTTTAGTCTGTCCTAAATACTCATTTTTATGTAAGCTAGGGCCCTTTATGTAAGTACCTTTTTCTTAAAAGCTTAATAATGAATTTTCTTAACATCTGGCTTAGCCATCCACGCTTCTCTCAAAATCTCACGATTCCTTCTCTTTTACTTTATTTTTTATGTATTATCATTACTGCCATTTCTTCCAATCTAGCTTTTTATTTTTTTGTGTATAAAAACAATTGAAATTGACCAAAATATGTACTACTCACATTACCTTTTTTAGGAAAATAAAAAGTTAGATAGAAATAGAAAGGAAGTTAAAAATGAAAGTTAGACAAGATGCATGGACAGAAGAAGATGATTTATTATTAGCTGAGACTGTTTTACGTCATGTTCGTGAGGGCAGTACGCAATTAAATGCGTTTGAAGAAGTAGGCGATAAACTTAATCGTACATCTGCTGCTTGTGGATTTAGATGGAATGCCGTCGTTCGTCACAACTATGAAAAAGCATTACAGCTAGCAAAGAAACAAAGAAAACAGCGTCATCGTTTACTTGGCAAAGAACAAGGTGGCAAGAAAAAACTATTATATACTCCACCAACACCAACTATCGTAGAAGTTGGATTGTTACCTGAACCTCAAGAATTCCTAACTTCAGATATCCAAGATGATTTTACAGAATCAACAGCTCTTTCAAGCTACGAAGATATAGGAAACATCACTACACCATCTAAACTGAGTGTACCAACATCAATCGCATCCATTGATGATGTTATAACATTTTTACAATCTATGAATACACAAAGCTTACAGAGCGAAGTATTAAAAACGGAAAACGAGAGATTAAAAGCGGAGATTCGAGATAAAAAGAATGAAATATATCGTATCCAAAAAAGAAATGATGAATTAGAATCTCAAATTGCAAATCTTGAAGAAAACTCCGAAACCATTCAAGAGGATTATGAAACAATTATGAAAATCATGAACCGCGCTCGTAAGCTAGTATTATTAGAGGAAGAAACGCCTCACAACACTAAGTTTAAAATGGATCGCAATGGGAATTTAGAAAAAGTTGCAGAATAACCACATTTCTCCAATGTGAATGTAAATTCTTTTGAAGATTGCTTTAATCCGTTTATTGTTATAAAAAAATTAACAGCAAAGTAGACCAATGCCTAAAAAAGAATTCGTTAGAATGAGGATAGGCAACACCTTTCTTGTAACATAGCTAAAACGCCCTTTAGTATGCACTAATGGGCGTTTTTTAATAATTTTATAATAGAAATACTGTCTTGCACCAGTACCTTTGCCAGTGTTCCTCCATGAAAAACATCATCGAGTATCTTGTCAAAGTTATGACTAGTGATAACTTTGACAGTTCGAGATCATTAGTCAATCCGTTCAGAAGGTCGATGAGCAGCCTTCTAACCAGCTCGTCTTATGCCGGTCAGAGGCCTACAGCTACAGCGTTTCCATAAGACGTTAGACGATGTCCTCTACATGCAAAGCGCTACCGCTGTTCTAATTAAAGTTCTATTACAACTTGATCTTTAACTGTGTATTCTTTGTCACCACATGTAAATGTGATTTCATCATTATTGTTTGTTACTTTCTTAACAGTTAATGTTCGCTTAGTAACAGTAACTTCTAGGCGATCACCTTGCCAAAAGATTGGGAAAGTTAATGCATTCCATTTTTCTGGTAATGCAGGTACAATGCGAAGCTTACCGTTCAGCATTCTCACTCCACCGAAGCCATTAACAACACATTGCCAAATACCACCTAATGAAGCAGCGTGAATCCCGTGATCACTTGTCTTCATGTTTGGTCCTAAGTCAATTGCGCATGCTTGGTTGAATAGTTTATATGCCATTTCTTTATCACCCATATCTGAAGCTAATACACAGTGTGTAGATAAGCTTAAAGATGAGTCATGAAGTGTTTTTGGCTCATAGTACTCCCAGTTTGCTTTCTTCACATCTTGGCTAAATAAATCTTCAAGTAAGTAGAACAGAACCATAATATCTGCTTGTTTAGATACTTGGATTTCATTTACTTGTGTTAAGTTGTAATCTTTGAACATTGAACCAACGTTTTCTTGGTTTTTGTACTTTGTTAAGTCGATGATTTGTTTAGAAAGGTACGTATCATCTTGTCCGATTACTAAATCTTCTTGACGTGGTTGTGGTAAGTAGATTTTATCTACTTTTGCAACCCATTTTTCGTAAGTTGCATCAAGATCTAACTTCTCGTTTAGACGTGCAAAGATTTCTGGCTTATCTGCCTTCAACATGTTGTAGTAAGCCATTGCATTTTTGATTGTCCAATGAGCTGTATAGTTCGTAAACGCATTGTTGTTTACATGTTCTTTATATTCATCTGGTCCGATTACATTGTTGATGTGGAATTCTTGTTTCTCCTCGTTCCACTCTAAACGAGATTGCCAGAATTTCGCTGTATCAAGAAGTAATTCATAGCCGTATTTCTCCATGAAATCTTCGTCCCCAGTGATTTGGTAGTATTGCCATGTCGCAAATGCGATATCAGAAGTGATATGTTGCTCAATGAAACCTGACCAAATTTTTGTAGCTTCACCCGTAATGATATCGGCAGCACCCCATACAGGTGTTACTTCTCCATCTTCAAGCCATGCAGATTCCCAAGGGAACATAGCACCTTCGTAGCCATTTTCCTTCGCTTTTTTATGCGCACCCGGAAGTGTTAAATAACGGTATTCTAATAGACTACGAGCTACTTTTGGATGACTATAAATGAAGTATGGAAGAACGAATAATTCTGTATCCCAGAACGTGTGTCCTTTATATCCTTCGCCCGATAATCCTTTTGCACCAACGTTCATACGGTTATCATGCGCTGGTGTAAATACTGTTAAGTGATACTGAGCGAAACGAATTGCTAATTGATCAAAGCTTTCTCCACTTTCAATTGTGATTGGGCATGCGCTCCATACTTGCTCCTCCCAAGCTTGTTTATGAGCAACGAATAATGTATTGTATCCCGCTTTTAACACGCCTTCTAAATGCTCTTTAGAGAATGCTTTTAAGCCTTCTAATCCAGCTAATTCAACGTCTTTATCACGGCTTGTAAATACATTTGTTAATTTTTCAATAACAAGTGTTTCACCTTTTGCTACTGAAATGTTGTTGTAAGCATAGTAGATTTTACGACGTTCCATTAAAATTAATCCGTCTACTTCTACAGCTGCATTGTTTTTTTCAAACTGATGAGCTGTATTGAAAACAAAGTCGATATTGCTTTCAGTAGTTGTTTGAATTAATTGCATGATTTTTTTATCAAATAAGCGTTTTTCGCCTTCTTTAAAATGTTGAACACCACTGTTTGACACTTGTGCATTAATACCAGAAGTGATTGAGATTTCAGCATCTTGGTCAACTGGCGTAATTTCTACACGTTGAGCAATCACATGCTTGTCTTCTAAAGAAATGAAACGACGGAAAGTTAATTCATAAGTACGATTTTCATTAGAAGTCCATACTACTTTTCTTGTTAATTCAGCTTCTTTAACGTTTAAAGAACGTTCATAAGATACAATTGTACCTTGCTCAAGATTGAAAGCTTGGCCATCAAGAGTAAAGTCCATCCATAATACATCAGCAGCATTTGGAAGTTCTGTCACTTCATTGTCTGCGAATTTGTTAAACGTTCCAGCAACAAATAAGTTACGAGTTTCTCCCATGTTTTTTTCTTCAGCAGCTGCACGCTGACCCATATATCCATTTCCTAAGCAAAAAATAGCTTCAGCTTTACCTACTAATTTGGGATTATATGCAGATTCTGTTACAACCCAATTCTCATAAGCTCCAGTACCACGGTTGTATTGCATGATTGAATTAGACATTATAAAATCGTCCTTTCCTACGAATAATAAATATAATTTTCTATTGCGATACGTATCATTTTCTAAATTTTTCTTGTGAGCAGCGATTTGTAAAGCGCTTTCTTAACTCAACACCATTCTATCCGAAACGTTTCGGATATACAAGTTATTTTTTATAATTTTTTTCAAAAATACTATGTTATAATCAGCTTGAAATAACAAAAACGTTTCGGAAATTTCAGAAATTAGGTGGTAAAATGAATTTAATAGATCAATTTATAGCAAGCATTGGATTCTCCGCTAAAAAAGTCGCTTCCTGGAGAAGTCAAAGTGTCTGGAAATCATTTTTTTACGTTCTGATTCTTGTATTGCTTTCAAATGCTGTCATTTCAGGATACGCTCTTTTCAAAGGGGCTCAAAACACATTATACGAACAAGTGAAATTGATAGATGACTTTACTATCACAAAAAATGGTTTACAAAAAGCAGGTAAACCACAGGTTATTTCTTTACCTCAAATAGAAACTATGATTATCGTTGGAAGCACTGAATCCTCTCAGCTTCCGATGCATGGAATGAAAAATATTATTGCTTTAGGAGAAACAGAATGGAGTTATGGTAGAGCAGGCTTTCCAGGAGCAAAGTTTGATTATAAGTCCTTCCCTTTACTAGCTAACGAAACTGATGGAGTATTCGATAAACAGGATAGTGTCAAATTAGCAAAAAGCTTTTCTCCACAGCTAAACTACTTTGCACCACTATATCAATATGTCAATATAATGATTGATTTAATCGTCCATTTAGTGATTATTAGCATGCTTGCATTGGCTGGTTATGGTTTTAAAAAATTCGTTAAAATTTCTTATAAAGAAGCTTGGACAATTACAGCTTATGGGATTAGTGCTCCGATATTCGTAAAAACAGTATTTGATTTAATGGGCTTTGAAATTAGCTTCTTCTTTTTACTTTATTGGTCCGTGGTTGGATTTTTCGCACTTCGTACCATCCGATCCATTCAGCATACTTAATTAAGAAAAATGTAAATGCCTTGCAAGTAGAGAACATGTAACAAGATTATATTCTGTCAAAACAAAAAAGAGTGGAAGTTTACATAGTTCAACTAAAATACGTAAACTTCCACTCTTTTTTAATTATTCGATTCTGATAAAATAGGGGCAGCTGTCGAATCCCTTAATGTTAATTGATTATCAAGTTCAACAACTCGATCGGTTTCCTTGTCTTCAATAAAAGAAACCATCATATTAGCTGCTCTTCTCCCCATTTCATATGGATTTTGACTAACTGTAGTAAGACTTGGTGTAACATACTCTGATAATAAAATATTATCAAAACCAATAACAGATAGCTGTTGTGGAATCGAAATATTTAATTCTCTTGCTGCCTTCATGACCCCTAATGCCATTACATCACTGGCACAAAATATGGCTGTAATTTCTGGATATGCTAGAATTAAAGAAATCGCACATTGCTTTGCCTTATCTTCATCAAATTCTCCATTACCAACATACTCCTCACGAAATGGTAAATTACATTCGTCTAAGGCTTTTTTATATCCTTTCAATCGCTCGATACTTACATGAGCAGTATCATGTCCATTAATAAAAGCAATATGTTTATGTCCGAGTCGATATAAATACTTGGTTGCTTGTTTAGAACTTTCTTGCTGATTCGTTGTTACGTAACCTGTATTGTGAGCATTAGTCGGAATATCTATAAGAACGCATGGTTTACTACTCTTTTGCGCTTCTTGCACATAAGGATCATCTGTTTTCAAACCTTGAATAATAATACCATCTAAATTTCGTTCATTACATAATTGCTGATACGTTTTATTTCTTTGCTTCGATGTAGTAGTTGTTAAGACAACTAGTTCATACTCTAAATTTTGCAAGTAATCCATGGCACCACATAATGTTTCAAACAGAAAATTATCTTTTATACCAGATCTTTTTAAATCTGTAATAAGAAATCCAACTGTCTTACTATTTTTCATTACCAAACTTCGCGCAAGCATATTAGGTGTATACCCAAGCTTTTCAGCCGCTACCTGGATTTTCTTTCTTGTGTTCTCATTTACATCTAGATGACCGTTCAACGCTCTCGACACAGTAGTAGTAGAAAATCCTGTTGCTTTTGAAATATCTTTGATTGTTGCCAAAAATCGCTCCTCCTCTCTTTCCTACTAATCCATTTGGTTTACTATAATAACATTTTATATCATACGTTATCCTTACCTAACAATAGATTTAATATTTCCATTATTTTTATTATAAGCGTTTACAAACTTTTTTCAAAAAAGTAATTGAAATCCGAAACGTTTTGGATATAATAAAAGTGTACCCGATGAAAACGGTTTCTAAATACAAAAAAAATACTGCTTTAATAAGGTTTTATTCTGTAAATTCAGTATTTATGAACACTTAAACGTTTTCATAAGGTAAGAGTATGACAACATGAGGAGGATATTCAGCATGAAAAAGTTCATCAAACCTGCAGTTGCAGTTATGACTTCTGCAATGTTGCTTGCTACTGCTGCTTGCGGATCTGACGACAGCAAAGACAAAGCAACTGGTGGAGACAAAGAAAAGGCTCAAACAATTACAGTTGGTTCTTGGAAAGGCACTGAAGCAGAAGCTGCTACTTACGATAAGTTATTAGAAGCATTCACAGAAAAAACTGGAATTAAAGTAGAAAAACGTATTTACAACGATTATGCTACTCAATTACAAACAGATTTAATCGGTGGAACAGCACCAGATGTATTCTATGTGGACGTATCTGAAGCTCCAGCACTTATCGAACAAGGTGTTCTTGAGCCACTTGATTCATATATCGAAAAAACAGATGACTTCAATGTAGATGATTTCTATAAACCAGCTTACGAAGGTTTTACTGGTACTGACGGAAAGCAATATGGTGTTCCAAAAGATAACTCTACTTTAGGAGTATACTATAACGAAAACTTATTTAAAGAAGCTGGCGTTGACCCAGCAACAATTCCAACAGAAGCTACTGAATGGCCAGCATTCTTAAAAGATTTACAATCTAAGCTTCCTAAAGGAAAACAAGCCTTCGTTTCAACAGCAGAACTTACTCGTCATATGCAAGTATTGCAAGCGAACGGAACAAATATCGTAGATAAAGATGGTTATGCAGTTCTATCTAAAGACGATCAATTACAATATCTACAAATGTATGTAGATGCTTTCAAAAATGATAAAACAATCAACACAGCAAAAGATTTAGGACAAGGTAACTCTGGAGATTCATTCGGTGTTGAAGCTGCTGCAATCATGATAGAAGGTAACTGGAGCATTGCAAACTTACAACAAAACTTCCCAGAAGTGAAGTTCGGAACGATGGAACACCCAACAATCGGTGGTAAAAATTCTTCAATGATGTTCACAGTTTCTTACTCAATGAACGCTCAATCCGAAAAGAAAGATGCTGCTTGGGAATTCATTAACTATGTAACTGGTCCAGAAGGAATGAAAACATGGGCTGAAGGCGCTGGCGTTATCCCTAGCCGTGCATCTGTAACTGAAGCAATGAACCTTCAAGACAACAAATTAATGGCTCCATTCATCGCTGCTGCTGATTACGCAACAACATGGCAAAACGGACCAACTTTACCAATTATCATGCGTGAATTCAATAACATGTTACCAGCTGCTATTAAAGGCGAAATGACTTTAAAAGATGCTATGAAAAAAGCAGAAACAACTGCTAACAAAGATATCAAAACACAAATTAAAAACTAATCGAATGATACATTAGTGTCGAACATCGATCTTTTTAAAATATGTATTGAGCTAGAAGGCGCCTACTAAGGAAAATCCTTAGCAGGTGCCTTTTACCAGTACATGGAAGGAGCGAATCATATTGGCTACAGAAACAACGTCTACAATTCAAGAGAAAAAGAAATCAATCAAAAAACGACGTGAAGCCTTAACGGGTTATGGTTTTATGCTACCAGCACTAATCATCATGATTGTCTTCACACTTGTCCCGATTTTCTACGCACTCTTCCTTTCTTTCACAAAAGTAAATTTAATTGGTGAAATGAGCTTTGATTGGGTAGGTTTAAAAAACTACGCAAATGCAATTAATGATGAACGAGTATGGATCGCATTTAAAAATACTCTTCGTTATGTAATTATTGTAGTGCCTTTGCAGACAGCAATTGCCCTATTAATTGCATCTGTACTGAACTCAGGAATCAAATTTCAAAATACATTCCGTACAATCTTCTTTTTACCAACATTAACATCTAGTTCAGCGCTTACAATGATCTTTATGTTCTTGTTTAGCTTAAATGGTCCATTTAATAGCATTTTAGTTCAAATGGGATTCATTGACGCACCAATTAACTTCATTAACGAAACAGAATTTGCTTTAAATACGATTATGGCTATGAATATTTGGTCAACAGTACCATTCTTCATGACAATCTATTTAGCTGGATTACAAGACATACCTCATTCCTTATATGAAGCAGCTGATATTGATGGCGCAAATGCTTGGCAAAAGCTTATCAAAATCACTGTTCCAAACTTAACACCTGTTACAAATTATGTATTACTAATGGGTATTATTGGATGTTTCCAATTATTTGACCAAGCTTATATCATCTCCGGTGGTAGTGGGGGACCAAACAACGCAACATTAACTTTCTCACTGATTATTTATCAGTATGCATTTAAGACAATGGGTACAATGGGATACTCAGCAGCTCTAGCTGTACTATTAACGATCATCATCTTCGCAGTATCTATGATTGCTAAAAGAGTAAACCGTGAAGAGTCGCATTATTAAGGAGTGAACAATTATGAAAAAGTTTAAATGGTCAAGGGCCATCCTGTATGCCATTCTCATCATATACGCTCTTGTAACGCTCTATCCGTTTCTCTGGGCAGTGATGGCATCTTTCAAACCGTATAAAGAAATTGTTGCTGGTGGATTAAACATTCTACCTCAAGATGGAACTTTAGATAATTTTAAATATATCTTCACGAAGGATCCACTTTTCGTGAAATGGATTGTCAACTCGTTCATCATCGCGGGTATTGGAACAATCGTAAACATTGTCATTAATACAATGTCTGGTTACGCATTAGCTCGCTTACGCTTTCCTGGGCGAAACTATGTATTTATCTTAATTCTTGCAGTTATGATGGTACCTGCTCAAATTTTATTAATACCAAACTATTTAATCATGAAATCTCTTGGATTACTTGATTCATATAGTGCTCTTATCTTGCCAGGTGCGATTAACTTCGCCTACATCTTCATGATGCGTCAATTCTTTATCAACTTCCCAAAAGAAGTAGAAGAAGCTGCTCAAGTAGATGGGTTAAGTCGTTTCCAAACATTTTTCAAAATCGTATTTCCAATGGCTCGTCCTTCGATTGCAACACAAGGTGTATTCGTATTTTTAGGATTCTGGAATGAATTCTTAAAGCCATTATTGTATATCTCTTCACCAGAGAAGTATACTTTAACGCTTGGTTTACAATCATTCCAAAGCCAAAACTTAACACAATGGAATTATATAATGGCGGCATCCGTCGTATCGATTATTCCAATCATCATATTATATATCATGTTAAATAAATACTTTATGCAAGGCTTCCGCATAGGTGGAGACAAATAGAAAAGCGAAAAGTGATCGTTCAGCTTCGTATGGACTGGAGACCACCGACTGAGATAAAGGAAACATGAAGAGCGGAGCGATTCGATGTTGACTTATCGAAAAGAGGCTGGCGAAGTCCACTAGAAGCTGGCCACTTGTAGCTAGACAAATAGAAAAGCGAAAAGTGACCGGTCAGCTTCGTATGGACTAGTGACCATCGACATTATGAGACATAAGCTCCTTCCTCTAGCAGATTTCTCTTTTGATCTCTAGAAGGAGCTTATCGCCTCAAAAAAGCTAAACAGATCTATTTAGCTTTTTACCAAACGAAATAAATATTAATTTTTAGAAAGTAGGAACATCCTTTGAAAACTTTAGAAGCAGTTATTTTCGACTTAGACGGTGTTATTACTGACACAGCGGAATATCATTTCCTTGCTTGGCAAAAGCTTGGTGAAGATTTAAATATACCATTTGACCGCGAGTTCAACGAAACGCTAAAAGGCGTTAGTCGTACAGAATCACTAGAACGCATTCTAGCCCTAGGAAACAAGCAAAATGATTTCACAGCTGAAGAAAAAGAAGCTTTAGCAACAAAGAAAAACGATCATTATGTTGAATTAATCGCTAATATAACAGCAAATGATTTGCTTCCTGGTATTGAAAGCTTTTTAAAGGAATTAAAAGCAGCAGGAATTAAAACCGGAATGGCTTCAGCATCTAAAAACGCATTCAAAGTAACTAATGGGCTAGGTGTTCAAGATTTATTCGATCACATTGTTGATGCAGCTACAGTTGCTCAATCTAAACCTCACCCAGAAGTATTTTTAAAAGCAGCTGAAGCTCTTGGTGTAGATCCAGCAAACTGTATTGGAGTTGAGGATGCTCATGCAGGAGTAGAAGCTATCAATGCTGCGAACATGCTTGCAGTTGGAGTTGGCGAAGCTTCTATATTAAATAACGCAGATCATGTGGTATCGTCTACGGATCAATTGACATTAGCTCTTATGAAAGAACTTTTCCATAAATAAAGCTTTACAAATCTAGGAGCCGAATCTAGATAATAGTATTTTAAATTCATAAATTACAAGAAAAACCACAAAGGCTTGGTAAAAAGATTTCCCCTACACTTTACGGAGTGGTATAAGGAAGAATTCTTTTGAAGAGCCTTTTATCATAACGATACTCAACAATTTAGGAGGATTTCCCCTATGACTTGGACATTAACATCCAATAAATTATCTCAAAAAGATTTACTACAAGATGAAAGTTTATTTTTCCTTGGTAACGGTTATTTAGGTATTCGTGGTAACTTTGAAGAAGGCTACCAAAAAGGATTTACAAGTATTAGAGGAACCTATATCAATGCTTTTCATGATGTAACTGAAGTAACATACGGCGAAAAACTATACGGCTTTCCTGAAACTCAGCAAAAACTTGTCAACATTATCGATGCACAAGATTTAGTTATTTATTTCGGTGAAGAACGTTTCTCTTTATTTGACGGAAACGTTCTAGCCTATGAACGTAATCTTCATATGGATAAAGGCTATAGTGAGAGAATCATTCATTGGAAATCTCCAAATGGGCATGAAATTAAACTACATTTCAAACGTCTTGTTTCTTTTATTGCACGTGAGTTATTTGCAATTCAAGTATCGATTGAGCCTGTTAATTATTTTGGAAAAGTGAAAATCATTTCTACCGTAAATGGAGATGTTGAAAACTTTACTGACCCTAATGATCCACGCGTTGCTTCAGGTCATGCTAAACGTTTAAAGGTTGTAATGACTAAAGAAGATAACAATGTGAGTATTGTGATGAACGAAACTTATGTATCGAAATTACAGACAGTATGTACATCTAAACATACTATAAATACTACACATTCTGTTTCACATAACGTATACAATGAAAGCGTACAATCTCAATATACATTTGAACTATCTCAGCCTGTAACCTTTACAAAGTGGAATGCCTATACAGACACCCTTCGTCATGGTGATCAACTTGTTGAAAAAGCTACTCTTGCGTTACAATCATACCCAGATTTTGAAAAAGCTCTAGAAGCTCAGGCTGACTATTTAGCAAACTTCTGGAAATATGCTGATATTACAATTGGTGGCGATTCAGAACTACAGGAAGGAATTCGCTTTAACCTATATCACTTATTACAATCGACAGGTCGCGATTCTCACTCTAATATAGCGGCTAAAGGTTTATCAGGAGAAGGATATGAAGGGCATTATTTCTGGGATACAGAAATTTATATGATTCCTGTATTTTTAATGACTAAACCTGAATTAGCAAAAGACTTATTAATCTATCGTTATCATATTTTAGATGGTGCACGTGAAAATGCAAAAATATTAGGTCATAAACAAGGAGCACTTTTCCCTTGGCGTACTATTTCTGGCACAGAATGCTCCGCATTTTTCCCAGCAGGTACAGCTCAATACCATATAAGTGCTGATATTGCTTATAGTAATATCCAATACTATTTAGTAACAAAAGATCTAACATATATGTCTGAGTACGGAGCTGAGATATTATTCGAGACGGCAAGATTATGGATGGATGCAGGAAACTTCCATAATAATCAGTTTGTTATTAATGATGTAACCGGTCCAGACGAGTATACATGTATTGTAAATAATAACTATTATACAAACGTAATGGCTAAGCATAACTTAAAATGGGCTGCTAAAATTTATCAATTATTACTAGAAAACAACCCTACAGCCTTAAACAAACTTTCTGAGAAGATTACATTGTCTTCGGAGGAAATAGCAGGTTGGCAAAAAGCCGCTGAGCTTATGTTCTTACCATACGATGCAGAACTTGATGTAAATCCACAAGATGATAGCTTTTTCCAAAAAGAGATTTGGGATTTTGAAAACACACCAAAGGAGAAACATCCTCTATTACTTCATTATCACCCTCTTACTCTTTACCGCTATCAGGTTTGTAAACAAGCTGATACTGTATTAGGTCATTTCTTACTAGAGGATGAACAAGCTTTTAGTACAATTAAAAATTCTTATGATTACTATGAGAAAATAACAACACACGATTCTTCGCTTTCACATTGCGTGTTTAGTATTATGGCTTCAAAAGTTGGATATAAAGACAAAGCATATCAATACTTTATCGAAACAGCACGTCTTGATCTAGATAATACACATGGCAATACTAAAGATGGACTACACATGGCAAATATGGGTGGTACTTGGATGGCAATTGTCTATGGATTTGCAGGTTTACGTGTAAAAGAGTCAGGTTTAGAGCTAGCACCTTCTCTTCCAAAACAGTGGACAAATTATCAATTTGCCATCACATATCAAAACCGACAAATTTCAGTTACAGTAACTGATTGTAATGTATCACTTCAATTACTTGAAGGTGCGGCTTTACAGATAAAAGTTTTTGATCAAACAGTTGAATTACAACCAACTAACAAGATTGATTTAGCTATACAATAATCAAAAAAAATCCCTATCAGTAGAATCTTACTGATGGGGTTTTTTTTGCTGTTTTCTAAAAGATTGTTGTTTTTAAATTCGTTCAGTGAAATAAAAGGTCAATTGGAGCTTATGGCGTGAGACCCGTGCAGGAGCAAAGGGATAGGTGAACCTCCTAGAGCGAAATTCCACTCAACCTAAATTCACTTGCCTGTTTATAGAAAACAGCCTTTTTATTTAATCTATTTTCTTATTAAAAACCAATTGTTCATATTCCTTAATCGTCATTGGCTTAGCAAATAAATACCCTTGGGCTAAATCACAGCCAATCATACATAAAAACTCTTCTTGCTTAGTCGTTTCAACCCCTTCCGCTACCACTCTAATATCTAAGTGATGAGCCATCGCAACTACATCCGCAACTAAGATTTCTTCTCTCTCAGTAGTCTTCTCACAATTTAAAAAGGATTTATCTAACTTCAGAACATCAACAGGTAATACTTTTAATAAGTTGAGTGATGAAAAACCTGTTCCGAAATCATCCATAGAGATGAGGAAGCCCTCTTTCTTAAGTTCTTTCATAATTTCAATTAGCAAGTCTATATTATCGATAAAAGTAGTCTCAGTTAATTCAAATTCAATCAAAGAAGGTGGTATACCATATTTTTTTACAATTTCTATTAAACGATTTGTAAAATCTTTTCTGTTTAAGTGAACGCGAGAAATATTAACAGAAATCGGTAAAGGCTCATAGCCTAAATCAAGCCATTCTTTTATTTTCTGACATACTTTTTCTAAAACATAAAAATCCAAATGAATAATAAAATTATTTCTTTCAAAAATAGGGATAAAGTCCATAGGAGACAAAATTCCCTCTACACGATGATTCCACCTCACTAAAGCCTCAGCACCAACGATTCGATGTAGAGCTAGATCATATTTAGGTTGTAAATAGACAAGAAACTCTTCATTCGCAAGAGCCGATTCCATACTCTCTTCAATTAATTTTTCTTTCAAAATTTGATTGTGCATATCAGGCGTATAGTATGCAAAGGCATTTTCTCTGTCTACTTTAAGAGCTCTTCTTGCTGCATTTGCCTTATCCATCATAAGTATAGTGTCCGTTTCATTTTCCTTAATTAAATAAATACCGCATCTCATGAAAAGCTTATAAGGCTTTGATTGCTCTTCACCAAAAGATTTTATTTGAGTAAAAATTTCCTGTAATCTACTTGATAATGTGTCAGGATCTCTCTCCTTCATAAGCGCTACAAAATAATCTGCAGATACCCTACAAAAGAGTTCCTCTTCTCTTATTTGATCTGTAAGACATTTAGAAACAAAAATTAAAGCTTCATTTCCTTCTTTAAAGCCATATGTATCATTAATATTTTTAAATTTTTCTATATCCATATATAAAATGGTATAGTCTTTAGGATTATTCTTCTCAAACAACGCTAATGAGTCTAATCTAAATTTCTCTAAATTTCTTACCCCCGTCAATCCATCAGTATAGGCAATCTCTTTAAGCTGCCTTTCCATCCGGATTTTAGCAAGTAAAATAAATAATATAATTAAAACGAATAATAAAGTAATACCTGTAAATATATAAACACTATATTTTTTTATAATAATCTGCCACGGAGTCCTATATGCTTCCTCGATAGTATTAGAAAAAATACTTACATCAATCTGTTTATCGGTAATATTGGCTATTGATTTATTCAATATAGAAAGCACTCTAGAATCGACTTGATCAGCTATACCAATTCTCATAGAAAGAACAACATCAGTTATTCCTAAAATAGTGTATGCATCATCATTCGAGCTTCGAGCAATTTTATCAAACATATAGATATTAACAATAGTTGCATCCACTTCCCCTTTATCCAAAGCCCTCACACAATCATTTATCGTATTGTATATAACAATATTTGCTCCATCGTAGTTTTTCTCGATATTTTGAATACTAGACATATAGCTCCTAGGCAGCGCTAATGTAATGTTCTTATCATCAAAGTTTGACCCAACCTTCCCCATTTTAACTACAGGAATATCAATAATACTATCTGTTTTTAGTAAGGGTTTAGTTCCGCTAATCTCTGTATATCCAACAATTAGGTCGGCCTTTCCTTGTTCGATATAATCAACACTTTCTTGATAATCACTTGTTCTTATATATTCAAATTCTAGTCCACTGTAGTCAGAAATTAATTGAAATATATCCGCATTAATTCCTTTAAACTTTTCTGTCTCATCATCATAATAAGCGACTGGTGAATAATCTGGATCATATACAACCTTAAGCTTAGGATGTGATTTTACAAACTGGTTTTCTTCTTTAGTAAGAGCAACTTTACTTGTCTGATATTGATAATAACGATCGTACAACTTTGATCCAAAGTAAACATCTTGTAATCGGATTCTTTTTAACGCTTTATTCAATTCCTGTAATAATGATTGCTTCTCTTTTGTAACAGCTATATAAGTGGGGGCGACCGAAAATTTTCCAATGATTTTCACGTTATCTAGTTTATTTATTGTACCAGAAATGATAGCATCTACCTTATGTTCTTTAAGTGCTCTTAGAAGATCTTCGGTATCGTTATAATCGCTATAATTTACAGTGAAATTATTTTCCTCAGCATATTTTTCAAACGCAGTGTTAAAATAATTATTTGGAATCCTTCCGACCTTCATTCCATTAAATTTTTCGAAATTATTATAAAACAACTTATTATTCGACTCATCTACAAATAATGCTCCATATTCATATCCAAAAGCGTATTGTGGAAATGCGTACTCTTTCCCTCTTTCATTCGTATATTGCAATGGTCCAAAGAAATCTAACTCGCCATTCGCTAATTTCTCTAGCCCTTGTTCTAAAGTGACTGGTACAAATTTGTACTTCCAACCAGTATATTTTGCAATTTCTAATAAATAATCATAGATATAGCCTCCGGTTGGCTCCTCATTGTATTTTTGAATAACACTATCCTTTTCTATATAGCCAACTTTCACCACTTTTTTATCTTCCTTAGCTAACGGATTCAAAGGATATGTCATCGATAAAATACAAACGAATATACATAATAATAAGTAGTATTTTTTATTTTTTATGATACTTATAAACGGTTTTGAATTCATAAAAAGTCCCCTATAACAACAAAAAGATATGGTAATATATGTTTTTCGAAAAAATTACAAACCTCTTCATAAATAGATTATCAAATATTTTTATGAAATCATTATATAAATAATAATTTTTTTAAATTTTTAGATTACGTTTAAATTATATAAAAATAGGAATTATTTTTTAGATTTTCTAGTAGTAAACTAAATTCATTAGAGGTTTAGTTTACTAGATATTCTCTTATGCGCCAATAATAAAAACCACTGTTTAAACAGTGGTTTTTTAAAAGCTGTGTGCTCATAGTGTTTTATATCAAAATTGTTTAGCTCTGCTATGATTAAAGATTCACTTTATTATTCCGTTCTTGCATACGTAATAAATAAGATTCGTAGCGATTTGCTTCCTCTTCTGTCAACTGAGAAGAATACATTGATTTGCTATGCTCTTTTAACGTTTGAAGAAGCAGCATGATTACATCTTGTATAGTTAAATTTGATCGCAATAATTCATTTAATGATGCCATTACATCAGGAACAATAGTAGGGTAAACGAATTTCGTTTCCTCATTTCCTTTAGCGATTGTATAAAACTCTTTAATCATTTTAGCACGTTCAGAACCACTGCCAGTCACACACAGATAAATTTGAACCGCTACTCCATTACGAATTCTTCGCTGTGAGATGCCTGCAAATTTCTTTCCATCTATACTTAAATCATAACTTCCTGGACAATAAGAACCGACTATTTCCTTAGCCTCAATCGTTACATTATAATCTTTAAACATGTAACGAATCAGTTCTACCATCGCATCGTAGCCTTTATTAATATCAATTCTGTTATCCATTTCTGTAAAGATAAGAGAAATGTTCAGTACACCTTCATCTAATACAACAGCTAAACCGCCCGAATTACGTACAATCACTCTTTGATTCGCTCGTTTTAAATAGGCAATCCCCTTCTCAAGAAAAGGTAATCGACTATCTTGTATTCCCAATACTACTGTATGATGATGAACCCATGTTCTAACAGTTGCAGGTGTTAGTCCTAAACCGGCAGAATGACACAAAGTATCATCTATCGCGAATGATTGTAAGGCAGAAAATGCCGAACCGAGCGACGTATGATCTATAATTCTCCACTTATTTTGTTTTAATAATGAATTGCATTCACTCATATTGTTATGTACCCCATTTATACAGTATAAACGAATAATCGGTGGGCAATGAAAAGATCCCACCGATTATAATTTCACGTTAAATCAATAACTCATTCGTTATTATTAAGATACACGGACTTTACATAGACTGTCCAGCTGTAATAAGCGCTAATTTATAAACATCTTCCTCATTACATCCGCGAGAAAGATCATTAACAGGTTGATTTAATCCTTGTAAAATCGGACCTACCGCTTCAAAATTACCTAAACGTTGTGCAATTTTATATCCAATATTACCTGCTTCTAAGCTTGGGAATACAAAAACATTAGCATCACCTTGAATGTCAGCTCCTGGAGCTTTTTGTGCTGCTACCGAAGGTACGAACGCAGCATCGAATTGGAATTCTCCATCCACAACAAAAGAACTATCCATTTCTTTTGCTATTTTTACTGCTTCTGATACCTTCTCAGTTTCTGGTGATTTTGCTGATCCTTTTGTAGAAAAGCTAAGCATTGCTACTTTTGGTTCAATATTAAACATTTTTGCTGTTTTAGCACTTTCGATAGCAATTTCAGCAAGGTCCTGACTATCTGGAGCAATATTGATTGCACAATCAGCAAATACGTACTTCTCATCTCCACGTACCATAATGAATACACCAGAAGTTTTTCGAATACCTTCTTTTGTTTTAATAATTTGAAGAGCTGGACGTACTGTATCGGCAGTTGAATGCACCGCACCACTAACTAAACCGTCTGCTTTATTAACATATACAAACATAGTCCCAAAATAGTTAGGATCAAGCAAAATATTAAATGCTTGCTCTTCTGTCACTTTCCCTTTACGACGCTCAACAAATGCCGCTACAAGTCCATCCATCTCACTATAATTTTCAGGATCATAAACTTCAACACCATCCAATTTAACCCCTAGTTTTTCAGCCTTTTGCTCAATGACTTCTTTTTTACCAACTAGTATAGGGATAATTAGATTTTCAGCTGCTAACCTACCAGCTGCTGCTAGAATTCTCTCATCAGTACCTTCTGGGAAAATAATTTTTTTATTTTGTCCTTGTACTGTATTTTTCAAAGATGTAAATAAATCACTCACTACAAAATCCTCCTTAATATCTATATAACAAGCATACTCTGTTGAGTGAAAAATTTCTATGAGAATAGAAGGAATTATATTGTTTTCTTTTGTTTTTTCTTTATTCATAATTATTTTTATATAATGTTTTTTTATAATTCAAACAAAAAGCAACACAAGTATTTATTACAATTACTTGTCTGTAAGCCTTATAAGCCGATTGTTACTATAAATTATGGTATAGTATTAGTGAAAAAATAGATGGTAATTTTAGGAGTGGTGAAAATGGGTGAAGCAGCAGTAACTCTTGATGGCTGGTATTGTTTACATGATTTTCGATCGATTGATTGGACAATTTGGAAAATGCTTTCAAGCGACGAAAGACAAGCAGCTATTTCTGAATTTTTATCCTTGGTAGAAAAATGGAATAAAACAGAATCCGAGAAAAAAGGTAGTCATGCTTTATACACAATTGTTGGACAAAAAGCAGATTTTATGATGATGATTTTACGTCCAACTATGGAAGAATTAAATGAAATTGAAACAGAATTTAATAAATCAAAATTAGCAGAGTATACAATTCCAACAAGCTCATACGTATCGGTAGTGGAATTAAGTAATTATTTACCTGAAAGTGAAGATCCATATCAAAATCCACAAATTATAGCTCGTTTATATCCTACACTTCCAAAAGCAAAACATGTTTGCTTTTACCCAATGGACAAGCGTCGTCAAGGTAATGATAACTGGTATATGCTTCCGATGGCTGAACGTCAAAGCTTAATGCGCTCACATGGTATGATTGGTCGCCAATATGCTGGAAAAGTTAAGCAAATCATAACCGGTTCAGTAGGATTTGATGATTACGAATGGGGTGTAACATTATTCGCAGATGATGTTCTTCAATTCAAAAAGCTTGTTTATGAAATGCGCTTCGACGAAGTTAGTGCCCGCTATGGCGAGTTTGGTTCCTTCTTCGTAGGTAATCTTTTAAAAGAAGATAAAGTAGCTGCTTTTCTTCATATTCAATAAGAAAAAACGGCAACGAGCCTTTTGGGTATAGGAATAGACAGTAGTCTAGTGAAAAACAAATAATCTTATTATATTTATAAAAACTCTTAGCGTAGTTGCTAAGAGTTTTTTTTTGGTATATTTTTTGGCTTATCTCATAAATATGAAATAGAAAAGCTTCCTTTTGTTTATGATTAGGTTTTGCATTTTACATGAAACGCTAACAACCACTTCAACAAGATTAGGCAGTGAGGTGAAATAAATGGCGGTTATTGCTGCTAACGAAGAAGATGTTAAATTGCTGGCTCGATTAATGAGGGCTGAAGCAGAGGGTGAAGGCGAGTTAGGAATGTTAATGGTTGGCAATGTAGGCGTCAACAGAGTAAAAGCTACCTGTCTAGATTTTAAAAATATTGATACGATGTCGAAAATGGTTTATCAAAACCCAGGAGGCTTTGAAGCAACACAAAAAGGATACTTTTATCAACGAGCTCGCCAAAAGGATATCGATTTAGCTAGGAAAGTCATTAAAGGTAATCGTTATCATCCTGCTTCTTATTCATTATGGTTTTTTCGTCCCGAAGGAGATTGCCCACCACAGTGGTATGGTCAAGCGAATAGCGGACGATATAAAGCTCATTGCTTTTTTGAACCGACTGGAGATGATTGTCCAAGCGTTTATCAAACGTTTTAGATTCACCTTTTGCTTAAATCACAAATGATTCTCATATGGAAATGAATTCTCATTATGTATTAAGACTACACATCAGAGAAAAATGTTTTTTCTCGTATGTTTCTTAAGCTTCATATTCTTAAATGTAAATAATGGAGGTTAGTTTGAATGAATGAAAACAGAGCAAATCCATATGCGAATTATGGATATCAAGCACAACCAACACCAACACCGTATTACGGAACCATGCAAGGCGCTCAGCCACAGCCGCAACAAGCCTATCAGCAACCACAACAACAGCAACCTTTCCAGCAACAGCAAATGCCATCACAACAACCAATGCAAACTTATCAAGGTGGCTTTTTAGAACCATCTGGGGGTGTTTTAGTACCAACCAAACAAAATGGAACGAGCAAAGCGCCTCAAATACCAGGCATGCTCCCACTCGAACAATCTTATATTGAAAATATCCTGCGATTGAATAAAGGAAAGCTAGCAACCGTATATATGACTTTTGAAAATAATACTGAGTGGAATGCCAAAATATTCAAAGGAATTATTGAAGCGGGTGGTAGAGATCATATCATCTTAAGTGATCCTCAAACCGGTCTTCGATACATTCTATTAATGGTATATCTAGATTACATTACTTTTGATGAAGAAATTGAATATGAATATCCATTTACCGGTGGACCTCAACTTGCCACATACCCTCCAAGATAAATGGCGAAAAAGGGGATGTCGGATAGAAGTGAATACTTTTATCTGGCGTCCCCTTTTTAAATGATTCTTAAAGCATCCTCTTCTAAACCATTAAGCATATTTATAAACAGCAATAATCATTAGCACCCAAGCTACTAAAAATGATACTCCACCAATTGGGGTAATCGCCCCTAGCATTTTAATTTGTGTAATACTTAGAATATAAAGACTTCCTGAGAATAATAGAATACCTGCAAACATTAACCAACCAGACCAATTAATAGATGTTTGAGGACCTACTTTTCCAGCTAGTAAACCTACTACTAATAAACCAAGCGCATGGAACATTTGATACATAACTGCTTTTTCCCATGTAATCATATATTTTGCAGGTATTCTTCCATCTAAAATGTGAGCTCCAAATGCACCTAACGCAACAGCTAAAAATGCATTTATAGCCCCTAAAATAATAAATAATTTCATTTAGCTTCCACTCCCCAGAATTTTAAATTTTAAAAAATTTAGTCATTTCTCATTAAATCACAAGTTGATTCTATTGGACAGTAAGAGGTATTCAGGACATAAATAATTCATATTTTTCCACTATACACTTCAAATGCTTTACAAACACCACCAATGATCATTCTTATACTAGATTTTATTGATTTACTTAGCCTTTACTCTTAGCAAAAAGAGAATCAGACAAAAAGAAAAGGATTCAGTAGAATCCTTTTCTCCATATTCATCTGAACATCGTCTTTGTAGCCTTTGCAATAACTTTAGGATCACGATGATATGGTGTTACAGGGCATATTTCTTTATCGATATCAAATAGTGTATATACAGCTATTCTTGCTGCTCGAACGGAATACTCTTCAGTAAACACCATATCTTGCGGTATTTCGACAAATTGACTAATCATGGCAAAGTTTGTACTACCATCAGGCACTACTTTTGGACGATCACTCATTTTACGAGGTTGGAATTGAGCATCAATAAACGGCATATAGCAAGGAATAACATTAATGACATCTTTCTTAATGTCCTCCCAATCGTCTGCCCATTTTAAATGGCATATTAATTCATATAGAATTTCTTCACCTGTACATTCTTTCATTGGTTTTTTTACATAGTCACCTATTCGATTTGGATATAAGCCATAACCCCAAAATATAGTTGTATTGGCATCTTGCGCTTTAAAGTGCGGTTGAGCAGCTACAACTGTGCTCATCAACCAATTTGAATCTTTGAATGTCATTAATGCTCCACTACCTGGAATATTTCCAGTAAAGCGTTCTATACGTTTTAATAATCTATCTCCACGACAAGTTACCGTAAAGCTCTGCCAATTTGTTTGATTCTCATGACCGAAGAAAGGTTCTGGATTACCAAGTTGCGGCTTTTTCTGAGCAATCTTATACCAAAGCTCACCAGAAATTGGTCGTTCTTCAGGTTGAGGTGCAGGAGTATGTAAATCACCTAGTGTTGCACTATCTGTCATACAAGCATTTGTCATAAATACAACATCCTCTTCTCCAAGGACGATTGTTTCTTCGTCGAACAAATGTAGAACTGTGGCTGTAATGCTATCCCCCTCTTTAAAATCGATATCTGTAACTACTTTATTAATTGTAAAATCGACATGATGACAATCCAAAAAGGCTTTAAGAGGTAAGATTAAGCTTTCATATTGATTATAACGTGTTCTTGTAACCCCTTCTAACGTATCTATTCGACTAAACTCTAGCATCATTCGATTCATATAACGTCTAAATTCAAACAAGCTACTCCATTTTTGAAAGGCAAAAGTGGTTTGCCACATAAACCAAAAGTTGGTTTCAAAAAAGTGTGAATCAAACCAATCTTGAATAGTCATATCATCTAACTTTTCTTCTGGAGTTGCTAATAAACGGGTCATCGCAAGTCGATCACTATTATTAAACCCCATGGAGTGTGCATCTATTATTTTACAATTTTTATCTACTAATCTTGCTTGTGCATGCGTTGGATGCAAATGATCAAAATTAAGGATTTCTTCTGTTACACTTTGCTCTGGCATCTCAAGCGAAGGAATACTACTAAACAGATCCCAGAAGTTTTCATATGTTTCTTCATTTAACATTCGTCCACCACGACAAACAAATCCTTTTTCTCCACTGCCTGCTCCGTCATTGCTACCACCTAGGATATCCATGCCTTCGATGATGTGGATATTTTCACCTTTAAAATGAGCATCACGTATTAAATAGGCTGCACCAGCCAGACTTGCAATCCCTCCACCAATAAAATAGACTTGTTTGTTTCCATAATTTCGAGATTGAATATCTTCATCTACGAGACGTTGTTTATTTTTATGTTTACGCTCATTCACTTTCTTAACAGCAAAAGCTGCTCCGATAGCTGTTCCCGCTGCAATGACTCCTATATCTCTTTTTTTCATGAATAATCCTCCTCCAAATTTGTTGTATAGGTACTATACCGCTTATTTGAAAAAGTAATCTAAACAGTTTATGTTATCTGTCAATTTTTTTGACAAATTGGAGGAATTGTCTAGTTAGTCTACAATTGTGAGACCAAAAATTGCGTATCTTTTGCAAGGCGAACCATTTGTTTAGCGATTTCTTCCGCCGATTCTGTATATTCGTCAAATATCCATTTCAAAAGTACTCCACTACACCCATACGAAAAAAAGCGAGAATAAAATTCTCGATCTTTCAAGCATACTTGATTATGTTCATCAAGACGCTCAAATAATTCATGAAATAATTTATTCGTCATCTCTGAAAAGCATCCCGTTAGAATGTTTTGATCAAATTTGACGGTAGTATGATAAAACGATCCATTTGTTTGTATTTGCTGTAGCATTTTTAAAACATGTTGATTCCAATTTTCTAGACTAATATCATCTGATAAATATAAAAGAGCATCTTGTCTATATATCCACTCTAGCAAATCATATTTATCTGTAAAATGATAATAAAATGTTTGACGTTTCAAGCCACATTTATTCGTTATATCAGCAATGCTTATTTTATCAAATCGTTTATGAGCACATAAATCAACAAGTGCCTGTGAAATAGCCTTTTTTGTAATCAGTGATTCCGTCATGGTTCAACCTACCTTTCTGTTCATCCTGATTTCTCATATCTTAAATAGCGTGTATATTATAGCATGGTATAAATATCAATCGGGCTCTTTGCTAGAACAATTAAAAAGCCTTACATCCAATAGATATAGATGTAAGGCTTTTGTATAACAACATGTTCACTTAAAAATCTAATAATGAAGTTCCATTGGCTTCTTCGATAGACATCGGCTTTTGCGAAGCTACTTCAGCCACAGATGCTTGGGGTGACATCGTTTGTCTTTGTGAAGAGACTACTTCGCTAATTGGTTGTATGGTCTCTTCTTCAGATAACAATTCACATAAAGCTTTTATGGCTGTTGCATAGCTTTTCTTTTGCTCTAAGGTTTCTGCTACTTTTGCTTTGTGAATTAATTCTTCCATTTTATTCAACACTTTATCGGATGAAATACTCATTCTATATACCTCTAGTGTAGTTTTTCCTTCATTCTAACATATTCAAGCTATCAATCAACAATCTCGATACACTATCGAAATTTCGGTTCATATTTCAAACAAGCTTGTCCAGAAGATTGTAATACTATTAAAGAAGGTATTTTAGTAGCTTTAAAATTAAAAGCCTTACAACCTTTAGGAGCGGTAACATCCCATGTTACAAAATAATGCTTACACTTTATGCAATTTACTTTCATTGGTCTAACCTTCATCTCCCTATTTGCATGGATATGTCTTTGTAGAAAAATGTTGTTTCACGTGAAACAATGTCGATTTATGATTCAAATCCATTTAATATAATCTTTAGATTGTTCAAATCCTTTGAATTTCAAAAAATCATCCTCATATTTCACGCTACACATCATTGGATGCCTACTTTCAAAAAATTCTCCTTGTTGAATATACTCTTTATTAGATATTGCTTCTTTTCCCCATAAAAACCATTTAATCTGAGGATTTTCTTTTGATATATAGGTTAAAACTTGTTTAGAAAAATGCTCCCATATTTTTTTGTGACTATTTGGTTTACCAATTTCACATGTAAAAGAAGTATTTAAAAACAACACCCCTTGCTCTTCTAAATAATCAAACCATTGATGTGGTGGTTTAATGGGAAAAGTTCCTGCTTTAATTTCCTTCTTTATCTCCTCATAGCTCTTTATTTCGTCGTAGTGATGAATATTATGATAATTTTTATGCAATAAACGAATGATATTCTTTAGCGATACTTGGCGAAAAGGGCCAACCCAACTTTCTAATCCTCCTACTTCAAAAGATCTTCCTGTAGCTGCTCCCTTCATTGGATAGACATCTTGACCTAACCAAACCACCTTTACTTTATGCAAATCCACTGATAGAAAGCGTAAAATATTATCTGGATTAATCGGATTATAGTTATCGCCAATTTCCCTTTCAATTTCTCTTATTTCTTGTATGATTTCTTCAGTTAAAAAAGGTTTCCAAGATGAATGCACGCTATCTAATATAATCATGTTATCCCCTAGCTTTCTCTTACATAGTCGTTATTTTTATTGTAGCTTTATTTGCAGTAGATGTAAGTTTTTTTGTATTTTTCAACATTTATATGTTTCAAACCTTATAAATGAGGTTATATAACGTATAACTTACAAACAACACAGATTCAACATAAATACCAAAAACCGAGGAGGAATATTTATGTATCAAGTACACGTTGTAGAAAATGGAGTTCAAGCAAAGGAAAAAATTGAGGTTTTAACTGCTACAGGTTATACAAAAGAGGACATTTATATTTTTGCTCACGATAAAGATCGTTCTAAACACCTTACTGAAATTACAGAAACTGAAAAGGTTGGGATTCAAGAACAAGGCGTTTTAGACAATCTCGGTAATATGTTTAGATCACGTGGCGATGAATTGCGCGCTAAGATGGAAAGTTTAGGACTAACAGAAAATGAAGCCAATAAATACGAGCAAGAATTGGATTTTGGTAAAGTAGTCGTCATTGCTGAAAAATAAGCTTATCCACTATTGCCCCCTCTTTTCTTTTTAAATAAAGCAATGCAGTGTCCATATGGACATCGCATTGCTTTTTTTTATATTTCCCTTAGCGTTACCGTTTTTTGAAAATTACATTTTTATTTCTTGTAAATAAAATTAAGGGTATTATAATCTAAAAGAGATCATGAAAATTATTTACATAGATTCACGTACTTATTAGGAGGGTTCACATGACAATGAAAAAAGCTTTAACAATTGCAGGTTCTGACTCTAGTGGCGGTGCAGGGATTCAAGCCGATCTCAAAACCTTTCAAGAACTAGGTGTTTATGGAATGACTGCATTAACAACAATTGTAGCCATGGATCCAAAGGACCATTGGCGTCATCAAGTTTTTCCACAAAATACTGATGTAGTTGAAGCTCAACTTGAAACCATTCTTTCAGTTGATGTTGACGCTCTTAAAACGGGTATGCTTGGCTCTGTTGAGATTATCGAGTTAGCTGCTAGAAAAATTAAAGAGTACGATATAAAGAAAGTAGTCATTGATCCTGTTATGGTGTGTAAAGGGGAAGATGAAGTTTTATTCCCTGAACATACAATAGCCTATAGAGAAGCCTTACTTCCTCTTGCGACTGTTACAACACCTAACTTATTCGAAGCATCCCAGCTAGCAGGTATGCAAACGATCACTACTGTTGATCAAATGAAAAAAGCTGCTGAAAAAATCCATGCACTAGGTGTCCAATATGTAGTGGTAAAAGGCGGAAGTAAGCTACATGGTATTGAAAAAGCAATCGACCTAGTATATGACGGAAAAGAACATACAATTATTGAAAATGATCTGATTCCAACTTCATATACTCACGGTGCGGGCTGTACCTTTGCTGCTGCTATTACAGCTGAATTAGCTAAAGGAGCTTCTGTTAAAGAAGCGATTTCTGTAGCTAAAGATTTTATCACCGAAGCGATTCGCCATTCTTGGAAATTAAACGAATATGTTGGTCCAACTATGCACGGAGCATATAAATTATATGGAGCTAACAAAAACAAATAACATCCTGTAATGTGTAAGGACTAATGTAGCAGTTAGTCCTTTTCTCTTTTTTATTTCACTTAAAAGGAAGCATTTGATTAATCTTTTTACTAAAAAAGAAGGTATTCTCTTCGCATTCTCTGCTTTCTTTTAGTAAGATAGTGTAAACAGATTATTTTGAAAGACATCATTCCATTCAAATATAATAATTCATTTAAAGAGGAGGAGCTGTTATGAAGCCAATCATACCGTCTGTTGTACAAGAAGCCATTGATTCTTTTCAACAAAAACATGTTTATGTACATCTAGAAACTACAAACGGAGCCTATGCTTCCCATTTCGGTGGAGGTACTTATTCAGCGGGAGCTTATATACGAAACGCTCTTGTTCAATATGACCACGGAAAAATAATGGGAGATGGACCTTATCGTGTTGGATTAAAGCTTCCTATAGGCTGGGTTTACGCGGAAGGATTAAATCATTATCAAATTGATGAACATAATCGATTACTTCTAGCTGGACTTGATGAGACTGGAAAGCTAGCTGTTGCTTTACAAATTAGTATGACTCCATTTGAATAATACATTAGACTAGAAAGGAGAGTTTCATTTTGAATCAGGAAAAACACGTACTTGTTGTATTTCCTCATCCCGATGATGAGGCATTTGGTGTATCTGGTACAATCGCGAGCTTTACACAAACAGGAACACCCGTAACTTATATTTGTTTAACTTTAGGTGAAATGGGAAGAAATTTAGGGATTCCACCCTTTGCGACACGTGAATCTCTTCCTTTAATTCGAAAAAAAGAGCTAAAAAAAGCTGCAGACGTAATGGGTATTTCTGATTTACGTATGATGGGTTTACGAGATAAAACAGTAGAATTTGAAGATGAAGAATTTCTCATTAATATAATCTCCTCAGCTATAAAAGAATTACAACCTACACTCGCTATTTCCTTCTACCCTGGTTATAGTGTTCATCCTGATCATGAAGCTACAGGAAGAGCTGTTGTAAAAGCTTTAGGTAGAATTGCAAAAGAAGACCGCCCTAAATTGTATGCTTGCGCCTTTGCACACAATAGCGAGGCAGATTTAGGGGCTCCAGATATTATTCATGATGTAAGTGCTTATCAAGATATTAAAATTGGAGCGATGAAAGCTCATAGTTCTCAAACACAATATATGATGGCTGAATGGGATCAGCTACTTAAACAAAAAGATCCAGCCATCCTAGAAAGAGTGAATACCGAAAAGTTCTGGACCTATAAATGGGAAGATTGATTTTATCATATAGAATGTATATCTTATAAAAGATTTGGAGATACTATAGATGTGATGAACTTTCCATAGTATCCCCTTTATTAGCCACTCCTAGATGAGTGGCTTTTTTTATATTCTTTTCGTTCAACCCATATACCGAAGTTTTAAGATGTTTCAGATAGCTTTATCATATATAATTTATCATCTTCTGGCTTAGGTACGCCTCTCCCATCTGTATTATTGGTTATAAAATACAAATAGTCTCCTTCAATGAAAACATCTCGAATTCGTCCAACACCTGTTACGACATTATGCATAACTTTCGATTGGATATCGAATCTTTTTACAGACTCCCCTCTTAGCATTGCTATATAAAGATTTTTTTTATAATAAGCTATTCCAGAAGGAGCCCATGTATCCTTTCCTGAATGTATAAGTGGATTTTGCATGTTTGTTTTTGCTTCATCTCCTTTTATAATAGGCCATCCATAATTATTACCTGGTGTAATAAGATTAATTTCATCATGAGCCGAAGGTCCATGTTCACTACTATAAAGCTGACCGTTTTCATTCCATACAAGTCCTTGTGAGTTTCTATGTCCATAGCTATATACATAAGAATTAGGAAAAGGATTATCTTCTGGTATTGTGCCATCTAGCTTCATTCGAAGAATTTTCCCATTTAAAGAGCTTATATTTTGTGCTCGCTCTTCGTTCAAAGCATCTCCAACTGTGATATACAACTTATGATCATGACCTATTTTCATACGCCCTCCATGATGATATTGCCCACTTGGAATTTTATCTAATAAAGTTCTTATTTCTTTCCATCTATGATTTTCTCTCTTTAAAACAATTATTCGGTTAAACGATTCTCCTTCTTGATCATACGTATAATAGGCAAAAGCTTGTTGAGATTGCTTAAAATCAGAGCTTAACACAAAACCTAAAAGACCTGCTTCTGGTTGTGATGATAATACTTTCTTTAGCAATATATTTTCTCGATGACTTTTTCCATTCTCAATCACAGCAATCGTACCATTACGTTCACTAATGTAAAACGTATCTTCTTCCTTTTGAATGGACCATGGAATATCTAGTTTTTCTGCTACTACTGTCATTTCATCTAACGGCTTGCTAGTGGTTTCCGTATCTGTTATTCCTTGATCTTTTGATTCTGTTTCTGCCTTATTACAACCAACCAATATCAAGATAAGAAAAAACATTAAACATTGCTTCGATAAATTCATTACCATTCCCCTTTGTTATTTTTTAAAACCTAGATGTCTGACCCAACTCTTTACTAGCTGGTCGATAAAATTAAAAAAGAAACACCAGTAAGAGTGCCTAGTTCCTTTGAGCTCTCACTGATGTTTCTTGACTTTGTCACTTATTGCTTATTTATTGGAAATCGCTTTAAGAATAGCATGTGCTACGCCATCTTCAGCGTTTGTTAATGTAACTTCATCACAAAATTCCTGAATGTCTAATGGTGCATTTCCCATCGCTACAGCTTTTCCTGCTTTTTCAAACATTGACCAATCATTATAACTATCTCCAATAGCCATTGTTTCGCTTAATGAAATGTTCTTTTCAGCAACAAACTTTTCTAGCGCTTCACCTTTTTGCGCATCAAAGCTAGTTATTTCCAGATTTCCTACTCCAGATGAACTAACAACTAAAGTTGTTGTTGACTTTATTTCTTCACCAGATTTTCCAAGCTGATTAAGCTCATGAGAAAATGCTAACATTTTGTACAATTCTACTTCGTCATCATTGATAAGTTCTTCATAATTGTCAATTTCATGAATATGACCCATTTCGAAATGTTCATTTACTTGCTTTTCCAAATTGGCTGGATCTTCGTTTGGAAAGGCTGACTTTAAAATATCCATTATAATGGCGATTGAAACACTACGTTTTTTCGTAAATCGACCTTTACTTGTAAATAACTCAAAATAAATAGAAGCATCCTCTAAAATTTTTTGAGCTTTGCTAACATCACTTTTCAGCATTGGATTAGATGCTATTTTCTCTCCCTTTTCATTCCAAATTACAGCACCATTTATAGAAATAAGGGAACATGTAATATTCGCTTCATCTAATGCATGACGAGCTTCAATGTATGGGCGACCTGTTGCTACAACCACTTCTACACCTTGCTCCTGTGCACGCTTAAACGCCTGTTCATTCGCCTGACTCACTTTTTCATTTTTATTTAACAACGTTCCATCCATATCTATTGCTATACATTTAATCACTTATAACACATCCTATTTCTTATGATTAACTAATCTGCTTTTTATACTTAATCAACGTTTTTGCCTCTTGATGCAACCCAAATTTCATACCATTGTTCCCTATTCATCCTTAAATCTAGCGCATTAACAGCATTTTTAATGCGTTCTATTTTTCCTGAACCAACTATTGGCATAATATCTGCTGGATGCATCAATAACCAAGCATAAACTACTTGATCGATACTGTCTGCTCCAATTTCATCTGCAATTTTATGTAATACTTTTCGGACACGAAGGGATCTTTCATCTTCACTATGGAAAACGGCTCCTCCCGCTAATGGAGACCATGCCATTGGTGGCATCTTTCTTTCAATTGCTTGATCAAGCGTTCCATTTTCGAATTGATCTCTTACTAATGGCGATAATTCAACTTGATTCGTTACAAGTGGGTACGGTAAAAAAGCTTGTAGCATACTTACTTGCGAAGGAGAATAATTAGATACACCAAAGTGCTTTACTTTCCCTTGTTTTTGTAAAAGACTAAAAGCTTCTGCTACTTCTTCAGGATTTGTTAACACATCTGGTCTATGAATTAATAATACATCAATATAATCCGTTTGAAGATTATGAAGTGACGTTTCTACGCTAGAAATAATATGCTCCTTACTGCTATCATAATGATTTAATAATACATCTTCTCTACTTGTTAATTTAATTCCGCATTTCGTGACAATCTCCAATTTTTCTCTTATTTCTGGTTTTAATGCTAATGCATTTCCCAAGCCAGCCTCACATGAATAATTGCCATATATATCTGCTGTATCAATTGTTGTAATGCCTAAATCTAAGCACTCTTCTAGTAATTGTAGTACCTGTTGATTACTATAACCCCAATCCATTAGCCTCCAATGTCCATGAATAATTCTTGAAAATTCAAGGTCATCAGCCATTTTTATTCTTTCCATAAAAACGCCTCTCTTACTTTTTATTATGCCTAAATAATAAATAACCCTAGCAAAGTTATTATACACATTAAAAATATACTTGTCTTATATACATATTAAATAAGAAATAACGACATAATGTTTTACATAAAAGATAAAACATTTACTAATAACATTTCCGAATAATCATCGAAAAATTATTTTAAAATACTAATAGATTTTTTAATTATTATGCATTAAAATGTATATATATTAATTATCTATATCATTTATTTAAGGGGAACAAGATGAAAAGCACATATAAATTTTCTTCTATATTACTATTTATAATTCCTTCTCTTATTGGAATTTTATTATTCATTACGCCTGTTTCCTATAAAGGAAATATCACCATTCCAATCGCTATCCTCTCTAGTACTTTCAAAGACATATTGGGTGATTCGATTCCGTACATTATGACGATTATTATTATACTTGCTGTTATTGGTACTGTAGCCGCTAAGTATTTTAATATACCTTTTTTAAAGAAAAGTCCTTTTTTTATTTCTTTATTTGAAGTGAACTTATTCTGGTTTATTACAAGAATTATTGGAGCCATTTTCGCTCTTTGTGTCCTTTTCAAAATCGGCCCTGAATGGATTTGGTCTGAAGACACTGGTGGCACATTACTATTTAGTCTATTACCTACTTTATTTACAGTATTCTTCTTTGCAGGTTTATTATTACCTCTATTACTCAACTTTGGATTATTAGAGCTATTTGGAGCTTTATTAATGAAAGTAATGCGTCCTCTCTTTAAACTTCCTGGACGCTCTTCTATCGGTTGTGCAGCTTCTTGGTTAGGAGATGGAACAATCGGAGTATTATTAACGAGTAAGCAATATGAGGAAGGCTACTATACAAAAAGAGAAGCGGCTATTATTGGAACTACATTCTCAGTCGTTTCTATAACATTCAGCTTAGTAATTATTTCTCAAGTAGATTTAGAGTATCTTTTTATTCCATTTTATTTAACTGTATTATTATCCGGCTTAGTAGCAGCTATTATTATGCCAAGAATTCCACCATTATCTAGAAAACCTGATACGTACCATGTGAATAATCATCATGATGATGAAGAAGTTACTCCAGAAGGCTATAATCCACTAACATGGGGTATTAAGCTTGCTGTGGAACGTGCTGAGAAAAACAAAAATATAAAAGATTTTCTAGTGGATGGAGGACGAAATGTTCTAGATCTATGGATGGGAGTTGCACCAGTTGTAATGGCAATGGGTACACTTGCCTTAATTATCGCAACATATACTCCAGTCTTTCAATGGCTCGGCATCCCATTTATCCCTATATTAGAAATGCTACAGATTCCGGAAGCAACAGCTGCTTCGCAAACGATCTTAATTGGTTTTGCTGATATGTTTTTACCATCTGTACTAGCTTCTGGAATTGAAAGTGATCTAACTCGCTTTGTGATAGCTACTTTATCAGTAACTCAACTTATTTACATGTCCGAGGTTGGTGGCCTATTATTAGGTTCAAAGATTCCAGTAAACTTTAAAGATCTCGTTGTTATTTTCTTATTACGTACGGTGATAACATTGCCAATCATAGTAGGTATCGCACATCTTATTTTTTAATTTAGTTATCTCTTTAATCCACCCAAACAGCGCCTTTCCGTTATCTTTAGACAGTCAATACCCCTTCTCCAACTCATTTTATGGATTCGGAGAAGGGGTATTTTTTCATTTGCTATTCCTCGATGGCATCCACAATAGCTTCTTCAATAGATTTCATTTTCCGCAAATCTATACAGGAACAATATATTTTTTCAATTTCATTCCCCAACGATTTCCCTAAAGCTAAGTGCGCAGTTGCTTCATTCATTTTAGCCCGATAGCGTTGTGCCACGTTTTCGATATCTAGACTATAGTCCTCATCTGTATTAGGGGTTATACAGCGTTCATAAACATCTATTATTCGATCTCCATTACGAGTTGGAAAATACTCATGAGGAGCTGTACTATCAAAAATAGCAAAATCCAACTCTCGAACAATAACCATATCTAAACTATGTGGATCAAAACCACAATGATAGATTTCAACAGTATATCCTCTTTCTTCTGCTTGTTCAGCAATCTTTTTTAACATTGTTGATTTTCCAGAACCAGGGCGTCCTTTTACAAAATATCGATTATGAATATCAGCTGTCAGATTGGGGACAAAATCAATCGCACCTTTAGGAGTTGCCGCACCTAAATAACGATGGTATACCTTACTCGTACCATGCTTTAAAAAACGATTTTCAAATAAAAGACCTATCAACTCATCTGTCAGATCATTTGCTTTATCGAAATCCATGTTGTCGATAAAGATCGCTTCCCACTCGTCATGAATACTTAACGCTTCCGCAAAAGTATCATAGGCTAATTGATTAGCTTGTAATCTTTTATTTGATAGCGACTCAATCATTTCCTTTTGTGATACGATTGACTTCATATCCTTTGCTTCCCCTAAGCTTATATATACTTCTTTAGCTTGTAATCCATTTAAATCTTTAGCTTGTAATCCATTTTCAGATACAATGCCTACCGCTAATTCCTTAATAATTAGTCCTTCTAATACATCATGATTCGATGCACTATGAATATATTCCAACGAATAATCTTGATTTTCATACCTCCGTCCTATTTCTTTCATCAAATTAGATTTACTAGTATCTGGTGCTCCAATTAATATAAAAAGCTTTTGCAAATCAACTAAATTTGATTGATAAAGACTATGAAAACCTCTTGCTGTATTCCCCGCCGCAAAATAATGAAGTATACGCTCCTTCAATACCAAGCACTCCTTTTTTCAAAGATATATATCCTCTCACATCAATATATGAGCGCTCACTTTTTTAGGTGAATGCCTAATAAGAAAAAACGACACCGGTCCTTTTGGGTAATCCCCATATTCTTTAGAACTATTTAAAAAAGTTCAACATCATAAAAAAGAGGCTGTTTCTTTTCGAAACAGCCTCCCACTTCATTCCTTAATGAACAATATCAACGAATTTTGCTATAAGAATATGAGCTAATTGTTCCGCTTCTATTTCAATTTGCATACCTATTTTACCACCACTAACAATAATGGTTTCCTGACCTAAGGCATCTTCTTGAATAAAAGTTGGATATTTTTTGCTCATACCAACCGGAGAGCAACCTCCTCTAATATATCCAGTTAATTTTTGAATATCCTTTACTGCTACCATTTCAACCTTCTTTTCACCGGCTACTGAAGCTGCTTTTTTCAAATTTAATTCTTCTTCCACAGGGATTACAAATACATATACATTTTTACTAGTCCCCTGCGCAACTAAGGTTTTATAAACGATTTCTGGATTTCTCCCAATCTTATTAGCAACAGATACCCCATCAATTTTTCCATCTTTCACTTCATAGGACATCATTTCATAGGGAATTTTAGCACTATCTAAAATCCGCATTGCATTTGTTTTACCTTTTGCCATGACATGCAATCCTCCTCTTATTGATTCAGCTTTAGTTAAATCTAGATATTGGATAAAACTAACTTTTCTCTCTGTTCATCTCTTGGTTACGATAACCTTTTACTCTTTAAACCTCTACTTATGTATACATATAACCAAAACCAAAGTAAAAAACAAACCATGCTAATTGCTTCTAATCAATTAAAATTATAATACTAAAAACGTATGAATTATATAATCCATGAGTGGAATTATTCATACTAAGATTATGGTGGATAGAACAGTTATAAGTATTTCCATTTCTTCGTCTGCTTACGAGTATGATTTATTGTATGCGCCATGACAGAACCACCAAAAATATTCAAAAAAGCATTAGATGAAGTTGTCAATCAAGCTATTAAATAAGCTATCTCCTCTTGCAACAAGAAATACTATATAAAAATAATTGTTCACCAATTACTGGCTTCCATATATAGTTTTGATGCTAACTAGAAGTCGATAAGTCATTTCCTCATTGAAACTATGGTATATTAAACGGTACATAGCTAGTAAAGGAGTTCGAAAAAATGGCAAAAAGTGTAGTAATTGCTGAGAAACCTTCTGTTGCACGAGATATTGCAAATGTTTTGAAATGTACAAAGAAAGGAAATGGATTTTTAGAGGGTAATAACTATATCATCACTTGGGCGCTAGGACATTTAGTAACACTAGCGGATCCTGAAGTATATGATAATAAATATAAAACATGGAATTTAGAAGACCTTCCAATGCTTCCAGAACGCATGAAATTAGTTGTCATGAAACAAACTGGAAAGCAGTTCAATGCTGTAAAGGCACAATTAAATCGCAGTGATGTAAATGAAATAATTATAGCTACTGATGCAGGACGCGAAGGAGAATTAGTTGCACGTTGGATAATTGATAAAGCGAAAGTTCACAAACCTATCAAGCGACTGTGGATTTCTTCTGTAACAGATAAAGCTATTAAGGATGGATTTAATAATTTAAAACCTGGAAAAGCCTATGAAAACCTATATGCTTCAGCGGTAGCACGTTCAGAAGCTGATTGGTATATCGGTTTAAATGCAACTCGTGCCTTAACAACAAAATTTAATGCTCAATTAAACTGCGGACGTGTGCAAACACCTACAGTCGCAATGGTTGCAGCCCGTGAAAATGAAATTAAGAATTTCAAACCTGTAACGTATTATGGAATTGAGGCTCAAACAGAAGGACTTAAACTAACTTGGCAAGACGCAAATGGTAATAGCCGTAGTTTTAATAAAGAAAAAGTCGATGCAATCGTAAAATCACTTGGACGTAAAGATGCGATTATTGTTTCTGTTGATCGAAAAGCAAAGAAATCATTCTCGCCTGCTCTATATGATTTAACTGAGTTACAGCGGGACGCCAATAAAATTTTTGGTTATTCTGCTAAAGAAACACTAAATATCATGCAAAAACTGTATGAACAACATAAAGTGCTAACATATCCTCGTACAGACTCACGTTATTTATCTTCAGACATTGTTAGTACACTTCCTGAACGTTTAAAAGCATGCGGTATAGGGGAATACCGTTCTCTTGCTAATAAAGTATTAACAAAGCCGATTAAAGCAACAAAAGCCTTTGTAGATGATAGAAAAGTCAGTGATCACCATGCTATCATTCCAACGGAAGGCTATGTGAACTTCTCAGCTTTTACAGATAAAGAACGTAAAATTTATGATCTGGTCGTAAAGCGTTTCTTAGCTGTACTATACCCTGCTTTTGAATACGAGCAGTTAATAATACAAGCAAAAGTCGGTGATGAAAAGTTCATCGCTAAAGGCAAATCAGTAAAAAATGCTGGGTGGAAAGAAGTATATGAAAACCGTTTCGATGATGAGGAATCAACGGATGATGTAAAAGAGCAATTATTACCTCATCTTGAAAAAGATGAAGTCTTAAAAACAAAATTAATCGCTCAAACTTCAGGGCAAACAAAGCCACCTGCGCGATTTACAGAAGCTACTTTACTATCGGCAATGGAAAATCCTACAAAGTACATGGAAACGAATGACAAAAAGTTGGCAGATACATTAAAATCCACTGGTGGGCTTGGTACAGTGGCCACTCGTGCTGATATTATTGATAAATTATTTAATTCGTTCTTAATCGAAAAACGTGGTGGAAAAGAAATCTATATAACCTCTAAAGGACGCCAGTTACTTGATTTAGTACCAGAAGAATTACGTTCCCCTGCAACAACAGCCGAATGGGAGCAAAAGCTTGAACTCATTGCGAAAGGTAAGCTAAAAAAAGATGTTTTCATTAATGAAATGAAAAAACATACTAAAGAAATTGTGTCCGAAATTAAAGCAAGCAATAAAAAATATAAGCACGATAATATCTCAACAAAATCTTGTCCTGATTGTGGTAAGCCAATGCTTGAGGTTAATGGAAAAAAAGGAAAAATGCTTGTTTGCCAAGACCGTGAATGTGGTCATCGAAAAAATGTATCACGTGTGACAAATGCTCGTTGTCCGCAGTGTAGAAAGAAAATGGAATTACGTGGTGAAGGAAAAGGACAAATCTTCGCATGTAAATGTGGGTATCGTGAAAAACTATCTGCTTTTGAAGCAAGACGTAAAAATGAATCTAGAGGAAAAGTGGATAAGCGAACCGTTCAGAAGTATTTAAAACAACAAGAAAAAGAGGCTGAACCAATAAATAATCCCTTTGCTGATTTATTAAAAGGAATGAAATTTGATAAATAAAATAATTTAAGATGAATGAAAAACTCCTTTCCACTATAGGAAAGGAGTTTTTCATTCTCAATTCTCCAAGCATCATATAAAAAGTATTTCCATAATTTTATCCTAATTAAAATCGACTACTGTCGTTTTTCACTTTACATCGATTTATAAACTCGAATACAATAATACAATATGTGCAACGATAATTTCAGGAGTTGAAAAAATAAATGAGCTTGTTAAATGTAGAAAAATTGACTCATAGTTTTGGCGATCGAATGCTATTTAAAGAAGTTTCTTTTCAATTAAATAATGAACATGTTGGTCTTGTAGGTGCGAACGGTGTAGGAAAATCAACAATGATGAACATCATTACTGGTCAAACAATGTATGATAGCGGTAAAGTCCAATGGACACCGGGTGTAGTTTATGGCTACTTAGATCAACATACAAATCTTACACCAGGTAAAACAATACGAAATGTTTTACAAGAAGCTTTCAAAGACCTTTTTGATGTGGAAGCGGAATTAAACGAAGTAACAGGTAAGATGGGAGAAGCATCTCCAGAAGAATTAGAAGAATTGCTAGAAAGAATGGCTGAACTTCAAGATAAATTGGATGCAGGTGGTTTTTATTCACTTGATTTAAAAATTGAAGATGCCGCACGAGGACTTGGTTTAGATGCAATCGGTTTAGATCGAGACGTCTCTGCACTAAGTGGCGGTCAGCGTACAAAAGTTTTATTAACAAAATTATTGCTTGAACAACCTCAAGTTCTTCTTCTTGATGAGCCTACCAACTATTTAGATGAAGAACATATTACATGGTTAACGAAATATTTAAAAGAATATCCTCATGCTTTTATATTAATTTCACATGATACGGAGTTTATGAATGCTGCAACGGATGTTATCTTTCATTTAGAATTTGCTAAGTTAACTCGCTATACAGCTACTTATGAAAAGTTTTTGGAGTTAGCTGAGCTTCATAAAAATCAACATATTAACGCGTATGAAAAGCAAAAGGAATACATTAAAAAGCAAGAAGAATTTATTGCTAAAAATAAGGCCCGTTTCTCAACGACTGGCCGTGCAAAAAGCCGTCAAAAACAACTTGATCGTATGGAACGAATTGATCGACCGGAAACAGCTGCCAAACCAACATTTGAATTCAAAGAGGCTCGTGGAAGCAGTCGCTGGGTATTCGAAGGAAAAGATTTTGAAATCGGTTATGACCATCCTCTTCTACCCAAAATGTCGATGACTATCGAACGTGGAGATAAAATTGCGATTGTCGGCTGCAATGGTGTTGGGAAATCCACTTTACTTAAAACCATTCTTGGTGTTATTCCTCCGCTGAGTGGTGATATTTCACGTGGTGACTTCTTATATCCTGTCTATTTCGAACAAGAAGTAAAAGCTGGCAATATTACACCGATTGAAGACGTGTGGAATGCTTATCCTGGCATGGATCAACATCAAGTACGAGCTGCCCTTGCACGCTGTGGTTTAAAAAATGAACATATCTCTCGTCCACTTAACCAACTGAGTGGTGGAGAACAAGCAAAAGTTCGACTATGTAAATTGCTAATGGAAGAAAGCAATTGGGTTTTATTTGACGAACCAACTAATCACTTAGATGTTGATGCCAAACAAGAACTTCAACGTGCTTTAAAAGCATACAAAGGTACGGTTGTCCTCGTATCTCATGAACCTGATTTCTATAAAGATTGGGTAACAAAAGTTTGGGATGTTGAAGGTTGGTCTCATAATAAGTAATTACGTTGATTTTTTTAAATATAGAAGAGCCCTAATAAATCGAGGTCCTTTAGAGGC
>NZ_CABKRX010000058.1 GCF_902374955.1 Bacillus massilioanorexius
GCTGCCGCTGCTTTGGCCTTAGCTAATGCTAGAGCTTTAGCTTTTTCATCTGTTGAGTCCTCTGTTTCTGACTCTTGCTCTTTGGCTTTCTGCTTCGCTAACGCTGCCGCTTTCGCTTTCGCTGCTGCCACTGCTTTGGCCTTGACTAATGCTAAGGCTTTGGCTTTTTCTGTTGATGTATCATCTATTACTTTGTTTTTATTTTCAGAATCTATTTTTGTTGTTTGTTCAATGGAGTCTGTATTCGATGATTGATTTGAATGACTAGGATCTACTTTGACTTTTTCAATCTCTTTATTATCATCTTTATGAGGATTATCTTGTCTTTCGCTCACGTTACATCACCTGCTTCCCGGTTTTTGCCTCGTAGCGAATTTTTTCACGCAATTTATTTATTCCATACATTAATGCTGCTGGATTTGGTGGACAGCCAGGGATATATACATCTACTGGTACAATTTGATCGACACCTTTTACTACACTATATGATTTGACATAAGGTCCACCAGCCGTAGCACATGATCCCATGGCAATTACCCATTTTGGCTCTGGCATTTGCTCATATAAACGTCTAATAATAGGTGCCATTTTCTTTGTTACAGTTCCTGAAACAATCATGACATCAGATTGACGAGGTGAAGTACGGAAAAACGAGCCAAATCTATCTAAATCGTAATGGGAAGAACCTACACCCATCATTTCAATAGCACAACAAGCTAGACCAAATGTCATTGGCCACAAAGAATTACTTCTTGCCCATCCCTTCACTTGCTCTAAGGTTGCTAAAAAAATATTTTGTTTTAATTCTTCCATTTCATGTGCTGAAATACCATCTAATTTTAGGTCCATTTTAACACCTTCTTTTTCCAAGCATAAATAAGACCAACTAAAAGCATGAAGACAAAAATCAGCATTTCAATTAGCGCAAAAATCCCTAACTTTTCATATGCTACTGCCCATGGATACAGAAAAACCGTTTCCACATCAAAAATGACAAATAATAAGGCAAACATATAGTACCGTACGTTAAATTGAATTCTCGAATCATGGAATGGTTCCATTCCACTTTCGTACGTCGTATACTTTGCTGCTATTGGCTTATAAGGCCTTAACAGCTTGCCCAAAAAGAGTGCCACAATTGGTAACAGTATCCCTAGACATAGAAACACAAAAACAATCAGATAGTTATTCTGATACCAGTTTAATAGTTCCATGCCCCTCCCCCTTTGTTTTATTTTCTATTTATCACGTTCAAACTAGCGCTAAGATACCCAATTTAACGTTTGGGAGAAACAAGGAGGTTTAAGTAAAATAAGGCCAGTAAGAACCCGATTGGTTCAACTAACCATTAATAGAGATTCTTTCATCTCTATTGATGGAAGTCTCACTTTATGCGAAAGAATCCTGAGCCATTGCTCAATCCTCTTAAACACCAAAATATAACAAATTATGTAATCCTATACAATTATAACACTGTTAATTAGTAGTGTCGATAAACCTTAAGACACTTAACGATTTCTTAGCAATGAAACATCTCTATAAGATTTGTCCTTACTTCATTTATATGTAAAAAGGATATGTTTTAGATATATTTTTCGAAAAGAGACAGTTATCTCTCTTATAAATTCATATCTTTGATATTAGAGAATATAAAAAAAGCTGTCCAA
>NZ_CABKRX010000059.1 GCF_902374955.1 Bacillus massilioanorexius
CTATTCATATATCATCACCGTCGATTGGGACTTTCACCCGACCCCGAAGGATAAAACATATCATGTTTTCATAACTATCATATCACTATACTTTTTTATAAATCTATAAAAATCTCAAAAATTATCCTATTCAATAATGGAAATTTAAAAAACAGACAAAACTATGTGTGATTATCCCTGAATTTTCAAATAATTACATAAGTTTTTTCACTCTATTAAAAAACACCCAAAAGCATAACGCTGATGGGTGTTCTTGATTATTATTTAGCTATATTTAATAGCTCTATTAATCTTTGATCTTGATCAAATTCGGCTACATAGCCATATTTCTCATTATTACTATCTGATAGGATTTTATGCCACGTATAACCCGAAGTCATTTCACTGGAAAGAGATGCTATCACAGAATCCATCACTTTATATTGATATATTCTAGTGGAACTAATGCTTGGTTCTTGACGCACATTTAAATTGTTTGTCGGCGAAACGACTTTATAAAGCGTATAAGGATTATTATTATGAATAAAATCCTTACCACCCATTTTTTCATCTAATCTATACAGATGCCCAGCAATTTTTTGTCCCCAATAAGGGTCTGTTGCATAAAGAACATTTACTCCACGATATTTATTTCCTAAATTTGGGCCATTGGCGAATTTTCCGTTTGCCGGAATATAATTTTTATTCAAATAGTTATCTACTAAATCTTTGATACTATCTTCAGGCGTGGAGTATTTATTAGCGCTACCCGTACCATCGTATGCACGTAAGCCAAATAAGTTATTATTATTCTGAGCAAACCCACTCATACCATACTTGCTTTCATGAATTGCTTGTGCCAATATCATAAAGGCATTTACTTTACTCTTCTGTTCATACTCTTTTAATGTTTTCCCTAGTCCAATCAGTTTACTATTTTTAGTTGCATCTTTGTATATTGAATAACCAGTTGGATCTTTCTTATATAAAGCCTCTCTTTCAGCAAGTTCACTCTTTATAATGTTATCGAGTTCATCTGCTGAATAATTTGTGGCTGTTCTAAATGGTAGAACGTTAAAATATTGATAGATAGTTGTAATTGTCGTTCCATTTTCCGCTGTAAAATTCACACCATCTCTGCTGGAATATTTAACATTTGGTCTAAAATTAGCCGGTGCTTTCCCATATAAAACTGTTTCATATCTCTTATCTTCCCGATTATAAATATTTAAATAAATCTCACTATTTGAATCTACCGAATAATACGTTCTATTTTCATCTACTACTTCAGGTAATAGATACGCTTCAGAATACTTCACATAGCCGTCCTGTCCAGCTATATTAACACGGATACTCTTCTCGTCTGAAGAAACGTATTCCATATCCGAACCACGAGACATACCTAGCTTAACGGTCCTTAACTGGTCAGTCGTATAAACAACTGTTTCTTTAGTGCCGCTAGCTTTCGCTACAACAATCCCCTTGTTCATTTTTACAATTGTGCCATTATAAGAGATTACTTGATTCGAAGCAGTAGTAAACTCTTTTTCAGCCTCTTCAAATGTTTGATATATCTTATTAGTAGGCGTTATCTTCCCCGTAGAATCGATGGTTCCAACAGTGTATACATCCTGTTCTGGCTCAGGAGTTGGTATCACATTTCCAACAACACTTAGCAAACGATTTATAAATGCAGCTGCTTGGTTTCTTTGTGCATTTGCTTTTGGCTTAAATTCATTTGTTGTATAGCCAAGTATAATCTTATAGGCTACCATATTGGATACTGCTTTCTTGGTAGCTGGTGACGATAGATTATAATTATCTTTAAAAGTTAGTGTAATGGTTTTTCGTTCGATTTTTAGATAGTCCATTGCTCGGTCCATCATTAATGACATTTGTTCTCTCGTAATATTTTGTTTAGGTGAAAAAGTTTTGGAAGTTGTTCCAAAAACAATGCCTGCATTAGCTGCAGCATTAATACCAGGTGCATAAATGGATTTTGCATTCACATCACTGAATCGGTTCACACCACTTGGTAGTTTTAATGCATTACTAATATATGTTGCAAATTCTTCTCTTGTTATAGTCCCAGTAGCGGTAGGATAGACTCCTTTTTCGTTTTTAATGATGATACCTTGATCAATCATTTTTTGCCATTCTTGATTTAGCCCAGCTGCAGAAGTTTGATTAATTGGTAACAGTGAAACAATCAGCAAAATACTCATAATAAATATCGCGATTTTCTTCATTACTGTACTCCCTTCCATGTCGGATATACTAAATTATACCATCTACTATTAATCTATAACTCTCATGCACAAGTAAATTTTAAAATATTTTGTCAATTAACTAAAGTAAATACAATCGTTTTCTCGTTTTTTGTTTCTCTCTCGGAAAGTTATGCTTCAAACTAGCTCAATTCATGCCCAATTTTCACTTTCATTCTCTCCTATTTTGCAGCTACTAAAAGAATACAAAAAAGATGGAGAAAACAAATTTTTCTCCATCTTTTATCTTCATGACCTATAGTACTATTTTGCTATTGGCAATTGCTTCGCATAGCTCGTTGAGATATAAGCAAATTGATCTGCTCTACTATCAGAAAGAATTTTGTACCATGAACCTTCTGTTGCAACAACAGCTACTGGAAATCCTGCTTTTTTATACGTATATAAAAGGTTGGTTGAAGTAGTACCCGCAGAAGATCTTACATTTAAGTTATCTGTAGTTGTTTCATAGATAGCATACTGATTTGCAAAATCTTTACCACCAAGCTCTTTGTCTAGAGTATAGGCATGTCCCGCATTTTTTTGACCCCAATAAGGATCAGATGCATATTTCACATTAATACCTCTAGCTTTATTTCCAAACATTCCTCCGTTAGCATAAGCAGCTGTTGCAGGAATATAATTTTTATTTAAATAATCATTGGATAAGGCACGAACACAATCTCGTACAGAATTGAACTTCCCGCCTACAAGAGGTGCACTATCATATACAGAAAGTCCGAAAAGATTGTTATTGTTCTGTGCATGCGCACTCATTCCAAAATCACTTTCATTAATCGCTAAACCTAAGATTAATAAAGCATTCAACTTATGATCTTTACTACTCTCAAAGTCTTTTAATATTTGACCTAGACCGATTAACTTACTTTTCTTCGTCGCATCCTTGTAACGTGCATATGTCGTTGGATTTTTCGTATAAAGAGCTTCTCTTTCAGCAAGCTTTTTCTTTATGATACTTTCAAGCTCTGCTGCCGTATATTTCGTACTAGTACGCATCGGTAACATATTAAAATATTGATAGAATGTGCCTGCTGAAGCTCCACTTTCTAGTTTAAAGTTCGCTCCATCCATACTGATATACTTAACCCCTTGCTTAAAGCTAGAAGGTGCTTTACCTACTACATTGGTAGCAGACACTTTTTTCGTACTGTGATTATACAAGTTGAAAACCAAATCTCCTGCAGAATTGACACTATAATACGAGCGTCCAGTCATTTGCTGAGTTGGAATTAAATAAGCATCATCATGGCTTACGTATACTGTTTTACCTGCTAATTTAACCGTAATTTTATCTTCATCAGAAGATACATACTCTAACTCATTTCCACTATTAATATATGTAATTTGAGTTTTCATGTTTGATTCATAAATCGGTGTAGTAGATTTTCCTGTACCAGGTTTTGATACAGCGATACCACTTTGCATTTTTAAAATTTTATCGCCTTTTACGATAACTTGGGAATTAGCATTTGTAATAGCAGAAGCCGCTTTTGTAAATGTTGAATAGGATTTACTACTAGTGGTCATATTCCCATTAGAATCTAATGTTCCAATTTTATAGTCACCTGTTTCTTCACCTGGTGCTGGATCAGGATCTGGTTCAGGCGTCGTACTACCACCTTGGCTTTTCTTCACATCTAGCATTCTGGAGATAAAAGCAGCAGCTTCAGCTCGTGTCGCTGTTTTATGTGGTTTAAATGCAATTCCGTCTCCATCTTTGAATCCAGAAATAATCCCATGTCCCACCATGTTTGAAATCGCAGCACTAGAGGAAGCACCTATATCTTTATTATCAGTAAAAATTAGATTCGTTGTTTTCTTACTAATCTTCAAATATGTAAAAGCATTATCAATCATAATCGCCATTTGGCTACGTGTAATATTGTCCTCAGGTTTAAAAATTGTTTTGGAATAACCATTTACAATTTTAGCGGCTGCGGCTGCATTAATTCCTAGAGCCAACGAAGAACTAGGAGCTACATCCTCAAACCTATGCTCACCTGCAGGTAATTTTAAAGCTCGATATATAAATGTTGCAAATTGCCCTCGACTTACATTTTCAGCTGGTGCATATACACCATTCCCATAGCCAGAAATAATACCTTGTTCTATCATTGCTCTCATTTCTTTTTCTAAAGCAATTCCTGTAATATCATCAGCCGCTGATGCTGATTTAACAGGTATTAAAGTAATGAGGAGCACCAAACTAAGAAGCATTGAAACTAATTTTTTCATTTTAAACTCCCTTCAAACTTTTTCTTGCCCATCTATCTGTCAATCAGGACATATATCATACTTACGCTCTACTTATATATCGGCATGATAGAACGTATCTACTAGTATTCTAGCAAAAAAAGCATTATATATAAAAATATATCTAGATTACTAGTAAAAAAGAATGGTTGTTCATTCTTTTATCGCGACTCAATTAAGACATTTCGGCTAATAAACCATTATTTTATTGTCGTGAATAAAAAGAATAGTTCATTACTCTCACAAAAAGGCTGCTCAAATCGATTGAGACAGCCTTTTTCATTATTTAGCATTTACTCCGTTGTAGACAGCTGCAGAGAAATCTGCTCTTGTCGCTTTATCTCCTGAACGGAATTTAGTTGTTTTAAATCCAGTTGTTTGATCAATTAAATTCATCGTTACAATCGCATCGTAGGCCCAATATGAAGGACTTACATCCGAATATAGTTTACTTGCGCTTTCGCTTGATGCACTTGCATGACTAATTTTGAAAGCATTTTTTACGATCACTGCCATTTGACCTCTTGTCATTGTATCGTTAGGTCTAAATGTACCATCTTTAAATCCATTGATAATACCAAGGTGTTTGATTGCTGCAATATCCTTAGCAAAGTTATTGCTTGGGGATACATCTTTAAAGGATACAGAGCTTGGTGCTGTATGTTTCACGATTCTATTAACAATCGCTGCTGCTTGTCCTCTTGTAACAGATGAAGTTGGGCGGAAGCTACCATCGCTATATCCACTAATAACTCCTTGAGTACTTAATGTTTTAACAGCAGAGAATGCAAAGTGATCAGCAGATAAGTCTACAAATTCACCTTCTGGCAACTTAGGAGACAAAACACGTTTTGCTCCTGTGTATTTTGGTTTCCAATAGGAGTTATTCAAGCTAGCTACAGAAACGCCACTACTAGATGCTGCACTAATAAAGTTATTGTTTCCTACATAGATTCCTGCGTGAGAGATTCCTTTTTTATATGTATTTGAAAAAAATACTAAATCTCCTGGTTGCAGGTTACTTCGATCTACTTTCGTTCCTACCTTGTTGTACTGCTCTTCAGCTGTACGTGGCAAAGAAACGCCTACTTGCTTGAATACGTAAGTTAAATAACCTGAGCAATCAAATCCTTTTGGAGTTGTTCCTCCAAAAACATAAGGTACACCTTTATATTTGTTTGCTATGCGTACAACATCGTCACCTGTGTATGCCGCTGCTTCACTTTTTACTGGCATAATGATTAATAGAAGAGTCGCTGTCATCACCAAGTAGAATAACTTCCTCATCGTAAACCTCCAAAATAAAATCATATATCTATTAAAACCTTTAAATAAGGCTAAATTCCGCCTCAATCAACATGTACTATTCTATCAAAGACATCAGCATAGTAACTTTACACTTATATTACAATTCTTTTACTTTTGTTATATTAAAATACTATTAAAACATTTTCAAATCAATCTCATGTCATTATTACATTTTGATTTGAATTTTATCGGTTCAACTTTAAGTGTTTTTGGTTCAATTTCCTGACTTGTTCGTTCAACTTTCGACGCTTTTGATTCAACTTTGCTACTATTCAGTTCAACTTTCCAATCTAAACAAAAAGAGGATGTCTCATAACTTTGAGACATCCTCTTAGGATTCATTACTGTACTTTCAAACTCGAATTATAGGCTCTTGATAAGAAAACAACATATGTGGCACGGTTCATTTTTTCATACGGTTTAAAGGTCTTTTCATCATACCCTTGAGCTATCCCATTTGAAACCACTTTTTGAATAGCATCATAGCCCGCTATTTTCTTATTAACATCTTTAAATGATGTAACATTTAAGGTTCCCTGCTGTAATTGGAACGCTTTTGAAATCATAATACTCATTTCTACTCGTGTAACCGTTTGAGATGGACGGAATGTTCCATCTGCAAAGCCAGATAGGATACCATTATTTACTGCTGCAGCTACATAATTAGCACCAAACTTTTTAGCTGGTACGTCTTTAAAATAGCTCTTTTGATCATCTAAATCTAATCCAAGTGCACGAACTAATAGAACAACGGCTTCTAAGCGATTAATGTTCTGAAGAGGCTTGACCTCCCCTGTGTCATATCCTGATAAAATATTTTCTTGGTATAAATACATAAGGTTACGACTGAACCAATAGCTATTGTTCATATCTTTTATGTTAGGAGAAGCTACATCTATCTTAACTATTTTTGTTTGTAAGATCATTTCATTTCCATCTACTACAGGTATTAGTTTATACTCTAGACTACCTTTACTTGCGTAATCTTCCAAACTCGTACTCTTTCCATTCGAAATGATTTTATTGTTAAATCGATAAAGATTATAGCCCGTCGCATTGTCTGGAAGTTTATTTATTTCAATCTTTACTATTCCCTTTTCATTAGCTGTTGCTGTAAAATTCGTAACTACTTCTGGTGAAGTATCCATTTGCACTAACCCGTAGCCAAATTTCGCATCTCTTCCCTTAACACCTAAATCTTTCGCATTGCTTTGTAACAGCTTACGAATTTGTACATTCGTTAAGTCCGGAAACTTCTCCATGTATAGAGCAGCAACGGCTGAGACAAACGGTGTTGCCATTGATGTACCTGACATAGACATATAGCCATCTCGCTTACCATCAATATCATATGCAAGTGGTACTGTACTATAAATCGATCCACCTGGAGCTGTTAATTCCATTTCCTTCCCTACTGAGCTTGTATGAATTAAATCCATACTTCTTCCTAAAGCCGAAACAGCAATGGCTTGTGAGAACTTTGCTGGATACAAGACATTTTCTTCTTTACCAGTTACGTGCTCTTCGTTACCTGCTGCTGCCACAATTAAGATTCCTTTGTTGTAAGCCTTCTTAATGATAGATTCCATCGCTGGCTCATAATATTCGGAATTCAAACTCATATTGATAATATCCACGTTATTTTGAATGGCCCAATCAATCCCTGCCAAAATAGAGGACGTGGTTCCATAACCTTCTTGATCCAACGCTTTAATAGCATAAATACTTGCCTCAGGTGCCACACCTACAACACCTATGTCATTATTCTGTGCTCCAATAATTCCTGCCACATGCGTTCCATGCCCATTATCATCTTCATATGATTTTGAGCACCAACCACCGTTTAACACTTGCTCAAGCACGCACTTTCCACCCGCTATTTTTAAATCTGGATGGCTTGTATCTACTCCTGTATCAATAATAGCAATTCGAATATTTTCCCCTGTTAATGTTGATGGCACACTATTTTCCAAATTTAATTGACTATAGCCCCAACTCGTTGTTTGAGATTGAAGCTGTACCAGTTGATCCTTTTCTATACTTTTAATTTGTGGTTCTTTAGATAGCTGATCCATTTGATTTGGATCGATTTCAATCGTTACTGCTTCAATAGAATGATAATCATAGATAATATCAGCATGATATTTTTTCAGTAAACTATAATCGATCGTGTCTTTAAACAACACATTCACTCTAGTTGAGTTTTGTAATGCTTCTTTAGCTATTGAATAGGAAGCTTTGTCGGTTGCTCCTTTTTCTTGAACACTCTCAGCCTGAGAGCTGTGAGGAAGTAAACATAATAAAAGAATAAAAAATAGAAAGCGGAATGTATGTTTCATACGGTCTCTCCCAACATCCTGATATTAATATACGTCTTTTTTAATCAAAGGAAAGGGAGTCAAAAGTTGGACTCCCTTTAATATATCTATTCATTTACAACACTATAAAGGCTACTTACGTTGTATCCTTTTGCTTTATAATAATCTAAGATTCCTAGATAAACGGCATTTGCGGCTTTTTGGCGATATGTCGGTGAAGCAAGTTTGGCATTATCCGACTTATTCGAAATGAAGCCCAATTCTACTAAAGCGGCCGGCATCGTATTTTCACGAAGAACATGCAAGTTGCCAATTTTTGTTTTACGATCCTTCATATCCATTGCCACATACAATCTCTCTTGAATACTACTAGCAAGTAACTTACTGTCAGCTACATTCGGATTTGTTGCTCTTGACGCGCTATAATAATAGGTTTCTGCTCCAGTTGCACTTTCATTGGTAGCAGAATTCGCATGAATACTCACGAACGTATTTCCATTATTCTTTTTAGCAAAAGATACACGATCCGATAGCTCAATAAATACATCTGTGTCTCTTGTAAGTTTTACATTGAATGGTGTTTTATCTAGTAGCTTTTGTACAAGTAATGATGTTTGTAATACAACATCTTTTTCTTTTAGTCCAAAGCCAACTGCTCCAGAATCTTTCCCACCATGGCCCGGGTCAATAATAATAGTTTGTGAAGAGATTGCATCATCTGAACTTCCATCTGAAGGATTATCTCCCGGTGTATCATCCCCACCAGATGCAACTTCATTTGACAAATAAGAGCTTGAAACAAAACCAGTTAGTGAGCCTGATTTAATAAACGTCCAAGTTCCTACTGTATATCCTATTGATACTTTGTCATGTTTCTGTAAAGTTCCAATCGATTTATATTTCGTAGATGGACCAGTTCGAACATTTAAATCATTGGTTATCGCATACTTTTCTCCACTATAAGTAATAGTAGGTTTTAATCGTAACGTGTAATCAACAGCTCTTGCTAAGAAGACTGCAAAATCAGCACGAATGATATTTTGTTCTGAACCAAAACTACCGTTGGATAAACCTTGTGCAATACCTCTTGATTTAAGTGCATTTTCAGCTCCTGTTAGGGTATTACCATAGCTGTATTCAAACGCTCTGCTAATCATAATCGCCATTTCTCCACGATTGATTAACTTATCTGGTTTAAATGTTCCATCAGCAAATCCTGAAATAATACCTTTTTTCGTAGCTGCATCAATATAGCCTGATGCAAAATTTCCTGATCCTACATCTTTAAAGGCTGTGCTTTTCTTTGTCCCATCCAGATTTAATGCTCTTCCAACAAACGCCGTTGCTTCGGCACGTGTTACATTTCTGTTTGGTGCAAAAGTACCATTTGAACTACCATTAATAATTTGACCTTGAGCTAAATACATAATTTCTTTATAAGCTCGGTGATTTGGACCTATATCCGAAAAACTAGATGCCGCCTCCGTTGGTTTACTACCGAATGTTATACATGCAGATGATACGAGTAATAAACATAGTAGTGCTTTTACAATTTTCATTCTTCTTTAATCCCTCTCCCTTCCTTTAAATTTCCTTACTTTCCATACAGATTGCTATAAATCATTGCTGTATTTCTCTATTAAAAAGCAAAAAAATTACTAATCGTAATATATAAAACTATCGATTTTTTCTAAAAATACATAATGCCTTAGTATTATATCAAAAATCGACAATTAATTGGACAGCTACCTCCTATTATCACATATTCGACAAACAATTGAAACAATTCCAAATAACATTTTATTTCAGATATAAGGACACTAAAAAGGAAGATTCTCGATAAAAGTAGTGATTATCGAGAATCTCCCTATATTAAAGGAAATTTTTCTTATAAAAACAGGTCTTTGTTCACAACAGCTTTTTCAACAGATAGACGTTCAGAGTCATCTTCTCTTTTTCATCATTTCCTTTAACCAATTTTTCAAAGCAAAGAAACCTAGTAGAGTTCCTATTGTGATACCTGAAATTCCAATAATTAAAGCAATCCATTCAAAAAAAGAATAGGACAAAATTTGATCCCACTTTAAAGCTTTATCCCAATCTTGTATAACCAGGTTCATTCCATAAATACCTGATATGACCGTATAAATTGTTAAAATTTGCAGTAAATAATTATCTCGTTTCGACACGATTTTTTCATGATTCTGATAGAGCGTTTCTAAGGTCGTTTTTACATGATCAAGTAAATAGTCGATGTGGTAAACATCCTTTACCATTCGGAAGATTTCTTTTCCGATGGTACTACTGTTAACCTCCGGAAAATAATAGCCAGATGAAAATTCCGTGATATCTTTAATCAACCCTTCTATTTTATCTTCATCTTTATCGATTTGAAGAGTGGATTGCTCATGTGTTAATTTCATCAAAACAATCTTGTAATAATAGTAGAGTAAAATAGAATAATAATGATTTCCATTCATCGCATTTGCTAACATCTTATGTAAATTTTCATCTTTACTATTGGTCGCACATGAAAAAGTATAATCACTTACAACAAAAAAAGTTTCATCCGCCCATCGGTCATATACATTATTTTCGTAATATCTTTTTATATATTCTGGATTTTTAGCACCAACTATTGGCTTTTTATTTGAATCATAGCCCGATAAATGGCCAATTCGAAATAAATCTGTAGAAGAGATATGGCTATCGTCCTCCATATTTAAATAGCCAATGACATACATCCGCTCATCCATAAAATAAGGTAAACTCCCGAAATATGGGGAAATTTCATTTTTTTCATTTATGTATTCTCTTATCCCCTTGCATAATTGTTCAAATATAAAATCCTTCACATTGTGGTAGACATAATGATCATTTGTAATCTTACTATGCGGATCATCGTCAACAAGTGGCTCCATCATTCGAAATTCACTTCCGAATTGCAAGGAGTCGGATAATGATATTCCTTTAGGTAAATCAACTCGTATATTCATGATCCCTATTTGAAAAGGGCAAATAATAATATCAAAAGAAGGAATCTTAAATGGAATTTGAATAAACTTTGAAGTTAGTTCACAGGAGAGATCAATAACCTTAGTAAAACGGCGAAGTGCTCTTTCCTCTTTCATCGAAATCGGAAAAAGAATCCGTTCAATATTTGGAAGAAAATATTTCTCTAAACTCCGATGGGATACAACATTTCCACCATAAAATTTATCCTCTTGCTCAAAGTTTTTAAGCTGAAAAAACTCAAACCCATTTTGCAATAAATGTTTTTCCATCCGGCCATTTACATGCTCTTTCAGCATAAAAGGAAACATAAATTGAAATTGTGAAGTTTGTATTTGTGTAGTCATCGATATCCCTCCTTTATTCCATGTTAATTAACGCTACAATCCCTACTACTTATATCCAAAAACCCCCAAATCAAAACAACCTTTCGAAAAGATTGTTGTTTTCACACTTGTTAATAAGAACGAAGTTTTAAAATGCCGCCTTCCTTTATAAACTTCATTATATACAAAAACAACACTCTATTCTCTTTTAAAAATAGAGTGTTGAAGCTTTCCTTTATTCCTTTCAAACTGATATTAGACTCCTACTCTATAACGAAGGGGGAAAATGTTCTAGCTAGAGTTTCACTATCAGTATGTGCCCAATCGGCTTACCTAACCAATGTAACATTTGTACTTCCAATGATTGTTTAAAGCTGTCCCTTATCTTGATTGTTTCTTAAAGTTTTGTAACAATACTTTTAACTTTTTCGATTCTTTTTTTCTGCCCCGTTCACATATCTTTTTGATGTTATTCTTGTTTGTATAGCTCTTCAAGATGAACGCTCCCTCTATGATGTTAAAGAACTATTCCCAAATTAAACATAAAGTAAACATTTTGTTAACACTTTTAAAACGAAAACTTCTTAAAGTATAATATGTTCAGATATTTAATTTTTTTATTACTTAGTGTTACAATTTTATAATAATTGCCAATACTTTATAATACTGTTGGATTATTGTAAAGTAGTCGGAGGTTTTCAAATGACCAATGAGTTACTGTTATTCAGTTCAGAATTAGAAAATTCGTTAAATCCTAAAACGCCAGAGGATATCGTATCAGTTCAAAGAGGATTATTATTATATACACAAAATATGGTTTATGGAAAAAAAGAAACTAATGAAATCATTTCAGCAACTGTTCAAGATGTTGTACCTTGTCAGGTAACTCTCGATTTAACATTTCCCAAAAACAGCAGTTGTTCTTGTAAACGCCAAACCATTTGCCGCCACCAGCTAGCTGTATTCTTTTCCTCCTATTCTTCAATCGGTTCCATTAGTGATTGGATTAGAGATTGGAAGCACTCTAGTCATTCATCAAATAATCATGTAATCCAATTGCAAAAAGCAAAAGAGCTTTTACAATCAGAACCAAAAATTGAACATACATACGATGGATGGAAGCATTATTTAGAAGAGATGTTTAAGAAGCAAATTATCTATTCGCTTCAACAGCCATCCTATACTTTTGCGCAAAAATGGGATCAATATTTACATCGTATAAAAGCCAAAATGCCTATAGAAGCAGAATGGCGCTTATTGTATTTATTCATTACGTACTTCCACACATTTCAAATGACTTTACGTTGTTTAAATGACCCGGAAATTAGTCATAATACGAGACATTATTTAGAAAAAGAAGTGCATGAGCTTGTCGATAATATTCTCCATATCATGGAACAACTCACAAGTATCTCAAGACCTTTTTCCTTTGATGAATACTATTTAGGAATTCGGCACGATATGAAATTTCTCCTTGAGGAATGTGGATCATTTTCGGATGCAGCTCTAAATATTTATCGTTCTATTTGGTCGAATTTATTAAAGGAAAAGGCATGGAGAAAAGAGGAATTCACTGAGGTATACGACCATTTGCAAACACTGCCACCTTCAACAGAAAAAGCAACTGTCAGTGATTCTTATTTAATTGCTACTATTCATCTAGCGTTATTAACAGGACAAGAAGACCAAGTTAATAAACTATTACCTGAAATGCATCCTAAGGATATTCCACTTATCAGCTATTGGATTCGCTATGAGGATGAAAAAAAGGTGGCTCCCTTTATTGAATTCATCATCAAGGACGGATTAAAGTTTTTCGATTATGCGTCAAATTATTATCGTAGGAAAGAATTTGTTCAGTATTTCCTTCCTCATGTTAAAAAATATTGTATAAACAATAGAAAATTAGATACTTTTGAGAAATATTGTGAAGTCTGTCTTCCCTATTCTTTTGTTTATTTTAGTAACTATCTATTGGATGCAAGTAAGTACAAAAAGTGGGTTGAGTTATATTTATATAGCAAAATCGAGCTAGATTATATATCTGCCGATGAAATAAAAATCGTTCAGCAGCATGACCCTTCCTTATTGTTGCCTTTATTTACAAGTATAGTGAATGAAAAAATAGAAAATAAAAATCGACAAAGCTATCGAGCAGCGATTCGATATTTGAAAAAGATTAGAACGATATATAAGAAAATGAAGAAATTGGATCAATGGGAAAGATATATAGATAAAATTCAAACTTCTCATAAGAGATTACGAGCCTTTCAAGAAGAGCTGAAAAGAGGTAAGGTGATTGATGTTGAATAATATTACCGTGCATACAGAGCTCTTACCAACAGGAGAGTTTTTTTTAACTGCCTATTCAAAGGATGGGGGGCTGCTTCATCCAAAGGAATATGCAAAACAACTATTCGCTTGGGATGAGGAAAGCTTTTATGGCAGCTTTTTAACCGAAGTGACGATTGATAATGTTGAAGGCATTCAGCTTCAAGCATGGGAGCTGCTTTCCTTGTTTTCACAGGATCATTTTCTTTCTTTTATTCAGTGGCAATGGGATGAGCTTTCTTTTCTATGCCTAACGTCAGCTCCTGCTTTAAAGGAAGCGATTGAAAATGGTGTACCCGTTCCTGACTTTAGTCAAATGGAGCATGATGAAATCGGCTGGGCTTTACCCCCAATGGTCATTCATGAGTTCGATGAAGAGTTTTGGACAGAGCACCACCAAGTAAAAGATGGATCTATTTCTACCCATGATTTTATCCATCAATGGTACAACCGTGCCACTCATTCTTTTTTACAAAACAACCCGGAAACGAAGGAAAAATGGGAAACAGCGCTCCAAGCATTAAAGCACGCAGAATTCACGCCGCAGGAACTCCAGCATTATTTCACAGAGGATCGTTGGAAAAAATGGATTGGTGCTGAAGAGGATGATATTCCATTTACAACTGGCTTTCGCTTAATCGAACCGACTGACGGTGAAGGAACGTGGTCTTTAGAAATCATTCTACGTTCAAAAAAGAAGGAAGAGCAAATCAAAATTTACAACCAACAAAAGCTTCCAAAAGCTTGGAATGATTATCAATACGTTATTGAAAAAGATCTCAATAGCTGGATGGAACTTGTCCCTTCACTTACAGAAGGTGGACAATTTAAACAAGAATTAACCGAAGAAGAAGCTTGGTATTTTTTAACGGAAGCTAGTGAAAAATTACTTTTTGTTGGTGCCACTATTCTGCTTCCGTCTTGGTGGACGGAGCTAAAGAAATCATCTATGAAGCTGAAAGCACAAGTAAAAGGACAATCCTCAAAAGGAAATTCTTTTGTCGGTCTACAATCCATCATGGAATTCGATTGGCGTGTTTCTATGAATGGAGCTGAATTGTCGGAGCAGGAATTTCAACAACTTGTTCATGATAAACGACGCCTTATTTACGTAAATGGACAATGGATAAAACTAGATCCTGAACTCATTCGTAATATCCAAAAAATCATGAGAACAGCTGAGAAAAAAGGTATTTCATTAAGCGACATCTTATTTCAGCAATTTGCTGAAGAGGAAGAATTAATAGAAGAAGATGACGTTCAAGATCTATTAAAAATTCAATTCGAATTAAATAAAGATTTACGTAAAATGTTTAGCGCTCTTAAAGAGATTAAACAGATACCGCTCATGCCATCTCCATCTACCTTACAAGGAGATTTGCGTCCTTATCAGAACCAAGGGTTAAGCTGGCTGTTATTCTTAAGAAAACATGGATTTGGAGCTTGTTTAGCTGATGATATGGGTTTAGGAAAAACGATTCAAGTAATTTCTTATTTATTATCCATACAAGGGAAACCCATACCGTTGGTTCAACAGCCACTTCCTGTCACACAAGCAGCTCTAATCGTTTGTCCAACATCCGTATTAGGAAATTGGCAAAAAGAAATTGAACGCTTTGCACCCACATTAAATGTCGGTCTTTATTATGGACCACAGCGTGCCAAAGGAGAAGATTTCGTAGAATTCGCCAAGCAGCATGACGTTGTTTTAACCTCATATGGAATGACACATATTGATTTTGAGCATATAAGCACTATTTACTGGAACAGCATCATTATAGATGAAGCACAAAATATCAAAAATGCAGGAACAAAACAATCTCGTTCTGTTCGAAAGTTAAAAGGCTATCATCATATTGCTCTTACCGGTACGCCAATGGAAAATCGTTTAAGTGAACTATGGGCTATTTTTGATTTCATTAACAAAGGCTATTTAGGCTCTATCAAAACATTTCAGGATCGTTTTGTTACAAGTATCGAGCGTGATGGCCAAACAGAAAAAATTAAAGAGCTACAACGTATTATTCAGCCATTTCTTCTAAGAAGAACGAAAAAAGATAAAGATGTAGCACTCAACTTACCAGATAAAATCGAGCAAAAGGAATTTGTTCCTCTTACTTCTGAACAAGCTTCCTTATACGAACAGTTGATTAAAGATACATTTGATCAACTTGATAAATTAAATGCTTTTGAACGTAAAGGCATGATTTTGCAAATGATCGGCAAACTGAAACAGCTGTGTAATCATCCAGGACTTTACTTAAAAGAAGAAGCTATCTCGAATGTACGAGTTCGTTCTGGAAAGCTTGATAAGCTTTTCGAACTAGTGGATGCGGTTCAAGAACAAAAAGAAAGCTGTTTAATCTTCACACAATATATCGGTATGGGCGAAATGATTCAAGCACAGCTAGAGAAAACCTATGGCTTTGAAGTTCCTTTTTTAAATGGAAGCTTAAGCAAAAAACAGCGCGATACAATGATTGAAAGCTTTCAAAATGGAGAATTTCCGATTTTCATACTGTCATTAAAAGCAGGTGGAACCGGTTTAAATCTAACAGCTGCTAATCACGTTATCCATTTTGATCGTTGGTGGAATCCAGCTGTTGAAAATCAAGCAACTGACCGAGCATACCGCATTGGCCAAAGCCGTTTCGTTCATGTCCATAAGCTAATATGTACCGGAACACTAGAAGAGAAAATCGATAAAATGATTGACCAAAAACAAGCACTTAATGAGGAAATTCTAACAAGTGAAAACTGGATTACTGAATTAAGTACAGACGAGATAAAAGAACTTGTATCTCTTAGAGGGTAAATACACTTACACAAAACACAAATAAAAAAAGCATAAAAGCCCCTAACCCAGCTTATTTATAAGCTGGGTTTTGGTTTTCATCGTTTATTTCTTCATTCAAACAAAAATAGACTGCTGATTGCAGTCTAAACGAGGAAAATCATAAGCTCTATCTATTTAGAGGAATTTTGCGGATTAGATACGAGGATAATAGAGGATTCATCTTATTAGAGGGGTATTTTCCAATGAAGAATCTAAGAGGTAGACTGATTTTTCTCAAGCAAAGAGCGAACATATCTTTCTAACATCACAATCTGATTATTTAACTCACTTATTTTATCTTCATACGCACATACTTGAACATGACATCGTGCTGTAAGTTTTATTAAGTCACATACGAGAGTCTCGAGTCTTAGTACCTGATCTTGTTTTGTAGAATCTATTTACGCTCACCTCCTCCTAAATATGGCACATTATGCTTCTACCGGATGAGCAACATTTCGTTCATTCAAAGAGCGTTTGTTTCCCATAAATTTAACATGCTCTGCCACCACTTCCGTTATATATACCTTCTTGCCATTTTGATCATTATAATTTCTCGTTTGAATACGACCAGTGATTCCAACAACTGAACCCTTTTGACAATATTGTGCTGTATTTTCAGCTGCTTTCTTCCAAATCGTACATTGAACAAAATCAGCTACATACTCCCCACTACTATTTTTATAATTCCGATTTAATGCAAGTGTAACATTTGAAACTGCATAACCATCTGGCGTATAGCGAAGCTCCGGATCCTTGGTTAATCGCCCGACTAAAGTAACCTGATTAATCATCAACTTCCACTCCTTCCTAATAATCGTGATTATGTCTGTATCATACATTCTTATGTCCCATTACGTAAAATGACTAAAAACGACTTTTTGTAGCAATAATTCTCGAGCTTCGATATTTTCCTCCTACAAAAGTCACTTTTGTTTTCATACTTTCCATAAAAAATCCTTTGTGTCTATTTCAGCATTTTTCTTCGTTCTTTATATCGAAATAACCAGCATAAATGAATTGTGATATAATGGAAATATTCTAGTTAAGAAAAGAGCGGAGGGGTATAATGAAGTCTTTTAGGCTTATCTCGCTACAAATTGTTACCTCTGAAGAAGATCTAGTCGATATTGAATTAACAGAAGGATTAATCATAAATAAAGAAGATGAACATAATCGATGGTTATTAGAAGGATTCATACATCAAGATCATTATCAGCACTTACTAGATACCATAAAGGATCATCAAAGAGTTAAAATACAAGTCATTATCTCAAAAAAAGATAATAATCCAGCAACCTTCGATACTGAATTATTAACGATAAAGAAAGTCGAAGACTATTACAGCGTTTTATTTGAAGGGTGTATCGTATATAGCCAAATTGAGTATGCAGCTGTTCTTCTCGAACACCTTATGCATGAAGGCATTGAGGGCGATAAACTAATTGAACAGTTCAAAGAGAAAATGAAAACGAAGCCGCGAATAGTAGCTCAAAAATAAACAACTCACAAAAAGGGGCTGTCTCAGAAGTGAATAATATTCACTTTTGAGACAGCCCTACGGTCGCATTATCATAACACCTAAAAAACACGTTATGTTCCTATGTATTTTCTTACTTGCTAATAAAAACTCAAAAAAGAGAGTATCAACCCAACATTGGCTGTTAGGACACCCTCTTTTAAAATCTATTTTATTTTAATGAATCATGTCTGACGTTAAAAAGTCTATTTCTGGATGTGTTAATCTGAGTTGACATTGTTCTATAATATAGCAAATATCTTCTTGCGAATAATCTTGCATAGGAAGTTCTGCTTGATAAGCTAAATAATAAATAGATGCCGCCTCTATTAATTCATTCTCAGAAGCAGGCGTTATTTTTTTTTATTTCTTGATTTAATTTCTCAAGCACAAATCGTGCTTCTGTTCTACAAGAATAAGAATATACCTTATCTGGTACCTGCTTTTGTAGCTCTTCTATTTCAGCCATTTGCTCTTCAGTTGGCACTTCAGATAATATTTTATCAATCGTTTGATTAATTTTATCTGCTAAATCTTTATGAAATGCTGGATCAGCCTTAATATCATCATCTACTTTATCATACCAAGAAGCATTATGTATTATGTACTCTCTCCACTCTTTCACAAACATTTCAATATCCGCTTTATTTTCATCCCATTCGATAGAATTCATATATTGTTCAAATGCTGTAGAAATAGATCGACTAATGCTGATTTTCACACCAGGTGAAAGATTTTTAAACATGTAGGATACAAACCCCCTATTACATAATATTGTTAAAATACTAACATAAAACATACAGTAAACATATAGAAAAATATAACAAAATACTAATACTTAGCCTACAATACTAAGAGATTATTATATACGTATTGTTCCATTTTGTCGTTAAATAACGAAGACTAATCCTATTTTATATATGAGAGCAATAATAAAATAGATGCTTTTGGTTATCAGAGATATTAGCAGTAATATCCTATCAAAAAGACAACATTATTATTTTACCACATATCCCTTAAATAACCATCACTCTTTTATTTGAATATACTTTGTACGACCTATTTAAAAGACGTTGACTATGTAGGATTATTATTGTCAAAAAGATTTTCTCCCATTTTACTTTGTAAACACCGATATGTTGCAAAACTTTTTAAAAGAAGAGGGTGTCCAAAGAGATGGACACCCTCTATGTAATAACAAGAAAGCATAGGACCTCTGAAAAGTGACAAAAAATCACTTTTCAGATAGCCCCATCTTTTTTTATACGCTACACGCTAAAAATCAGACGTAATAAAGACATTAATTTACTTGTTCATGTTGTCATCTTTATCATTCAAATCTGTATTATTATTGTTATTGTTATTTAAATCCGTTTCATTTTTATCATTTACACCGTTGTTATTTACATCATTATCGTTGACATTATTATCATTGATGCCATTCTCTAAATCATTAACGCCTCTTTCAACACCATTTTCCACATCGTTGACGCCATCTTCTACACCATTTTTCACATCATTTACTTCAGGTGTATTATCATTATCGTTATTGCCGCACCCCGTTAATAACATAGCTGATAGTGCGCAACCACTTAGTAATGCTGTTAGCTTCTTGTTCATTCAAATTTCCTCCTTTCAAACAGATATTGACCGTATGTAGTGGTCAATTCGTATTTTGCCCAAAGGAGAAAAAATGTTTCATCTTAAATAAAAAAGTTCATATAGTATTTTTTACTAATAAGGATTTACCTTGGTTCAATAAAAAAGACCGGACAATATGTCCAGCCTTAACGGGCTTTGGATAAACATGGCTTACCAGACCTTATATCATTTATCCAAATCATTGCTTACTTCATCTATGTATAAAACAAGCAACTTTCTATATATTATACGTATATAGAAAAAAGATAAAGTTATTCTGATATATTTTTAATGCCAATAAAGCCCAAATAATTCATCAGCTTATTTATCACCTAATGCAAAGGAAATTTCTACTTCACATGCAACTTCGCCGTCTACGGTTGCAACTGCTTTTCCTTTACCAAAAGAACTACGTAAACGTACTAATTCGACCTCTAAACGAAGCTGATCACCAGGTTTTACTTGTCTTTTGATTCGACAATTATCAATACCAGCTAAGAAGCCTATTTTCCCTTTATTTTCTTCTTTTATTAATAAAGCAACAGCTCCTACTTGCGCAAGTGCTTCTATAATAAGAACACCTGGCATTACAGGATAGTCTGGAAAATGTCCATTGAAAAATTCTTCATTCGCAGTCACATTTTTAATACCAACTGCTCTTTTACCTTCTTCTAGTTCTACGATTTTATCTACTAATAAAAATGGGTAGCGATGCGGAATTATTTTTTTAATTTCATTAATATCTAACATAATAATCCTCCTAATAAATTGAATATGTATTTGTAGCTGTTTTTTTCAAATACTCTTTAGATTTTTGCATAATTACATTAAGTACGTTTATAAAAAGAAAACCCTCTATAACGAGGGATGTTGATAATCATATGCAAATCTACAATACATTTATGATACCATATTTAACTACAGTTCAAAAAGCTCATCTAATGCGATTAAAAAAAGCGTATTACAATAAAGCTCTTATCTTTTACTCATTATTTTCCGTGTACTAATTCAATAATATGAGTCCATGTATCTTTTTGAAATACATCAGCGGGATTTCCTCCGCCCATTACACTATAGCCAACTATTCCACCTACAGTTACCGCTACTACGATTGAAATTGCAAATATTATTAACCTAAGCCAGATCGGAATAAGTCTGATGCGAATCTTCTTCGAAACCTTTTCTTGTTTATCTTGTTGTTTATCCTGCTTATATTCTTCTCTGGTAAGCTGTCTTTGTTCCATTTATTCTTTCAAGCTCCTTTAACGTACACCATTAATTAGGCCTAGCATTTGATCTGCAAGAGTTACTGATCGTGCTTGAAGCTGATACTGCCGTTGAGTGCTTATTAAGTCCGTCATTTCTTTAGATAGATCCACATTCGAACTCTCTAAAGCTCCCTGTGTAACGGAAATTTCTTGACGCAAGCCACCTGTTAAATTTGTATAGATGTCTTCTTCTGTTATTCCGAGATCAGCATAATTTTCTGCTAAACCAACGATATTTCCTTGCTTATGCTCTAAATATTGAGGATTCTTAACAGAAATTATACCTAAATTAAAGGATTGTGAAGCACCATTTGTCATATCAACTCTCAATGTTCCATTTTCAGTAAAAGTAAAACTTTTAGCATTCGCAGAAAAAACGATTGGTTGGTTATTTTCATCTAAAACGTGATCTCCACTCGCTGTCACAAGGCTAAGTTGATTAGGTCCAGTTGGAGATACATGAAAGGCACCTTCTCTAGTATATTGCGTTTTTCCGTTCACGTTAATTTTAAAGAATAAGTTCTCTTTTGTGAAGGCTACATCTAAAGTACGGTTAGTTGTTTTAATATTCCCCTGTGTTGAAATAGTTTTAACAAGCCCTAAACGCGCACCTGTCCCCATATTAATTCCATGAGGAGTCAATCGACCCTTTTCCTTTTCCACACGCTGTTGGTTATTAAATTGTTGAAATAACAAATCACTGAATGTTCCTTCTTTTCGTTTGTATCCCGTTGTATCGATATTAGCCACGTTATTACTAATTAAATCCAACTTCAGCTGTAATTGTGACATCGTATTAGAGGCAGTAGTCATCACACGATTCATATTTCCATCTCCCAAAGATATTCAAGATTACATGATTGATTTATATTATACTTTTCCTACTTCATTAACAGTCTTTTCTAAGCTCCGATCAAAAGCCTGGAGCACTTTTTGATTCGCTTCGAATGCTCGATAGGCCGTCATCATATCCGTCATGGAACGACTTGCATCGACATTTGATCTCTCTAAGAAACCTTGTTTGACAGAATATTGTACAGCTGCATTTTGAGTAGCAAGCGGAAGGTCTTGTCCCTCATTCGACAATCGGTATAATCCATTTCCTTCTTTAATTAAATTATACGGATTTGCCGCAAATGCAATTCGGAGAGAGTCAATTCTTCTTCCATCTTGAGCAAATACATTGCCTTCCTCATCGATAGTAAATGCATCATTTCCTACTTGAATCGACTGTCCACTAGCTCCTAATACATACTGCCCAGTTGGAATTGTTAAATATCCTTGCTGATCAACTGTGAAGTTTCCATTTCTAGTATAGCGCATAGCTCCTTGCTCGCCTCTAACAGAGAAAAAGATGGAGCCATCTTCTCCATTCTCTCCATTAACGGGCATGAACTGGTCTACTAGAGCTATATCTGTTGAATTTTGTGTTTCTTGTATATCACCTTGTTTAAACGCAGGAATTGTTTCTTGAGTATACACTCCCGTATTTAAAGCTCCTACATAATTCGCAACTGGCAATTGAAGACCTTTCTTCGTTGACACCGTTTTTTGATCAAAACTACTTAATAGCATTTCAGGAAATGCACGTAAACTAGACTGATCCGCCTTATACCCTGGTGTATTCGCATTTGAAATATTATTCGTAAGCATTTCCGTTCTGCGTTGCTGAGCAATCATTCCTGAAGCTGCTGTATAGAATCCTCTTAGCAATTGGCTCACTCCTTCATTTGTCCCGTTCAAACTCTCTCTAAAACTCCCACTTCAAAACAAAGAGGAAATAAGATCGTTTAAGCAGGAGATTATATAGTAAGAATCCAAATATTCTAACTAACCATCTGTGGAGGATTATGGCCCCACTGATAGAAATTCTACTGTTTCCGCACCCATAATACTTCCATTATATACAACTTTGAATCATAACGGTTAGTCTTTTTTGTCTATATAAAAAAAGGTGACTTCTTTCCTATTTTTATTAACAGCTCTTGTTTTTCCTTATTGTTTCTTTACTAGGTACTGTTTTCTGCACGATGACTTCAATCACCCATCCTAAACATATATTCAACAAATAACTGAATCACAACATTAGTCTAATAGAAACCAAAGAGTTGCGCTCTTGCTTTACAAAGACAAAATAAAAAGTGCCCAAGGAAAAGACCTTGAGCACTTATAAAATTGGAAGATTATCCGATCAAATTATCGATAAAGCTCTCTGCTGTTTTTCATTACAGAAGAGAAATGGCTAATAATTTCAAGAGACTAGATAATGAATCTATCTCATTTAAACAAATGAAAATTCTATTTATCCGAATCGACGACTTGAAATTTTATCCATATTATCAAGCATAATACCTGTTCCAATTGCCACACAATCCATTGGATTTTCAGCCACTAGAACTGGAACTCTTAATTCTTCTGCAAGTAACGTATCCATTCCATGTAGCAATGCGCCGCCACCTGTTAAAATTACACCGCGATCAATGATATCTGCAGATAGTTCAGGTGGTGTTCTCTCAAGAACGCTCTTAGCAGCCTGAACAATAACTGCAACCGATTCACGTAGAGACTCTTCGATTTCCTCAGAATTAACTGTAATTGTTCGAGGTAGTCCTGACACCATGTCTCGTCCACGAATTTCAATTGTTTCATGACGTGCTCCAGGGAATACAGTAGCTACTTGGATTTTAATATTTTCAGAAGTTCTTTCACCGATTAATAGCTTATATTTACGTTTGATATATTGAAGAATTTCATTATCAAACTTGTCACCAGCCATTTTAATAGAAGATGATGTTACAATATCACCCATTGATAATACTGCTATATCTGTTGTTCCTCCACCTATATCAACGACCATATTACCACTAGGTTGGAAAATATCCATTCCAGCACCAATAGCTGCTACTTTAGGCTCCTCTTCTAAGAAAACTTTCTTTCCACCACTCTTCTCAGCAGCTTCTTTAATCGCCTTCTGTTCAACACTTGTAATATTCGTTGGGCAACAAATAAGAATTCTTGGCTTTGATAAGAATCCTTTTACATTTAATTTTGTAATAAAATGCTTAAGCATAGCCTCTGTAATATCAAAATCAGCAATAACGCCATCCTTTAGTGGGCGGATCGCAACAATATTTCCTGGTGTACGACCGACCATTCTACGAGCTTCTTCGCCGACTGCCAATACACGATTATTATTCTTATCAATGGCCACCACTGATGGTTCATTTAATACGATTCCTTTTCCTTTTACATGGATTAATACGTTTGCAGTACCAAGATCTATACCTATATCCCTTGCAAGCATGATTATTATTTCCTCCTCAAATACGCACATTCAGAGCTATCTATCCTAATTTTTAATTTTAACATAATATATAGTTCATTACTAAGAAGATTTTTGAAAATTTTCTTCTTTAAAATCGAAATTTGTATCAATTGTTATCATTATAATCATCTATTAAAACTCCCATTCCAATCATTCATCTAAAAAAGCCCTCAGACAACTATTAAACATTAGTCTAAAGGCATATTACATTACAATATTAATTTCTTTCTACAACCTTATTGTACAGTTTCTCCTTCTAACTCAGGCTTTTGATACTTTAATTTTGTTGCTTCTCCTCCGCGCAAATGACGAATGGATTTATGGTAATCTAAAATCTCCTTTACTTCATTTGCTAATTCTTGATTTATTGCCGGAAGTCTCTCAGTTAAATCTTTATGAACAGTACTTTTGGACACTCCGAATTCTTTCGCAATCACGCGAACCGTTTTCTTTGTCTCCACGATATACTTTCCTATCTTGATCGTTCTTTCTTTGATGTAATCGTGCACACCACTCGACCTCCCTAAATTGGATGTGAGAAGTGTGAAATGAGATTCGCTCGATATGATTATTCATTACCACCAGCTCTTTAAGTTTATAAGTAAATACGTTGAAAGATATCATTGGGTTAGTTTAAACGACTCCTCACCTCAACCACTCTCTTTGTATAAGGTTTGTAACATTTTATTAGCTTGGTTCAGGTAATATGCACGAAAAACATAAGAAGGACAAGGAGTAAACAAATTTTTTTCATTCTGCTACATCAATTTGCTCGAATTCTATATAAATCACCTAAAGTTCGGATTCCTCGATCATACATTAGCATCATTAGTTCTACAAACAAATACGCTGTTGTTAGAGCATCTCCAATAGCAGAGTGACGTGGATAGATTCTTGTATTAAAAGCCATCGCATAACGTTCTAAATCACGCATGTCGTACGATGGAGCAATATAACCAATCATATCTAATGTATCAATCGAAAGATACTTTCGATACGATCGCTTCTCTCTTTTTAATTCACTCTTAAGCACGAGCATATCGAATGCAACATAATGCCCCACAAATCCAATGCTATTGGTGCTCTCAACAAATCTAAAAAATTCCGAAATAGCTTCCATTGAAAATGGTGCGTCCCGAACCATGCTGTTGGATATTGACGTTAATTCAGTTATTTCCCGAGAAATCTGTCGGTTTGGATTCACATATGTCTGAAATTGTTTAGATTCCATAACTTCAAATCCTTGAACATGGACAGCACCTATTTCAATTAAACGATCATCCTTAGCCACTCGAAAACCTGTTGTTTCTGTATCAAATACTGTGTACCCCAGCTCTTTTATTGATGTAGATAGGGGAAGGTTTTCATAATTTAATGGGCAATCTATATTTTTTCTAATAAAAAATATCGGATTCTCCTCCTCTTTTTTAAATTTTCATTTGAAAGTGATAGAATATTTTATTTTGCAATTCCTTTAATACTTTTACGCTAATAATAAGCTCCTCTTTTTCTCGAGTGGTAAGTGTAGAAAAAGCCAACACAGACGAAGAGCGTGCATCACGTTTTTCATTTTCCCAACGCAAACGAACATACAAAGTTAATACATGATTAACAGCCTCTTTCACATCTCTAACAAACTCTTTCTCAAGGACTCCTTTTTTCTCTAATACATCTAATCTTTCAAAAGGCGTTCCCGAAATAACATGATGAATCATAGATAAGATTTGCAAACTATGATGGTAAGGAAACAGAATATCCTTCTTCACATCCATACTTTTAGTTGCTAACTTAAACAAAGATCGAATTGGTTGACCGAGAGAAATAATAGGTCTTTCCTGTTCGAGTTGAGCTAAACGATATAAAAACATATTACATCTTTGTAGAGTTTCTCTCGTCTCCAATTCAAACTGTTGATGAAGGGACTCTTTGCCATAGACCATCCTATACGAAAAGAAGTTCATTGCTAACAGCAATTGATCATTTGTAGAACGCACTCCCCATTCTCGGATTCTCGTTTGCCATTCAGATAAAGCTCCTCTCCATGTATCCTCACTAGACATCATTAATCCTTTACATTTTGCATATCCAGCTAGCTCTAAATATTGAACAATCTTTTCTCCTAACAACCTAAAATAGTTATGAACAAGTTCTATGTCTGTATGATTCTCAAAAACTAAAAAGTGATCTTGATCTGTAAGCATGAACTGTTCACCACGTCCAGAACTACCCATAACATATAAGTTGAAATCTACAGGAGGTTTAAGTTGCCTTTCCTTTTCAATATCTTGTATAGCTAACTGGATTGCTCGTTTAATTAACCGATCATATAATTTCGTTATAATCGATAGAGAGTTAACCATAGGAACCTTTTCCCTTAACAACGTCTCAAATATTTGATAAATGGCATTCTTCACCTGAAATAAGGAGTGGACATCTGCCTCTTCAATACGTCGAATGGTTTTCATAATCCCTTCGTTTTTCTTTCTTAATAAATCTGATAGAGAAATGACTCCACATATATGATATCCATCTGTAACAGGTAAATGTTTAATGCCTTTCATCAATAATATAGAAAGTGCTTCATAATAGTAGGAAAAGCGGGAAATAGTATAAGGATTTCTCGTCATAACTTCACTTGCTATCGTTGTAAAAGGACGATTTTCAGCAATCACTCTTTCCACAAGATCACGTTCTGTAATAATTCCAACTAGCTGCTGATTCTCCATCACAATAATCGAGCTTCTTTTCTGTTTATTCATTAGTACAGCCGTTTCTTGTATTGTTGCTTCAGGATTACAAGAGGTAATCTGTAAAGTCATTAAATCTTGAACTCTTAAAATCAGTGTGTCTCGTTCTCCATGTTCTCGAGCCAGTGCTACTTGTTCAGCAAGCGAGCGATACACTTCTTTTAATCTCATCGAAACTTGAGACAATAAAAATTGTTGGACATCTCTCGAACGCAATCTTTCGGATACAATGTCAAAAGGAATAAGTAAAACTAGACTCTGTTCGATAGCGCGTACTTCAACCATTGTTTCTACATTTGAATCCTTGATTTGTTGGTCTTCATCTAGAAAATTAGTTAGACTAGAAAAACCAAACAATTCATCTTTTTGAAGTACTTCTAATACCTCATCTCTTCTACCATTCTCGTCTTTAATATATACTTCCGCTATCCCCTTCACTAATAAATAAAGACCTATTCTTGGCTGCTGAGCTTTTAAAATCACTTCATTTGGCTGAAATATTCGTTCTTCACATTTTCCTATTAAATTCAGTAATTCAATACGATCAAGTTCTTGAAAAAAAGGATGAATAGAAGCCGCCATTAATATCGTTTGATTCTGTTCTAACATTTCCAATCAACCTCTCATTAGAAAATTCATTAAGAACCGAACTGCTCACACAACAATTGTAAAAAATATACATTATTAACTTAATTATCCTAACGAACCCATGTAAAGGTCAATAAACATTTCTGTGAATTAGAAAAGGTTCGACGACTTACAGATAGTACGTCTACAATAATGTTTTTTATAATCTACATATCCTATTTGGAATCGTCACCATTCTATCTGCATTAACATATGACCTTTAGCTATAAATATGAATAGTCAGGACTTTTACAAAGGCTGCTTTCTTTACAAAAATTAAAAGTAGCTTTCATGGGGAAAATCAGGGGAACGCGTTAGACTAAGCATTTTTACAGTAAACAAAAAAAACTGCCCTCAAAAAAACTGGACAGTTCACTTACTCACATATTTTAAATGATTCAATTCTACTCGTTTATTATTCTGCTTTAGTATTTGAATCTTTTGAGGATTTTTCCTTTGTTGATTCATCCTCGCTAACGCTTTTTTCATCTTTAGGAGTTCCATTCACTACTTCTGCATCTTTCAAAGCTGTAACAGGTTTTTTGAAATATGATTCTGGATTTACAGCAATATTATCTTTACGAATTTCAAAATGCACATGGATACCAGCGTCTTTATTTAATAAGCTTTGACCAGCCTTAGCAAGTGGTTGTCCTTGCTTAACTGTATCGCCAACTTTCACTGCGATATCTGTAACAGATTGATAAAGTGTTGTGATGCCATCACCATGTTCAACTTCAATCGAATTGCCAAGTAATGAATCTTCTTTCACTTGCGTTACTTTACCGCTAACAGCAGTCAATACATCAAAAGATTTACCATCTTTCATTGCTACATCGATACCATGATTTAAACGGTATTGATTATCATAGAATACAAGAGCTTTTTCTTGATCAGCTTCTTCGCCATTCACGTCATAAAATGGTGTTTTCACAATCATATCATCTTGATTCGAAACCGGCTTAATAAAGTTTTCTAACTTACTATTTACCTCTACCGCTTTCTCATCCTTATTCTTGGATGCTGTACCATTTTCCTCATAACCTACTTTACCAGGTTCTGTTGCATTATTATTATTACTAGTTTGGTACCATAGAACCGCTGTTAATAGAATAGCTGCACTCACTAAATAGATTGCTGGTAATGCCCAACGCTTTGAAAGAATACGTCTTATTCCTGATTTTTGAGAAGTACGTTTCTTTTCTTCCTCTCTCATGATTATCACCTCAGCAACCATTTTGAACATATTTTTGAAAATTTATACATTTTCTAAAAAATTTTTATTTTCTCGTTACATGGTACAATAAGAAAAACCGTTATTGGTCTTTTTGGATGTAGTAGAGACTTAGAAAAGTGTTTCATTTTAAATCGATATACTATCATTCAATGAGGAGAAAGAAAGGAATTCACTTATGAAGAAAAGTTTACGTTTGATCACTTGGTTATTACCATTTGGATACATGATTATGATATGGATACTTTCTAGTCTACCAACTGACGTTATCGTAGAGCTACCAGATTCCAAATGGGATCTTATATGGAAAGAGAGTATGCATTTAATTGAGTTTGCTGTCTTATATGCTTTATTCGTAATAGCTTTAGCTATAAACGGAAAACTATCTCTACGTTCTAGTATGATAGTTGCGCTCATTTCCGCTATGTATGGAGTAGTAGATGAGATTCACCAATCTTTTTATCACTATCGCTCTGCCTCTCTTTTTGATATCGCAAAAGATTGGATTGGTGTATTAGCAGTTTGGGGACATATACGTTTTCATTATTTTTATAGAAAGAAAAGCCTTTTAAATCGAATTCAAAAAGAACCAAGCTAATATGCCAGGTTCTTTTGAATGGCTGTATCGATAAACTTTGTTACCTATTAACCAGGTTTAGTATAGGTTGAATTCTGCTCCAGGATGCTCGCTTCAATCACCTATTTTGTCACTGAACTTATAGAAAACAACAATCTTTTAGATAATAATCTTTTAAACACAAAATATTTCTTACGCTAAAGAATGATGATTGTTCCATATTTTTCTTAATGCTGGAATAAGGAAGATAAAAACGGAACCAAATAGAGCAAAACTAATTGGTAGGATTTTTTCTGCATCGAAAAGAGCATTCATGATAAAGAAAAGAGCAATTCCCATAATTCTACCCAAACCAACAGGTATCTCTCGAACAACAATGTAATCTAAACGACGTTCTTCAAACTTCGGATCAAACTCGATAGAAGCATACATCCAAGCATTCATCGTTGTATTCATCATATTTAACCCAATGACTGACAACACTGCATAAATAACAAGTGTCCAAAAAGTTGGTGAAAGACTAATCCAAATAGAGGATGCAGCCAATAGAATAGATCCAATCGTAAATATTTTCATTCTTAATTTTGGACTAGAAATCTTCGCAAGCCATAGAGAAGTCATTAAACCCATAAACGCCGCAAACGTATTATACCCTCCAAAAGAAAGCTCATCCTTTAATATCGAAAAGGTCATAATCGTTACTAAGAATGAAGAATATGTACCTTCTACCATATAGGTTGCCATACTTACCCAATACATCCCTCTCCATTCTTTAGTAGGATTTTTCCATACCTCTCTAAAATGAGATTGCTTTGAAAGCTTCTTCCCTTTAATACCAATTGAAACAAGTGCTGTTACTAAAAAAGAGAAGAAAGAAATCGCAAAAATGATATAATATCCTTTCATTCCAATAAAACGACTAATGGTGAAGCCCGAAATAATTGGAGCTAGCATTCCTACCCCATTTGTTAGGAAACTAAGAATATATAAAAAGCGATCACGATTGCGATCTTGTGTAATATTAAAGATTTGCATATGCTGGCCAATAACAAAAAAACTTGTTCCCAATCCTAGTATTGTCCCCAACACAAACACATAGTTAACCGCTTCTTCTCTCACCAACAATAGAAATCCATAACCAATGACAAAAAAGAGAATACCTACACGTGAACATGACATTGGTGATGTTTGTCTCGCAATCCAGGCACAGATTGGAAAACTAACAAGAATCGCTATCGAATTTGATAAACTATAAAATGCTAAAAGAGAAAAGGAATTATCAATGTTCCATATAAAGATATTCACGAACACTCCGGATAGAGCAAGTGAAAAGTTTAAAAATGTCATCATAACTAAGTATAATTTGGCTTCAAATTTCATGATGTAATCTCCTTCTACTCATGTATATAAAGTAATTAAAAACATATTCATCATACTTATTTCATTCGACGAAAACTATCATTGTTTTAGGTGAATTTATATGCTAATTTGTCATTGGAGGTGACATTCGTGAAATCATTTAATGAAATCATTCAATATAATGACCCGACTCTTGCTGTTAAAATATATGAGGCATCCCCAAGAGGCAAAGAATTACTTCAAGGCAAGTGGCACTTTCATAAAGAGCTCGAAATTCTTATTATTCTTGATGGTAGTATGGAAATTGTGATCCAGGAGAAAGTGTATCATTTAAAAAATGGTGATGTTTTTTTAATCGGACCTATGGAGGTGCACTTAGATCAAAATTTAGATGTACATTATATTGTTTTTCAATTTGATGTGAACAAATTCTTCGAACCTAGCTTAGCTCCTTTTATGCATAGTTTGCTGAATCCAAACATGAATTTAAGTAAACTAAATTATATATTTCAACAAAATGAACAAGTAAGGAAAAAGGTTTTCGAACTAGTCATGAGGATTCACAAAGAGTCTATAGATCATCTGCGTGGTTATGAAGTTGCAATCAACATTCATATTAAAGATATTCTCTTAACCATTCTGAGACATGATCACCTGCATATTTTGGATGAGTTTTCTTCAGCGGAAATGGAGCGTCTAAGACCTGTTCTTCAGTATATTTCACAGCATCTCACAGAAGATCTTTCTGCTAATCATTGCTGTCACCTTTTAAACTTAAATTATCATTATTTTGTAAAACTCTTTAAAAAAACGATGGGCATTACATTTATTGAACATATTCAGCATGAACGGATAAAACTAGCAGAGCGGATTCTTTTAACAGAGCAGATTTCAATTGAAGAAATAGCTGAACGCTCTGGTTTTCATAATATGGGGCATTTTTATAAAACATTTTATAAGTTTCATAAGTGTACCCCACTTGCTTTCAAAAGAAGCAGACAAAATGAATAAGCCTAAAACAAGTAATAATTTGGTGGTTAAATATTCCCAACAAAAAGAAGACTCTATTTTCGAGTCTTCTTTTCTCTTATAGATAGCGGGTCTTGCTATTACTTGTAAATGATAGATAGATGGCTTCAATAAATAACAGAAAAGCTGTTATAGTATGGAAAAACCAACCGACTAAAGGTATCCAACTAAACAAAGCACCTATTACTCCAACTACATTGCCTGTAATCGCTAATCTTTTATCTAGAAACAATAAAATGATAGATAACGCATGGAGAAAGAATGCTATGACAAGCGGAGCCCATCCATTTGCAATAACAACAGCTCCACCTAAAATTGGTATAGCAAGAAAGCCTTCAAATAGAAACATAAACCATTTCAAAATTTTATTTAATGTCGACACTTTGTGTATTACCTTCCCTTCAATTGTTCATAACTTTGTCTCGTTGCATCTGATGTAAAGCTCTAGGATAGAGCTACAGATGAACAAAAAACAAATGTTTTAAGAATGCAAGATTTCCTTTATGCTATTCAAACTGACGTTTCAAAAATGCTGTTCGATCTTCATTGCTTATTAACAAAGCGGAAAATATACACCAGGGTGCGCGCTTTCCGCTACTCACGTAGAAGTCTCGTACTTTACTCCAATCAAGCAAATTATTTAATTCACCAAGCTTATTTTAAAAACAACCTAAATAAAAAGCATAATCATTCTAGCAGTTAATAGCGGATAGATGTGATTAGAATCTTCTTTCGCTTAAAGGTTCACTTTATTATGACATAAGATGTCGTAAACGAACGTCCGAAACAGAAATACCATATATTTCAAATACCACACCTTGCAAGTATTGAAAAAAGAGTACAACACAGCAGCTAGATCTTACATGTTCACTATTCATTATCATTCTAAATGCTAATGAAAATGACCCTCTCTACAATTGAGAAGGTCATTTGCATTTTATTTCTGTGCTACTATCTTATCTACTAGTGTATCAGATGAAATAATATTAATTCCTTGATAGTAATGTTGAACAATTTGCTTGTAGGAACTCCCTTCTTGCGCCATGCCATTCGCTCCGTATTGACTCATTCCAACCCCATGACCTAAACCTTTAGTTGTAATAATAATGGAATTACCTTTTCTCTTCCATTCAAAATCTGTTGATCGTAAATCGAGCTTTTCTCGAATTTGTTTTCCCGTTAATCTCTTTCCACCAAAGTTTACAGTAGCTACTCGATCTCCAGATGTTCGTTTTTCAATCGTTCCTATCTTTTGAGAGTTGTTTATTTTCACTCCTAATTTCTGTTCAAATTCTGCGACAGAAATCGTTTTACTTCCTAAAAATTTAGGAGATTTACGGTCCCAAGGGCTATTAACACTTTTCAAATACGGATAAGAATTTTTCCAATAATCCTCTGAGTTCTCTGTGTATCCATTACTTGTAGAAAAGAACTGTGCAAGAATGGGTTGGTTATCATAAGCCAAAATCATTCCTTCTGTTTCAAGTACTGCTTTTATTATTTTTTGCCTATTTTTATCGTATTCAGGACCCCATTTTTTCTTTAACTCTGCATCATCCGTATACACCTGATACTTTACCGTATCAGTTACATCTGCTCCATTCAGGTTATTATTACCGCCATAGAGCATTTGATTAATAATATACGTTCGAGCAGCAAGCGCTTGCGCTTTTAAAGCCTCTAGCTCGAAGTTAGCAGGCATTTCGGCTGCAACAACTCCAACTATGTATTTCTCGAGAGGTAACTTTTCAACTTGATTACTAGCAGAACGAAGAACAGCTACCTCAATACTTGTATCTTCTAATTTACTCATATTCATGGTTGTTTTTTTGCTAGCGGGTAATTGATCTCTCAACTTAGCTTCCGTCTCATCTTTTGAAAATGGAAACACAAGTACAGCAGGAATCATAATAGCTATGATTGTTACAATTAATGCTGCAATAAAAAATGGTTTAATAGATTTCAATATATCGGCCTCCCCCGTATTATGTTCACTTTACATATTATGGGATAAAAATAGTATTATGACTGAAATCTTACTCTTTTATTAGAAAAGCTTCTCCATTTCTTTTGCTTGGTCGGTTATCTTTAAGCTTCTCCCCAATCAATAAAGGAGAGTCTTATAGAAAAAGGTGGTTTCTGCTTCAGGGAGTCTAAGAAAGAATTTCACACCTTAAAACTCCAAACAATCTTTATCGATCACCTCTTCAGCGACAACCTCGTTAAAATCTACATCCTAATTACTACAAAGAAAACCCGAATAGCGCTCGCCATTCGGGTTTATTTTTTATATATCGTACATCAAAAACGATGACAAATAATTATGCTTTTACGTCTGCAACAACAGCACTTGTACTAGAATCTTCGTTCACTCGTTCAATATCAGCACCTAAAGCAGCTAATTTACCATGGAAATTAACATATCCTCGGTCTAAATGCTTTAATTCTGTAACACGAGTAACGCCGTCTGCCACTAATCCAGTTAAGATAAGCGCAGCTGCAGCACGAAGATCTGTTGCAGCGACCTCTGCACCTTGTAAATTAGAAGGTCCATTAATAATCGTTGAACGGCCTTCAATCTTGATATCTGCATTCATACGACGGAATTCTTCTACATGCATAAAACGGTTTTCGAATACCGTTTCTGTAATCATACCAGTACCTTCTGCTTTTAACAGAAGCGCCATCATTTGTGACTGCATATCTGTAGGGAAGCCTGGATGAGGCATCGTTTTAATATCTACTGCCTTCATATGCTTTGGCCCAATTACACGTAAGCCTTCATTTTCTTCAATGATTTCAACACCCATTTCTTGCATTTTAGCAATTAGAGATGTTAAATGCTCCGCAACTGCACCCTTAACAAGCACATCTCCTTCAGTGATTGCTGCAGCAACCATAAATGTACCTGCTTCAATACGGTCTGGAATAATAGTATGAGTTGTTCCATATAGCTCTTCAACGCCCTCAATACGAATTGTTGCCGTTCCAGCACCTCGTACTTTAGCGCCCATTTTGTTTAAAAGATTTGCTAAGTCAACAATTTCCGGTTCTTTTGCAGCATTTTCTAAAATAGTCGTTCCTTCTGCTAATGTAGCAGCCATCATAATATTTTCAGTAGCACCTACACTCGGGAAATCCAGATAAACTTTTGCACCTTTTAATTTACCGTTCACTTCTGCATCTAAAAATCCATTTCCTACTTTAACAACTGCACCCATAGCCTCAAAGCCTTTAAGGTGTTGATCAAGGGGACGTGAACCAATTGCACAGCCGCCTGGTAAAGCAACACGAGCTTTCCCATTACGCGCCAGCAAAGAGCCCATCACTAATACGGAAGCACGCATCTTACGAACATATTCAAACGGTGCCTCTTCTTTTAACTCTCTTGATGCATCTACAGTTATGACATTATCTGAAAAGGTAACATCAGCATTTAAGTTACGTAGTACCTCATTTATCGTAAATACATCGGAGAGAGTAGGTACGTCTTTAATTATACATTTTCCATTGCTTGCTAATAATGTTGCAGCGATAACAGGCAGTACGGAGTTTTTAGCTCCTTCAATTTTTACAGTTCCATTTAGTCTGTTTCCGCCACGGACGATGATCTTTTCCAAAAGTATTCCCCTCCGCGTCCAATTTCTATATATTAATATTCAAATGTTATGATGGGTGTGCCAATTACGAAAGTCGTCCTTGCGCCCATTCCATCAGATCTCATGGCTAGTTGTAAATTGTAATGTTCACTAATTTGTGATTGCTCAAACAAAGACGACTTAGCAGTAATAGAAATAAAATCTTTTTCTTTTAAACTTTCTACTTCCTGCGCCTTAAACTTTTGCAACCAATTGTCAATCATAGAAGTTAAAACCTTATCAATAGTATCATTGAATTGGCCTTCTATACAAGTGAAAAATGTGGTATTTCCACTAAATACAGCGTGTTTTCTATGTTCAATCGCTTTTCCAATATTTGAAATCCATGCAGATTTCAATTTCTTCCCTCTTATTTCATATGTAATATATGATTCTTGTTTACTATGAACAGTAGAGGCTATTGTGATTGTTTCCTCAAAATAAGCACCCTTTTTTGTACCAACTGTCACGTATTTATGCGAGTCTTGTTGTATATTCCATATAAAATTAGGATTTTTTTCTTTAATCCTATTGAATTCTTTTGCAAAATCTTTCTCAGTTGTGATTGAGTTAATTGCTTCTCTAGCTGTGACTGACCATCCCTCTATCGTAATATTTTTTTCTTGTTTTATAACTTGATTCATAACATCTAAATCATCTTGATTACGTTCAGCCACAATCCCTATTTTCCCAATACCAAATAAAATGAAACTCGCAAAAACAAGATAACCTACTATTTTCATATTCATATTCCTCCCCTATCAAACCATTATTTCCTTTAGGGGTATGAACATACTCTTCAGTTATCGTCATTTTTTGACATCTTTCTTCTAACGCTCATCATAAAAAATAGACTTTATAGTAAAGTCTAGTAGAATGATTATTTACTAGATTCGTTTCTTTATTTATTAGTTTTGAAATAGGAACGGAATTTGAGTAGATAATGATAGGTAGTCTAAAAAGAAGTTACTCACAGTTGAGCCAATTGCTAGCGTTAATAAAATATACAATAATCTTGCTTGCATAACTTTATTCGCGCGTAGAAATTTTTCAAAATTAAGAGCTTGGAGGGCCCACCAAGTTATGGCGAAAAAAAATAAATGTATTATAATTCCAAACATGGCTTGTTGTCCTAAATCGACAAACATTTAGTTGCCTCCTTTTTATAATATCCACCTTACATTTTACCATACAAAGTCTGTAAAAAAAGGATATTCTTCATCTCTTTAAACTTCATTTTCAAATCAATTCCAATTACTACCCACTACATTATATAAACATTCCATTTTTAAGTAAACAAAATAGATATTATTTTTAAAATAATCCATAAAACTTCCATATTTATTTCCTATTTTCTTTTAAAACATGGAATTCAAATTAAGATTCTATCAAAGTACACATTTGTTTCCTAGATAATAGTATGAGTTGAATTCTGCTCCATGATGCACGTTTTCCATTGAGCAGGTGGTGATCCTCCTCGGTACATTATTAAAAAAAAGCCCATAAAAAAGAAAAAGGCTGTTCCAAAAGAAATTCTCTTGGTCACATCCTCCTTTTTCACATAATTCTATACCTCTTTTTCAAAAACTAGCAATAATAAACTAAATATTCAGAACTCTATTCATACAAAGCTTTAATTAAATGAGTAATTTCTTCTTCTGCTCCCATCTCAAGAAGTTGAATAATTCGGCTACCTACTATTACTCCATCGCAAACGTGTATCATATTTCGGACATGTTCAGGCGTAGAAATTCCAAAGCCAGCTAGTACTGGAATCTGACTCATTTCTTTTAAATTTTGCAAGTAACTTTCTACGTTCTTTTCAAATTCATTTCTTACTCCAGTTACACCTTTAACCGTAACAGCGTATAAAAATCCTTCAGCACCTTCACAAATTTGTTGTAATCTCTCAGGTGGACTTGTTAAAGAAGCCAATCGAATAAAAGCTATTCCATAATTATTTAATATTGGTTTCATTTCATCCTCTTCTTCTAGTGGCACATCTGGAATAATACACGCGTCAATACCTATTTCTTTACATTTCATTGCAAAACTTTCGATTCCTATAGAAAGAATTGGATTTAAATATGTCATAAATATAAGTGGAATTGTAATCTTTTCACGAACATTTTCTAATGTGTCTAAAATGGCCCTCAGTGTCGTACCTGCTTGTAGCGCTCTTAAACCAGCTGCTTGAATAACTGGCCCATCCGCTACTGGGTCAGAAAATGGGACTCCAATTTCAACCATAGTTGCTCCTGCATTTTGTAAAAGCTCCAAACGTGGAATCAGCTGTTCAAGTCCACCATCTCCAGCCATTATATATGGGACAAAGCTTTTTTTCCCTTCATAAAGTACTCCATGCATAACATCCTTTATCAATAGCCTCTTCACAACCGTTCCCCTCCTAAATAGCCTTTTACTGCTTCAACATCTTTATCTCCTCTACCAGATAAGCAAATAACCATTGTTTGATCTGCATTCATTATTTTTGCCAATTTAATGGCATGTGCAACAGCATGCGAACTTTCAAGCGCTGGTATAATCCCTTCTGTTTTACATAATATTTGAAGAGCTTCAAGAGCTTCTTCATCAGTAATGGATGTATACGTCACTCTACCTTCGTCATGTAACAAACAATGCTCTGGCCCTACACCAGGATAATCTAGTCCAGCTGAAATAGAGTGTGCTTCGATTACCTGACCATTTTCATCCTGAAGAATATACATTTTGGCTCCGTGTAAAACACCTACTTTTCCTTTCGTTAGTGAAGCTGCATGATAATCTGTCTGCAATCCTTTACCTGCTGCTTCAACTCCAACTAATTGAACATCTTCTTCAAGAAAAGGATAAAACATCCCCATTGCGTTAGATCCACCACCAATACAAGCAACAATCGTATCAGGGAGTTTTCCTTCCTGTTCTATTATTTGCTTTTTCGTTTCGGTACCAATAATACTCTGAAAGTCTCGAACTATTTGCGGGAACGGATGAGGACCTAGTACAGACCCCATTAAATAATGAGTATCATCCACATGAGCTACCCAATAACGTAAGGCTTCATTTACCGCATCTTTAAGTGTTGCACTTCCTTGTGTAACACTGATTACTTTCGCTCCTAACAGCTCCATTCGAAAGACATTTAGTTTTTGTCTTTTTACATCTTCTGCTCCCATAAATATAGTGCATTCTAGTCCCAATAAGGCACAAACAGTAGCCGTAGCCACACCATGCTGCCCTGCACCCGTTTCAGCCACCACTTTCTTTTTTCCCATTCTTTTCGTTAAAAGCGCTTGACCGATCGTATTATTAATTTTGTGTGCGCCAGTATGATTTAAATCTTCTCTTTTTAGATAGATTTTTGCACTGCCTGCAAACGCCGATAATCTTTCCGCATAGTATAAAGGTGTTTCTCTCCCGATATATTGTTTCAAATAATATTGAAATTCTTTTTGAAATGATTCATCTTGTTGCGACTTCTCATATTCAGCCTCTAACTGAATCGAGGCTTCAATTAATGTTTCCGGTATAAATTGTCCACCATATACACCATAGCGCCCATCTTTAGTCGGTAATGTATAATTTTTCACTCCATTTCCTCTCCTTTGGCTGCTAAAATAAATTGACTTATCTTATCGAAATCCTTCTTCCCATCTGTTTCTACCCCACTCGAAACATCGACCATATAAGGGCGCACTGTTTGAATAGCTATTTTCACATTTTCTGGTTTTAAGCCACCAGCTAGTATGAGCTTTTTATTCAAATAATCTATTTCGTTTAATACATGCCAATCAAAAGTTTCACCGTTCCCACCATGATACATTTGTCCTTTTGGACTATCTACAAGAAGGTAAGATGTAGGATAACGTAATGCTTTTTTCACATCCTCTTCATTTGCAATTCCTACTGCTTTAATGACCGGTAAAGATAGTTGGTTACACATATCCATACTTTCTTCACCGTGTAATTGAATGATGGTCAAACCGCAAAACGAAGCAATTTCTTCTATTACTTCAACAGACTCGTCTACGAATACCCCTACTTTTGCAACAAGATCTGGTAATTGTTGAATGATTTCTTTAGCTAGCTCTGGCGTAACCCGCCTTCTACTTGGTGCAAAGACAAATCCAAGCGCGTCCGCTCCCATTCTAGCAGCGAAAAGTGCTGTCTCAACATCCATAATTCCACATATTTTCACGTTCATATTGTAGCCTTCTTTTCTTTTTAAAATATGATAAAAGCTTTTGAATCAACTGAACTATACTAGGATCTTCTTATATTTCTTTTAAAGACAATTCATGAATAGTTGCTGCAATATCTTTTGATTTCATTAAAGTCTCACCTACTAAAATCCCTGCTGCTCCAGCTTGTTTAACTTTCCTTACATCGTCTTGGATAGCAATACCACTTTCACTTATTAACAATTGATTCGTGATGAGAGGACTTTGAGCTAATTCTACAGTTGTTTCAATATCTACTTGAAAAGTGGATAGATTTCTATTATTTACACCAATTAGTTTTGCTCCAAGATTAACAGCAATCTGTAGTTCTTTTTCATCGTGTACTTCTACAAGAACATCTAATCCTTCATGAATTGCTTTATCAAAAAGCGTCTTTAACTCATCTTCAGAAAGTGCTGCAACAATCAAAAGAATAGCATCGGCACCTACACATTTGGCCTTATCAATTTGTACTTCATCTATAATAAAATCCTTACAAAGAATAGGAAGATTCACTTGCCCTCGTATATCCTCAAGATCAGAAAAGCTCCCTTTAAAAAACGGAGTATCTGTTAGAACTGAAATAGCTGCCGCACCTGATTGTTCATATTGTTTCGCTTGCTCTATAGGATCAACGTTTTCATGTAATGCTCCTTTTGATGGAGAATGACGTTTAATTTCAGCAATAATTCCTATCGGTTCTTTTTCACGAATAGCTTTAATTAAAGATAATGGCTTTCTTGGACAAGTTTTTCTTGCTTGTTCTTTCATAATTCTTACTTCATTTTGTTTTTCTTTAAGAATTTGCTGCAATATGGAACTCATGTAGTTTTCCCCCTTTTTCTATTAAAGCTTGCAATATCGAATATGCTCGACCTGAATCAATACTTTCCTTCGCTACTTCAATTCCCTCTTTAACTGTTGCTGCCCTCCCTCCTGCATAAATACCTAATCCAGCATTGAGCAAAACAGTATCTCGAAAAACACTTTTTTCTCCTTGTAGAACACGTAATAGAATCTCAGCATTTTCCGATGAGTCGCCACCTTTAATCAAATGATTCGGAACCGTTTGGAATCCAACTTCCTCGGGACTTAAAACGAATGACTGAATCTGTCCATTTTCTAAAACAGCGATTATGTTTTCCCCTGCTAATGATGCCTCATCCATAAAACCTGCTCCATTAACGACAACCGCTCTTTTTCTACCTAGGCGCTGCAAAACCTCAGCAAAAAGAGAAACGTATTTTCGCTCATACAATCCTAATAATTGATAGTCGAGCTGAACAGGATTTGTAAGCGGACCTATCAAATTAAAAATAGTAGGGATCTTCAAATCTTGTCTTACCTTCATAATTCTTTTTAAATTTGGGTGGACATGTGGAGCAAATAAGAATGCAATGCCAATTTCATTTAAAAGCTCTTCGGCTTGCTCTGGATGTAAATCCAATCTTACTCCTAGTTTTTCAAGGACATCCGCACTTCCTGTTTTACTGCTAATGCTTCTATTTCCGTGCTTGGCCACCTTAATACCTGCCCCAGCAATAACAAAAGCAGATGTTGTGCTGATGTTAAAGCTTTGCGATCCATCTCCTCCCGTTCCACAGTTATCCATAACTCCTGGAAAGGTTCTTGTGAACGGTAGTGCTTTAGCTCTTAGAACTTCAACCAAGCCCGTTATTTCTTCTACACTCTCTCCTTTTGCCTTTAATCCAATAATTAAACCTGCAATTTCACTTTCCGATATATCTTCTCGAAATAATTCAGTAGCTACCATTTTCATATCATCTTCAGTTAATGATTGTTTATTTGTAAGCATTTGTAAATATCGTTTCATTTCAATACACCCTTTCTTGATATACGTAAGAAATTACGAATCATCTTATCTCCTTCACGAGTACCTATCGATTCAGGATGAAACTGTATACCTATTACAGGAAAATCTTTATGGTAAATCGCCATAATTTCTCCATCCTCTGTCTGAGCTTGTATCTCTAAACAATCCGGCAATGTTTCTTTTTCAACAGCTAAAGAATGATAACGCATGACTTCTAGATTTATTGGTAAATCTACAAAAACACCATTCGATTTATGAACAATAGTCGACATCTTCCCATGCATTATGGTTTTAGCAGCTTTAACCTTACCTCCAAAAGCTGCAGCTATTGCTTGATGGCCTAAACAAATACCTAAAATAGGGATCGTATTATAAAATCGTTGAATAATTTCCATGCATTTACCAGCCTGTTCAGGTCTTCCTGGCCCAGGAGAAATAATGATTGCCTCAGGTTGTAACTGTTCAATTTCTTCAAGAGTCATCACATCATTCCGTATAACCCTGATATCTGGTTGAAAGTTTCCAATTTGTTGAAACAGGTTATACGTAAAGGAATCATAGTTATCAATCAGTAAAATCATATCTCCACCTCCATCAATGCTCTAGCTTTGTTCAACACTTCCTGATACTCGGCTTTAGGATCTGAATCATATACAATACCTGCTCCAGCTTGTATAGTTGCCACTCCATCCTTCACTATCATCGTTCGAATCGCTAAGGCAAAATCAAAGCTTCCATGACTCGAAAAGTAACCTACTGCTCCTGCATATACATTTCGTTTAACACTTTCTAATTCATTGATAATATTCATTGCTCTTATTTTTGGAGCGCCTGATACAGTACCCGCTGGTAAACACGCAGCTAATACATCCATGTTAGCTATATCCTTACGTTTCTTTCCTCTCACTTCCGATACAATGTGCATAACACTCTTGTACTTTTCAACGAGCATATATTTTGTTAGTTCAATAGAGCCTATTTCACATACTCTTCCTAAATCATTTCTTCCAAGATCAACAAGCATTCGATGCTCAGCTAATTCTTTTTCATCTTGTAGTAATTCCTCCTGTAAAGCCTGATCATCTTCGGCGGTCAAACCACGCTTTCTAGTACCTGCAATCGGGTTTGTCATCACATTTTCTCCATCTCCTTTAAGCAAACTTTCTGGCGATGCCCCAACAATGTGATAATCTTTGAAATCAATATAGTACATATAAGGGGATGGATTATGACGCCTTAAGCTACGATAAAATTGAAATGGATCGCCATGGAACAAAGTAGAAAACCGCTGCGAAAGAACAACTTGGAAAATTTCTCCCTTCCGTATTTCTTCCTTTGCCTTTACAACCATTTCTTCAAACTGTTGTTGTGTGACTTTAGATTGAAAGTCTATTTTTTTCTTCTTTCGATCTTGCGGTGCATCTAAAGTTTTTCCAGCTTGAATACTCTCTACTATTCGTTGAACACGGTTATAAAAGGACTGCTCAGCTGTCTCATCATCTAGGGATACGATTGATACTTGCTGATTAATATGGTCATATACAATCACATCTCGATAAAACATTAAGTGTGCCTCTGGCATATTCTGCTCATCTACTAATTCAGGTCCAATATCTTCATATTGGCGAATCACATCATAACCTACATATCCAACCGCTCCTCCTAAAAATGGAAAAGGCAAATCACATTGGAGAGCTTCATCTGGAATAATCTCCTTAATCACATCTAAAAAACGTTCATTTCGGATTGTTTGAACACCATCTTTTTGAATGATAATTTGCTTATTTGCCTTTACCTCCATATATGGGTTACTCCCTATAAATGAGTACCGTCCTTGTTGCTCATGTTTTAAAGAGCTTTCTAACAAAAATTTCTTTTCTCCTGGCAAACTTTGAAAAATGCCAATAGCTGTATAAATATCTCCTTCAATGTCTATTCGAAACAATTTCTTCTTAGCCATTTTCAAGTTATACACCTCACAATAGTTTTAGAATCTTTCAGATATAGAATGATACAAACGCAAAAAACCTCTACAAGCATTAATAGGCCTGTAGAGGACGATTATTTACCGTGGTGCCACCTCTGTTAGAGGAATGACTGATTCCTCTCACTCTTTTCAGGTACATCTTAATACCCTATCCTGTTAACGGTGGAAGCCGAGCCTGCCTACTTATCTTCAACATGCCTCTCATAAGTCCATTCGATCTGCTCGAAGCTTATCGGTTCTCAGCAATTCCCGACTCTCTGTAAAGTTCAAAAACAGATGTACTACTCTTAATCAACGATTTATTTTTATTTGTTTGTACACGCAAAAAAGGGCTCTCATTCCAAAAAGGACGAGATACCCGTGGTGCCACCTTTATTAGCTGTATGTACAGCCGCTCTGTTCGTATCGAAGCCATGATTGCTTGAATACGTGTCTCTTATAACGATGAGACCTTTCGTCGAAGCCTACTATCTCTATACAGAAAGTTCAGTTCGAATGCTCAGAAGTCCATTCACCATAATCCTCACACTGATTCTCACCAGCCATCAGCTCTCTAAAGTGATTCCTACAGCTACTACTCTTCGTCAACGCGTTTAATTGTTTTAATTTCCACAATATTAGCATACGATTTGTTAAAAGTAAATATAATTTTCTAAATTTTTAGTTTTTACAACAAAATCAGCTTATGAATCATTTATTTTCATCGAGAAAATACAACCTCCACATCATTTTTCATAAGCTGAAATTTTCACATCATCAATCATTAAGCTATTGATCATATCTTGTCTAGCAAGTTTCAATATATCCTTAACATTTCCTTGTACAACTGCACCATACGTATTAACACCATTTTTTTCTACATAGCTTAACACTTCTTCATACAATTCAGGAGAGAAATTTCCCGAGAATAAAGAGTCAAGGAAAGATTTTGCATTATGCATATATTTCACTTGCGATATAAAGTGAACTTCTAGTATTTTTGGTGTTATTTCTGTTTTATTCACACCGACATGAGCCAATTCGAAATACGGATATTTTTTTTCATCTACTGCATTTTTTTCAATAATTACACCCGTTCCTGTTGGATCAAAACCAATGTGAGTGTTTATATAATCGTATCTTATAGCAATCCATGAGAAGTAAATCGGGCTCATTCTCTCCATTAAATCGACAAGTTGCTTCATATTCAAGTCATTTTTATAGGAAACATAAGCTTTAACAAATGCTGTTTCAGGCAATTTTTCTAATTCAGCTATATACTCTTGAAACTGTTCTGGTTCTTGTTTGTAATTGACATTACTAGCATCACCAAAGGCATTACCGTACACTCCTTTATAAAATTCAAATGGCAACTCAGTCTCATTTCGAATCAATTTCCCTCGATTTACAGTTGTCTCATTTCGAAAAGAATCCCATTGATAAATTTCTAGATTATATTTTCCATATCCTAATGGTTCGGCCATAGCTTGGGATGTATTAAAGCCTGGAAAATGAAGATCGGTCAAAGTTGCCATATCTACAAAAAATTGTCCATTGCCAGAATATTTATCTACATAACCTTTATTCGGGTTATAAAAATAGGAATTAATAGCAGGAGCTATCCCAAATTGAAAAAGTAAAATAAGAGCTATCATTATACTAATCGTAAACGAAATAATCTTTACTATTTTACGATTAACAGATTTTTTTATTTTTTTTATTTCCTTGCTTACTTGCTCTTTTGGTTCGTCATCATAAGAAGCATTTATTTCTAAATCAATTTTTTCCGCCAAATAATCATTAATCAATTCATTTTTTTCAAGTTCTTCTTCAATAAACTTCATTTCTTCAGGTGATGCTGTACCATTTTTATACTTGATGAAAACTTCTTTAAAGTTCACTATAAATCCTCCTCTCTCAAAATCGTTTTCATTTTTTTCCTTGCCCTATATAGCAATGCCCTTGCAGCTCCATCAGAAATCCCTAAAGCTTCTGCGACTTCATGCAACGATAAATCTAAATAATAATAAAGTAAAATCGCTTCTTTATAGGAGTTTGGTAATGAAAATACTGTTTTTAAAATCGTCTTCTTCTTTTCGTCTTGAACAATTTGATTAATAATCACTTCATCAGAAACAAACATTTCTTCACTAATCATCGTATCAGAAAGCTTCTTCCTTCTTCTTACTAAATCAATCCATATATTCTTACATACACGTAATAGCCAAAATTTGATTCGATCATCTACGTTATCAAGAGAAATAAATGCTTTAAAAAATGTTTCACTTACCAGATCTTCGGCTAATGATTGATTTTTACATAGAAAAAATGCATATAAATAAACCTCATGATAATAACGTGAAAATACATTTTCTAAATCATCATTTTTCATTCCTATCTCCTTTCACTAAATAAACGAATCAAATTAAATAATGTCACACTTTTCTTTAACTTAAATGAATTGCAATAAAAAAAGCAAATAGAAAAAGGATGTCCTCTAGCATTTCACATCAAGGACATCCTCATTTATACATTGCTTTTTCCTCATAATTAAAGAAATTGTGACAGTTTTAGCCATTGGCCTATACTTGCAAGGGGGCTTACATTTTTCTATGTCTAACCTTTCACCTGATATGCTCGGAAATAAGTCATCCCTTTACGGAAGGACAAATTACCTTCCTACAAGGTCTGTCTTATTTCTGCCGCATAGCTCCTTTTTGTATTGAAATCAAACAATGTATCAAAAGATTCTACAGCTCAAAATTTCAAGAAGTTAGCTATCACACTCAAAAGAAAAGGACCGATGACGATTTTTCTTCTTGTCCTTCTCCAACACCTAGCCAGTTTTCTTCCTTAGACCTCGTTGAGTCTCTTGTGAAAGTCATTACTGGTAAGTGATGACTTTTACAGCTTGAAGACATAAGGCAATCCGTCCAAAAACCAACCTTCTAGCCGACCTTCCTTATGCTGGGCGGGGCTGAACAAGGTACTTCCGCATTTCTTCTTACCTCAGGAAGTCTTCGAAGTCTCCGAAATGTCCATGAAGGAAATCAAATGCTACTCCCGGCGCTAGCCCAAACCCAATTGTACCTACAATACAAACGACAAGGACAATTACTATACTGGCAGGAACTTTAATTTGATTTAAACCTTTCTGTTCATAAGCTGGGCGGAAAAACATTTGAATCATTACACCAAAATAATAAAAATAAGATACAACCGTGGTAGCAATTAATATTCCCGCTAATACGTAATGGCTCGGATCAACTGCAAATGTTCCAAGAAAAATATTAAGCTTAGCAATAAAGCCTGCCGTTCCTGGTATTCCTGCTAGGGAAAGTAAAAAGATTGTAAATGCTACTGCCAAAAATGGTGCCCTTTTATACAGACCCGCAAATGTGGCAATTTCATCTGAATTAGTTGTTTGCGAAATATACTGAATGACAGCAAATGCTCCTAAATTCATAAATACATAGGCTAATAGATAAAACCATACCGTGCTCATTGTAAAATAGCCTAATGTAGCAATGGCTACTAATAAATAACCTGCGTGAGCAATACTTGAATATGCTAATAAGCGCTTAATATTCTTTTGACGAAGTGCAATAACATTTCCAAGTATCATCGTAATGCCCGCTAGGAAGCCAATATAAATCTTATTCTCATCCATAAAGCCAAATACACCTTGTACATCTCCTGGTGCATTTAAAAATAAAGCAAGTATAATCCGTAGCACAATAACAAAACCTGCTATCTTAGATACAACACTTAAAAAAGCCGTAACAGGTGTTGGTGATCCTTGATACACATCAGGAGCCCACATATGAAATGGCGCGGTAGCAATCTTGAAGCTTAAACCTACAACTATCATAAAAAATGCAATTCCTAAAAGGTACTGGTATTGGCTCTCTAAAAGCTGTTCCAATATTGTTCCCATTTCGGATAAGTTGGTCGTACCTGTTAGCCCGTATAAATAACTCATTCCAAATAGTGTAAAGGCCGTTGAAATACCTCCGCTTATAACATACTTCATTGCCGCTTCATTGCTTTGTAAATGATGTTTTCGAATTCCCGCAAGTATGTAAGATGAAATAGTTAGTAACTCCAATCCTACGAATAGTGTTATAAAATCACCACTCGAGGTCATCACCATTCCACCTAGTAAAGCTGTAAGAATTAAATAATAAAACTCTCCTCTTGTTTCCTTCATCCCTTCAACCGGACGATAGCTTTGAGCAAGAAGAAGTACCAAAACGGCTCCAACCAATAATAGTAATTTAAATGCCTTGCCGAACGCATCCAGCATAAATGTATCATGTAAAATGGAAGTAGATTCTATGGATAACAATCCTACTAACGAAATGATGGCTAGTAAAACTCCTGTAATAGCAATCCATGCTAATGAACGACGACTAGCCTTTGATGGCATAAATAAATCGATTAAGCACAATAAAGTCGCAACACCTAGGATGATGAACTCTGGCATCATGACTCCCCAATTGTATGAAAGTAAAGTCTTTATATCCATCGATCATCATCCTCCTAATCCTAATAATATTAACTTCATTGTTTCATTAAGAGGCTCAGATAAAACAGAAGGATACACGCCAATTACGATAATGAGTCCCATTAACACAATTAGCGGAGTCCATTCAATCGATTGGATGTCCTCTGTCATTCTTGGTCTTGGTAGATTTTTCTCTCCATATGTAATAGAAAGAATCGCTCTTAATACATATACAGCAGTTAAGATTAGACCAAGAGTACCAATAGCTCCAATTATAGGTTCTTCTTTAAACAAGCCTAAAAATGTCATAAATTCACTTATAAAACCAGACATCCCAGGTAGTCCCAGTGAAGCCATTCCTGCCGCTAATAAGAACCCTGAAAAAATAGGCATCACTTTAGCCATTCCACCGATTTCAGTAAGGTCAGTCGTTTGGACTCGCTCATACATAATATTAACGAGAAAGAATAGTAACGCTGCTATTAAGCCGTGCGAAACCACTTGAAAAATAGCACCTTGTATTCCTGCTTCATTTAAAACACCTAAACCAATTAAAACAATTCCCATATGAGAGATAGAGGAATAAGCGAGAACTTTTTTCAAATCAGTTTGAATTAGAGCCAAAAACGCTCCATACAAAAGATTGATAATTCCTAATATAACGATATACAGAGCGATTTCCTTGAATTGCTGTGAAAAGATTCCCATTCCGAATCGAATCAGCCCAAATGCACCAATTTTCAAAAGTACACCGGCATGTAGCATAACAATAGCTGGTGGCGCTTGGACATGAACACGTAGCATCCAAGTATGTAAAGGAAAAATAGGAAGCTTAACACCAAAAGCAATAACGACAGCAAGTAATAGACCATACTTTAATTCTGTTGATATATTGGAAATTAACGATACTCCACCATGAGAAATTATTTTTTGTAGCATATCAATGTTACTCGTTCCTGTTTTAGCAAACAGAATCATAATAACAATTAATAAAACAGCTGATCCTAGCCCATTATAAATTAGAAAGCTATATGCTGCTTTTTCCTTTTCGACATAACCCCATTTACCGATTAAAAAAAACATAGGAACTAGAGTAATTTCAAAAAATAAAAAGAATAGAATCATATTTTCAGCTGTGAATACACCTAACATTCCTACTTGTAAAACTAGAAGTAGGATGAAATATCCTTTCCATTCTTTCTTTATAACTACGGAAGCGATAGCAGCTAGAGTTGTTAATACAGCCGTTAGTAACAACATGACGAGAGATAATCCATCAATTCCTAGTTCAAAGTCAACAGCGAAAAGGTTGGGATCATATTCTTTAAAATTACCAAATTGAAACCAATTTAAAGTTAAATCATAAAGCTGAAGATCTGTTCCTATTCTTTCCTGGATAAATAAATAGATTGCTGTACATAAAGCAGGGAGAGTCGCTAGAATTCCTAAAACTTTTATTAGCGTTTCCTGTTTTTTAGAAACAAACAGCAAAATGACAACACCGAGTAACGGAGAGAAAACTAAAAATGGTAATAACCAATCATTCATTATAGATACCCCCCTGTTATCGCGAAAACGACTAATAAAATAGCGAGTCCGACTAAGGCCACTACTCCATATTGTTGGACTTGCCCCGTTTGAAATCTCGATCCCATTCTCCCCAATAACATGACAAGATACCCTACTAAATACACGATTCCTCCAACAATGTACTTATCAATAAACGATAAGAACCATGCAATCCCTTTTGTTAGTGGGACGACGGTATAACCATACATTTCATCAATATAGTATTTGTTGGCGAATAAGCTATAAAATACAGATTCCTCTCCTCCGAGCCAGTCATTGGAAATACTCTTCTTCACATAAATGAGATACGCAAGAACAATACCCATCAATGAAAGAATGGTAGCAACAATCATGATCCAAAAAGGTCCATCAACATGCCCATCTCCTAACGCTGCATTTCCTTCTACTAGCCAATCTCCTAGAAAGGTTCCAAACCAAGGTGTATTAACATAACCACTGACTATTGCTAACAAGGCTAGAAGAATCATAGGAAAAATCATAGAACGTGGTGATTCATGAACAGATTGAACCTTTTTACGATTTTCACCAGCAAAAACCATAAAGAACAAGCGAAACATGTAAAAAGCAGTTAAAAAAGAAGTCAATAAGGCGATTGCAAACAAAACATAATGACCATGATTATACGCAGCTATTAATATTTCGTCTTTACTAAAAAATCCTGAGAATAGTGGTACTCCTGAAATAGCTAATGTCCCGATTAAAAATAACGGCCCCGTATACTTAAGCTTTTTCCATAGCCCACCCATTTCATCGATATTTTGAGTTGAGACAGCATGGATTACACTACCTGCTGCTAAGAATAATAATGCTTTAAAGAAAGCATGCGTCATTAAATGAAAGACGCCCGCAACATAGCCTGCTGAACCTAAGGCCAACATCATATAACCTAACTGGCTAACCGTTGAATAGGCTAGCACACGTTTGATGTCCTTTTGAACAATACCAATGGTAGCTGCAAATATGGCTGTGAAACCGCCAATTATCGCAACTGTCATTAGAGCAGCTTCACTAGCTGAAAACAGTGGAAACATATTGGCCACTAAGTAAACACCAGCCGCAACCATGGTAGCAGCATGAATTAACGCTGAAACTGGGGTAGGACCCTCCATCGCATCTGGAAGCCATGTATGAAGAGGAAATTGTCCAGATTTACCTATCGCCCCTATAAAAATAAGGATAGCAATTAAAGTAATCATGCTACTAGACATAGACCCGGCACTGACGGCATGAAAAATCACGTCATATTCAAAACTTCCAACTTGCCAAAATAATATAAGCATCCCGATTAATAAAGCAACGTCACCAATTCGAGTCATGATAAAAGCCTTTTTAGCAGCTGCTTTTGCTTCCTGCTTATAAAAATAAAAGCCAATCAGCAAAAAAGAACCCAGACCCACAAGCTCCCAAAAAATATATAATTGTAGTAAGTTAGGTGTCATTACTAGACCTAGCATTGCAAATGTGAATAAACCTAAATACGCATAAAACACTGGAAAGCGTTCATCTCCATGCATATAGCCTTTGGAATATGTATGAACGAGAAAGCTAACGAGTGAAACGATTACTAACATCAATGCATTTAATTGATTGATTTCAAAACCCGCTGTTATTTGTACATCCCCTATTGTTAGCCAAATGGCTTCGGTTTTATAAGTTGGTTGTGTAAATCTTTCAAAGAGAACCAACAAAGAATAGATGAAAGAACCTAGTGTCAGTATTATCCCTACATACGCACTCGACTCTTTTAATCTTTTACCGAATAGAAGAAGGAACAAGAACGAGAGTAGCGGGAGTAGCGGAATAATCCAAGCATTCTCCATCGTATCAAATCCCCTTCTGATCGTGTTCTATTAATCTCTCATTGCTCTTTATAGCTAGTTTTTCATAGTATTAACTTCATCCATCTTCACAGATTTTCGATTACGATACCAAGCTATTAAGATAGCTAACCCAACAGATGCTTCAGCTGCAGCTACTGTAATCGTAAACAACGAAAATACCTGCCCAGTAATAGATGGAGCTATTCCAAATTTACTAAAAGCAACTAAGTTAATATTCGCAGCATTTAACATCAACTCAATACATAATAAAACAATTACAATATTCTTTTTTGTTAATGCCCCATAAAGCCCTATACAGAATAATATCAACGCTAGAACTAAATAGGCTGAAAGTGGAACAGAATGCATTATTTCTCTGCCTCCTCTTTCTCTTCTCTTTTAGCTAATATAACAGCTCCGACTAATGCAACTAATAACAGAACTGACGTTAGCTCAAATGGGATTACATATTTAGAATACAATTCTACGCCCACTTGTTTCGTATTCTCTTCATGTAGTGGAACTGCTTCATACGGAATATCTAATCGATATATTCCTAAATAGACGATCACAGCAAATGCAATAATCCCTATCAATACAAACAGCTTACGAAGTGTACTTGTCTTTTCCACATCGCGATCATGTTGCTTCGTCAGCATGATTCCAAATAACATCATGATGGTAATGGCACCAGAATAGATCAAAATTTGCACACCTGCCACAAACTCAGCTGACAGCATGACATAGAGGCCAGCGATGCTAATGAAACTAAATACACCAGCAACAACCATATGAACTACTTTTGTTAAATAAATCAGTAATAATCCCCCGGTTATAGCTACCAAAGCTAGCAGAACAAAGGCGATCATTTCTCCAGAAAGGTTCATATTTAATTCTCCTTTCTAAGATTCGTGTCGTTCTCATCCAACCATTCTAAATTTTTAAAAAGCTGATCTCTGCTGTATTCAGCGAGTTCAAAATTATTCGTCATAATAATCGCTTCTGTGGGACAAACTTCTGTACATAGGTCACAGAGAATACAAATTTCAAAATTAATATCGTATGTTTCAATAATCTTGCCCTTCTTTGTTGGATCTGGATGTTTTTTCCCGGTTAAGCTAATACAATCCGTTGGACAGATATTGACGCACTGATTGCAAACAATACATTTTTCTGGATAAAATTTTTGTATTCCACGAAAACGATCTGGTAAAGGAAGCGGTTCATTTGGATATCCATATGTAACCTTTTTCCTTGATAAGTTTTTTAGCGTATATTTTAAACCTTTAGCAAGTCCAAGCATTTTTCCACCCCTTATCTATAATGCGATTACACTATATGAGTTTTAACAGTTCTTTTATAATCGCTGTTAGGAAGATATTTGCTAATGCTAATGGAAGCAAGACCTTCCAACCAAACTCCATTAAATGATCGGCTCGTATTCGCGGGAATGAAGCTCGAATCCATATTAATACAAACACTACAATACTAAACTTCAGAGCAAACCAAATGGCTCCCGGAATAAAATCAAGAAACGGTAGTGGCAGCCAACCACCCAAAAATAAAACCGTGGTTAAAGCACTCATTGCAAATAAATATACGTATTCCGCTAACATAAAGAACGCCCAGCGAAAACCTGAATATTCAGTGTGAAAGCCTGCTACTAGCTCTGATTCGGCTTCCGGCAAATCGAAAGGCGTTCGATTTAACTCGGCAACTGACGCAATCACAAAAATAATAAAAGCCAATGGTTGCAAAACAATAAACCAATAATTTTCCTGAGCAGCTACAATTTCATTTAAATTTAAGCTTCCTGTCAACAAAACGATACCAACTACTGACATAACAAGTGGAATTTCATATGATATCATCTGAGCAGCAGCTCGCATGCCTCCCAAAAGAGCATATTTATTATTTGAAGCCCAGCTTCCCATTACGATTCCTACTGTCGTAACACCTGATACGGCAATATAATATAGTAGTCCAATTCCGATATCAGCAAATTGAAAGCGATCTGTAAATGGAATCGTCGCTAACACCATAAAAGCAGGAGCAAAAGCAATAACAGGTGCCAAAATAAATAATGGGCGATCTGCTAGTTTTGGTATAACATCTTCTTTAATTAAAAGCTTTAATACGTCTGCTACTGTTTGTAATAGTCCCCAACGCCCTCCAACATGGCTAGGTCCATAACGTAACTGCATAAATCCCATTACTTTACGCTCCGATAGAATCGCGAATGTAACAAAGCCTAATAATACTAATAAGAAAGCTGTTGCTAGTACAAAGAACACCATAAAATTCATAATACCAGCCTGTGAATGTATTAAATTTTCTATCATTTTAGCCATCTACCTCCCCTAGAACAATATCAATTGCTCCTAGAATGGCAATTAAATTAGCGATATTTTCACCTACCAAAAGCTTCGGGAGAATTTGCAAATTATAAAAGGATGGTCTCCGAAATTTTAGACGGTAGGGCTCTTTTTTCCCAACACTCGAAATATAACAACCTATTTCTCCTCGAGGTGCCTCGATTCTCACAAAAGCTTCTCCCGCAGGAGCCTTTATGACCTTTGGAACTTTACCTATTATTGGCCCATCAACCGGAAATTGCTCAACTGCTTGCTCAATAATTCGAAGAGATTGCTCTATTTCTTCTATACGACAATGATAGCGAGCCCACGCATCTCCTTCACTTCTCGTTGGAATATCAAAATCAAAGCGATCATAAATACTATACGGAGCATCTTTTCGTAGATCATAGTCTACACCCGTACTTCTTAAATTGGCACCACTTAGAGAATAATGAAATGCATCTTCCTTCGTGTATATCCCAACCCCTTTAATCCGGCTCATAAAAATTTCATTTCCAGTAACGAGTTCATGATAACCCTTTAACTGTTCTCTCATATACGGAACAAAATCCCGTACTTTCTCAATCCATCCATTTGGTGCATCCCACTTTACTCCACCTACACGCATATAGTTGAAGGTTAAACGAGCTCCTGATAATTCATTTAAAAGATTTAGAATCATCTCTCTTTCCCTAAATGCATAGAGAAATGGACTAATTGCTCCTAAATCTAATAAATACGTTCCCCACCATACTAAGTGACTAGCAATCCTGCCAAGTTCCATCGTTAAAACACGCAAATATTCCGCTCTTTCAGGTATCTCTAGACCCATCATTGTTTCCACAGCATGACATAAAACATAATTATTCGTCATACCTGATAAATAATCTAATCGATCTGTATATGGGATAATTTGAGTATATTGCAGGTTTTCAGCAAGCTTTTCTGTACCTCGATGTAAATAGCCTATAACAGGTGTTGCCTCAGTGATAATTTCACCGTCTATTTTTACAACCAGACGAAAAACACCATGCGTACTAGGATGCTGAGGTCCTACATTCAATAGCATTTCTTCTGTGCGTATCATCTGTTACACCTCCACATCATACGGCTCATAATCTTTTCTTAGCGGATATCCAATCCATTCTTCTCCTAAAAGAATACGTTTTAAATTAGGATGATTTGTAAATTGAATGCCTAAAAGATCATATGCTTCACACTCAGGCCAATTTGCCCCTTCCCAAAGTGAAACTAAAGAAGTAATAACGGGGTGGTCATGATCCAGTTTGACTTTTAATACAACTGATTGTTTAAACGCATATGAATATAAAAATACATAAATTTCGAAATAGGATTCATAGTCCGTTCCGTGTAACTCAGAGAGATAATTAAATAAAAGTTGGTCATGATGTTTTAATAGGCTTGCAATATCAAAATATGATTCAGGTTTTGCTACCAAGGTTGGTACATGCTTAGATAGCCTATTAATATAACTCTCCTCTATTTTGTTTTCTCCTATATGTTTCTCAATTAAATGGAGATATTTATCTAACAATGGCTGATTCGGAGAATCCTCCATTTCTACTTCTGTTGAAATGGAAGTTTTGGATCCTTTGGCTAACGCTACTGCTTTCGCTTTTGCCGCTGCAACCGCTTTCAACTTTGCGTCGGCAACCGCTTTGGCTTTCTCGTCTACAGAACTGTCAGAAGTCGTTTCTCTGCTTTCCTTTTTTGACTTCGCTAATGCTGCTGCCTTTGCTTTTGCTGCTGCCACTGCTTTGGCCTTAGCTAATGCTAGAGCTTCGGCTTTTTCATCTGTTGAGTCCTCTCTTTCTGACTCTTGCTCTTTGGCTTTCTGCTTCGCTAACGCTGCCGCTTTCGCTTTTGCTGCTGCCGCTGCTTTGGCCTTAGCTAATGCTAGAGCTTTGGCTTTTTCATCTGTTGAGTCCTCTCTTTCTGACTCTTGTTCTTTGGCTTTCTGCTTCGCTAACGCTGCCGCTTTCGCTTT
>NZ_CABKRX010000060.1 GCF_902374955.1 Bacillus massilioanorexius
AGGACACCCCAACATTTAGTATAGAACCTTTTTATTAACATATTCTAATCTCTTTTTTATTAGATAAAAAAAGGACCTCAAAACTTAATTCTTAAATATCTTTTATAATCCGTGGTAGTTTGAGCTAGACAGCCCTTTTACCTTGGATATTATGATACTATCTTACTTTTATTATTGTGCAGTAACACTGAATGCAGCTACTTTGTTATTACCGCTAATATCTTTAAGATCGATTTTAGTTGTGTCAACGTTTGTTGCCACTGTTACACCACTTGCTGCTGTTGAAACAGAAGTGAAGTTTAAGATAACAACGTTATCTGTATCTGTGTCAGTTGCAGTTGCAGCACCTACTGTGTATGGGATTACAGTAGAACCTGTTTTAACTACAAAGTCATCAGTAAAATCAGGTGTACCAGTTGAAACTGTTGTATTAACAGCTTCAGAGAATGTTAATTTTAGTCCTACAGCTAAACCATTAGCATCTTTCACATATTCTACTTTTGTTACAGTAGGGGCAACATTGTCATTTAAAGTAATTACTTGATCAACTGCTTTTACTTCAGTAGCAGAAGAGGAAACAACATTACCTGTTGCATATTCTTTTACAGCGTTAGCATTTAGTGAAATTTTCGCATTTACATTATTCAAATCAACAGCATAAGATGCTGGTAATTCAATTGTAACTTCGTCTTTTGTTGTTGATGTAAAGTATGCTACAGATCCACTTGGAAGTGCTGCGCCATTTAATGAGTATGAAGCAACAGATGCAGCTGCATCGTCCACTTTAAAACCATAGTCAACTGTAATGATATTTTTACCACTGTTATATGCAGCAGTTGTACCGAAAATAGAACCTGTTACTTGTTTTGTAGCTGCAGCAGTAGTTACATCAGTTGTTAATGTCGTTGCTTCATTTACATTATTGCTTGAGTCTTTAACTAAGCCTTTATCAAGAACTAAGTTGTATTTTCCGTCAGTTAAACCAGCAAGATCAGTAATTGTAATTACTAAGTTTTTACCAGAAACTGCAGCAGTTGCAGCAATCTTAACTGTTCCTTTAACTACTGTTAGTTTAGTACCATCAGCAATAGTTAAATTTTTATCGAAAGGAACTGTAATAGTATCAGCTGTTTTATCAAAAGAAACTAATTTTGGTGAAACTACTTTTGGAGCTGTTAAATCTTTAGTTAGAGTAACTGATCCAGTGTAATCTTTTCCAATCACAGTACCGTTTTTATATCCAGAAACAGCAACGGATAAAGAAACAGAGTTTTCGTCCGTACCGTATAATGGGTTTGCTGATCCCGCTTGAGTAGGAACTGTTACCTTAACATATTTTGATGGTGTAGTACCAGCGCTTGCTGTTAAGTTACCAGTTGCATCAACGTATGCCACTGTCAAATCAGCTGAAGTAAAAGTATAGTTTCCTTTTTTAACTGTAATGTTTGTATTAGCAATTGTATCAACTGCTTTATTTAAAGTTAAGATAAATGAAGTTGAATCTTCAGCTTTAATTGAAGCCACTTCTGGTAGCGATACATCAGCAGTATAATTTACTGTTGTTGTAGAAAGAGCTTCTTTATTTCCTGCAAAGTCTGCATAATTTAACAATTGAACCGTATTAGCTCCTGCTTTTAAAGCTGCTACAGTAAATGTGTAAGTATAATCTCCTGCTACTGTACTATTAACGCCATTTACTTGAGTAGCTGCATTAACAGAAATACCACCAGTATTAGCTGTCCAATCTACTGGCTCATCAAAAGTTAACTCAACTGTTGTGCTATCAGTAGCTACAGCTGACAATAGTTTTGGAGCTGCAGTATCTTGAGCAGTTTTTACTGCTGTAGTAGAAAATGCAAGGAATTTATCGTAGCCACTTGATAAAATTGCACCTTCCGCAATTTTTACATCAACACCAGCTGCTGGAACTACAGCAGTTAATAGTAATGTAGCTGATTTTCCATCTGTTGAAAGTTGTACGTCAGTAACAGCATTAGCATTTGTTGTGCCAGTAGCTGTAACAGCAAAATCAGCAGCCGCTAAGCTAGCTTTTGAAACAGCTTTACTAAAATCTACTTTAAGCTCTTTTGCGTTAATTGCACTTTCCATCTCAACTCAAATAAATAAAAAACGGCCCAAACCCTTTAACATCAAGGAACGGAACCACTTTTTAAAAATTCAAACAGTATGGGTAAGTGGGATTTTCGGTATGACGCTTCAATGCTCAATTTTAGGAGATTAATGCCATTGATCATACATTTCTTTTTGAGCTTGTCCAAAAAGGCGAGAGTATGTTTGAGTAGTTCTTGGATCATCGTGACCTAACAAAGTTTGTATACTAACGACTGGCATCCCCTTCATGACTAAGTGTGCGGCAAACGTATGTCGCAAGGTATGAGGACTTACATAAAAGTCTAACTCCTTTCGGTAGTTGATAAACCCATACACTACCGATTTGGTTCCAATGGTTGTAGTCTCCAACCGATTTATAAAAACGAAGGGAAGGTTGTCCCTTCGAGTTCTCAAATACGCTTTTAAATGTTCTTCACACGTTCTGGTAAAATAAACAAAACGCGCTTTTTTACCCTTCCCCTCCGGTATAAGAATCATCCGTTCCGTCCAGTTTATTTCTTCCAACTTCATATTGGCCAATTCACTAACACGAATCCCTGTACTGTATAACACTTCTACGACTGCTCTAAATCTTAAATCCTCTTTACAAATGGCTCTTAACGAAGACAACTGCTCATATGACAGATAGTAAGGTAGCTTCTCCTCCACCTTAGAATCAGGGATGTTAACAACGGGGTAATTTATCAAGTACTCTTCCTCCACACAATACTTATAAAATAACCGCATGGCTTTTAGTTTATAATTTATGGTACTAGGCTTACATCCTTTTTCCGCTAAACTTAGGAGCCAATTTCGAATATCACTTTTTGAGATATCACCAAAAGATTTCCCAGTAAATTCAAACAACTGTTCCAATGCTGTTTTGTATCCTCTCAACGTATTTTGAGCAAGTTTTTTACCATAATCCACTATGAACTGTGTAATCAATTCTTCCGTATTAAGCATATATATCCCTCATCCCATAAATTTTCGATATTGCGCTAAAATGGATTGATTGAGCACCCGAGCGTATACTTGTGTTGTTTTCAGATCTGCATGTCCTAATTCTTCACTAATAAATGAAAGGTCTGCACCTTTTGATAATAGTTCTGTTGCAAAGGTGTGACGAAATCTATGAGGGTGTAAATTGGAACTTAACCCTGCTAATTTACCGATTGTGGCTATGATGGTAAAGTAACTCCTTATACCAATTCTATTTTCTACACTATTTATAAAAAGGGGAGAGGAGTCGTTGATATCTAATCGAGTTTCTAAATAACGTTCAAGAAGTATTAAACACTTTTCAGAGAAGTGAACCATCCTTATCTTTTTTCCTTTCCCCCTTACACGTGCTGTTCGATTTTCAAGGTCTAAGTCCCCTATGTTAAGTAGATGGAGTTCTCCAATTCGACAACCCGATGTCAACAAAAACTCGACGATTGCCTGATCTCTAAGTGGTCTTCGTTCAGCCTCTCGAATAACTTTTGCAATTTCTTCTTTTCCAAGAGCCTTGGGTATGGTTTTAGTTAGACGAGGAAACCAACGTCTCTTAATGGGCGAGCGCTCCATCAATGATTCTTGAACACAGAAACTATAAAAAGAGGAGAGGATGTTTAACTTACCTTTAAAGCTTGTATCCTTTAAATGCTTTTTATTTGCGTGAAACCAACCTATGATTTGATTAGATGAGAGTTTATCATATGATTCTTCCACCTCACCAAAAAAATCTTCTAAAAATCGCCGATACACAATAATAGTTCCTTCGGTTCGATTGGCAAGTTTTAAGTGAGTTAAAAATTCCTGAATAACTTCTTGATTTTTTTGGTTCGGTAACACCTTTTTCAAATTCCAATAACGTCTCATACTTACTACTCTCCTTTTTATTGATTTTGATAGCGATCGTACATTTTCTTACGGGCCGTTTCTCTAAGTCGAGTGTAGATTCGCGTACTATTAATATTGGAGTGACCAAGAAGTTCCTGAATGTAGCTTTGAGGCATATTCTTCTCAGACAAATGGGCTGCAAATGTATGACGCAAAGTATGTGGTACCACTTTGAATCCTAATACCGTTGAATATTCCTGAAACTTTTTCTCCACATACACCCGGCTTAAATGGCCTCCTCGATTATTCGCAAATAGATATTCGTTGTTGTACTTTCGTTCTTGCAAATAGGTCTTTAGACGTTCTGCGCATTCATACGTGAATAGTACAAATCTTTCTTTGTTTCCTTTCCCCTTTCGAATCCAAATCTGCCTGGTTTCCCATTTGATATCCTCCAACTTGATCTCAAGGAGTTCGCTTACCCTGACCCCAGTTGCATATAAGGTTTCAATAATCGCGCGGTCACGCGGATCACTTTTGGTCAGCTCTTGAAGGAGAGCCATTTGACGTTTCGTTAAATAATAGGGAAGGGTATCATCTTTCTGTGGTGTGTATACTGTGGTCGTTGGGTTTTTCTTAACTTTTTTTTCTTCCATACAATACAGATAAAAGGACTTCAACGCACTTAGTTTTAAGTGAATCGATCGAGGTTTCAAACCTTTTTCCTCCATAGAGGCAAGCCATGCACGTACATCACTTGACTTCACATCATAAAAACTTTTATCACAGAAAACAAAGAATTGTTTCAGGGCAATGGAATAGCTTCGGATTGTTTCAACACTAAATTTAGATTGATGATCCTTAAAGAAAGATTGCTGAATTTCTATGTTCATAGATTCACCCCATTTTATTTTGATAGGCTAACATCATATCCTCAGTTGGAATACGAGCATAGATACGCGTCGTATTTAAATCTGCATGACCCATTTCATCTGCTATAAATTCTATCTCTGCTCCTCTTGCCAACATATTTGTCGCAAATGTGTGTCGGCAACAATGGGGATGCAGAGATTGTGTTAAGCCCGCTTTCTTACCTAGTTTCGTTGTAACTAAATAGATTCCACTTTTAGTGAGACGCTGTCCAAACTTGTTTTCAAAGAGAGGACCCTCTATATCATCCCTACGAGTTGCCAAATATTCCTTTAGTACTAGGGCACACTCTTCTGAAAAGTGAACATGCCGAATTTTTTTACCTTTGCCCTTCACAATCGCTGTACGCTTTTCAAGCTGGACATCTTGAATATTTAATGAAGAAACTTCAGAACTACGACATCCGGTTGAGAAAAGAAATAATATTAGTGAACGGTTCCGAAGTGATAAACTTTCAGCTGCCAGTTTTACTCTGGTATATTCCTGCTCGGTCAGATATTTAGGTAGTGCCTGAGGAATATTTGGCCTCCATCGTTTCTTTATAACTATATTTTCCATGTACTCTTCAGCCAAACAAAACTGAAAAAAGGAAGAAAGCGCTGAAAGAAAAAGGTCTACTGTCTTCGGTTTTTTACCCTTAGAAAATTCATTTAGCCATTCTAGAACGTCATGAGAGTCTAACTCTTCCAACGGAATTATACATTCACTGAAAAAGCGCTCTAGTATCCACCGGTATTTCTTAATGGTTGCTTCTGCTTTGTTAGCGAGTTTTAAACTCAACAAGTACTCGTTTAAAATTGTTCTAGTTTGGAAGGGAATAGATTCGCGGTTAATTTTCCAATAATCTCCTGAAATACTCACCTGTTATTCTCCTTTCCTTTTGATTTTTCTGCCGATTCAGATATGAACGTGACAGTATCATTGTTATCCAATATTCTATTCTTAAACATAAGCATGCCAAAAAGAGCTACCGCTATTGGTCGCGGTAACCCTAAATACATTCTATATTTTTCAATTTAATATGTATGTGAAAAATTTCTTTTGAAATGTTTTTTAACTTTCAACTAAAGTTATATTATGTTGAAACCTTTGGTTAGCATGATTAATACCTGAACTAAACTCCCGTTACTTTTCAACAAAAAAGATATTATGTTGAATAGTGAAATTAGCTACTTGATAATCAGTATAGGCAATACAAGTATATTATATACTCTATTTTATCGTATATCTCTATACATAGACGATAAAATTTAAAATTAGTATAGACATTATACAAGCAAACCATTAATAAAAAAAATGAAATAGGATAGACCATTTTTGTGATTTTATTCATTACTTGCTGAATACAATTTATTTTCGTTAACTTTTATCAAAAAAGCCTTAACTCTACAAATAGAATTAAGACCTCGTCATTCCGTACTTTATTAGTATAAGATTGACAGGATGGACAACGATGAGGTTTCCTATCACATTCCACATGAATATGTTAAAAACCATTGATCATCTCTGTTTTTCTAATTATAAATCTTTCAAATACGGGTAAAATCAAGTTAGAATTCATCTATTCCTTTCCTTATTTCTCGACAATTCAAGTATAAGAAAGGTTGAGCATGTGTGCTCTTTTTTTGTCCTTTTTAGTGGACAGCCCAACGTTTAGTATAGAACCCCTAAAAATACTTTTTGATTTCTTTATAGAGGATATAAGAAGCACCTCAAACAAGACGTTTCCGTCAAGTTTGAGGTGCTTCCTCTTAAATTAAAACTATTTTATTTAAGATATTTTGTGTTTTCGATATTTTTCTGGCTGTGACAGACACAGTTCTAAATAACAAGGTATTCGTCTTACGAGGTAGCAAATACTTTTATTGAACGTTGATAGTACCTGTTACATTGTGAACGTTACCGTTGATATCTGTTAGATCTGCAACGTCTGATGCCTTAACAGTAATACCTGAAAGGGAAATCAGCTCACTAGTAAGTGTAATCACTAATTTATTTCCACTGATTAGTTCAGAATCTTCAGCAAGAGCAGTTGTACTTAAACCTTGATATACATCGATGTCTTTACCAGCAGTAGCACCATCTTTAATAGCTTCGCTGAAAGTGATTTCGATTGTTTTTGCTCCAGTAACTTTAGCAGATACTACTGTAGGACGTACAGTTTCTTTGAAATCACGTGCTTTTACTTCAGTCACCATGACTGCACCAGCACCTGTAGCTACATTTTTAACAGTGAAGTTGCGTTCTCCATTTGTTGTAATAGCATCATCTTTAAGAGTCAATTCAACTGTTTTAGCATCACCTTTAAAGATCGGTGTTCCAACAAATGCAGAAGAAACTCCTTCAAGTTCATAGTTAGCGTTGTCTAATGCACTTGCTGCAGAAACCTCACGGTCAAACGTAACAACTACTTTGTTATTTGTTTGAACAACAGTGGATACGTTTGGTTTTGTAGTATCAGCTGCAGTACCAAGCTTAAATGTTACAGTTTTAGATGCAGCTGGGTTTGTAGCAGTATCTTTTACTGTTGGAAGAGTTACAGTGTAATCTCCAGTTGTCGTAGGAAGTTTAATTTCTACAGATTTCTTATCGCTTCCAAGAGCAATATTTGCTTTGTCAATTGTTACTGATTTAGTAATAGAATCAGAACCAACATAAGAGCCAGTTACATCTTTAGTAGTATCTACTGTTATTTCTTCGTTGTAGTTAACTACTAAATATTGATCAGAACCTACAGTTTTGATGCTTTGGCTAACAAATACAGGAGCAGTTTTATCTGCAGTGATTTCTACTACTTTAGTAACGGCATCCATAATATTTCCTGCAAGGTCTTTAACTCCACCGATTTCTAAGCTTTTCACACCAGCAGTTAAATCAGCTGAATTGAAAGTAATAACAGTTTTACCTGCATCAGTAGACGTTGTTAAACCTGTTGCAGCTGTTCCTCCAACTTTTAATGTAGCAGAAGTTGCGTCTACTTTCTCAGAGAAAGTTACAGCTACTTTACCAATACCAGCTGAAGCTACTGAAGTAACAGTTGGTTTTACCGTGTCTGCATCTTTTTTAACAACAGTTGCAGAAACAGGATTTGGAGCTAAAAGGTTACCAGCAAAATCTTTAAGTCCAGTGAAAGTGAATGTGTAATTTTGATCTTTTGTCATTGTAGCTGGAAGAGCAACTGTGAATGATTTTTTTGTCGTAGATAGAGTAACGTCTCCTGCAACTACTTCTACACTAGTTGGACCAGTTACATTCAATGCAGCAACAATTTGTGCAACAGTTGCGTCAATTGGCTCGCTAAAAGTGAATGTAGCATTGCCGTTTGGAAGGTAAGAAACACCTTCAAATGTCGGGCGAATAGTATCATTTACAGTAATAGTATTTGTTGATTTTTCAAAATCTTGTTTGTCAGCAGATTTAACTTTATCAATAATAACATCGTAACGCTTATCTAATTTAGTAGATGAAGTGATTGTTAATGTCTTTCCATCTTCACTAAGTTCTCCAGTTAAAGCACCAGCAGAAACCGAATCAAGGCTTTTTACGGTAACAACACCAGAAATAAGTGCTCCGCTTGCATCAAAAATAGTAGAAGCGTCAACTGCTTTATTGAATTCAACTTCAACTTGAGCAGCGTTAATCGCACTTTCACTTCGAACCTGAAATCGATGAATAACGCCAGATCCCTGTCATATCAATGGGTTCAGACGTTTATCTCGAATTCGAACATTCAGGTTAACAACTGTTATGCGTAATCATAATCCCCTTTCTGTGGGAACTATCACATCCAATCATCGTACATCTCTTTCCGAGCAATGTCGTACAATCGGGTATATACCTTGGTAGTTTGTATATTATGATGCCCTAATAGCACTTGAATATATTCCAGTGGCATCCCTTTTTGAGCTAGGTGTGCTGCAAAGGTGTGACGTAATATGTGGTTTGTCACCTTAAATCCCAATTGTTTAGAAATAGTTCTAAACATAAGCTTATTGGTGGAAATTCTAAATGATTGGATACCCTTGGCATCCGAAAAGACATAGGGAAGATTATCCGTCCTCTTATTCAGGTACACTTCTAAATATTCGGCACACTCCGGCGTAAAAAATACGTTGCGCCCTTTTTTGCCTTTCCCACTAGGAATTAAAATGGACCTTTCCGACCAATTGATATCTTCTTTTTTCATGGCAGCCAATTCGCTGATTCTAACTCCAGTCGTATAAAGTACTTCAATCAAGGCACGCTCCCGAAGTCCTCTTTCCACGTGCTTCCGAAGCTGTGTGAGTTGTTCCCATTTTAAATAACACGGAACAGTCTCATCTCTACGTGGAAATGGCAGTTCCTCAGCCGGATTAAGCAGGATGAGTTCTTCTTCCTTACAATAATTAAAGAAGGTTTTCAATCCGGACAGCCTTACCTGAACCGTGGCAGGTCTATATCCGTTTTCAACCAGGTGACTTAACCAGTTCCGGATATCGCGTTTGGTGATCCCATCAAACGGCTTTTTCGTAAAAATGAACAATTGTTTGACTGAACGCTGGTAGTCTTCTAGCGTTGATTTGGCTAATCGGTATTGTAAATCGGTAGTAAATTGTTTAAGACATTCTTCTGAATTCATCCTCTCCTTCATCCTTATCCCATATACTTTCGGTACATGCCAACAATATCCTGCTTTGGAAGACGTGCGTATATTTGCGTAGTTTGAAGGTTGACATGTCCCATTTCATCCCCTATAAAGACGAGATCCGCACCTTTTGCCAATAATTCGGTTGCAAATGTATGTCGGAGTCGGTGCGGATGAAGTGATGTCGAAAGTCTTGCCGCTTTCCCAATTTCCCTAAGAAAATTTTGAATATTACGACCCTCGGTTCTTGTTCCCCATTTTGTAATAAAAAAGGCAGGATTATCATCTTTCCGGTGTTCTAGGTAACGCTCTAAGAGCAAGGCACATTTCTCCGAAAAATGGACCAACCGAATTTTTTTCCCTTTTCCAACTACTCGTGCCGTTCGATTTTCTAGATCGACATCGTCCCGGTTGAGCCGCTGCACCTCTCCCAAGCGGCAGCCAGTGGTAAGTAAAAACTCCAAAATTGCCCGGTTCCGTAGAGGCTCTTTTTCGCATTGTTGTCGGATTTTTGCAATCTCTTCTTTATCCAAATATTTTGGAATTGGTTGAGGCAGACGGGGATACCACCGCTTTTTTATGACGGACTTTTCCAAGTAACCTTCTTCCACACAAAAATTGAAAAAGGAACTTAGAATACTTAAATTGCTATAGAGGGTGCTTTCTTTCCATACTTTTTGATATTGGTTGAGCCATTCTCGAACGTCATCGTATGTGAGTTGTGAAAATGGAGCCTTTCTCTCCCTAAAAAAGCGTTGTAAAGCTTCTTGATAGGTGATAATAGTTCGCTCGCTGTAATTACTCACTTTCATGCTTAATAAAAACTCATTTATTACTTTTAGATTCTCTGAGTTGGGTAATGGTAGTTCTACATTCCAGTACTTTCCTTTGTTTTTTCTTCTTTTCGTTGTAATAGGTTGTTTTTCCATATAACCTGCTTCCACACAATATTTTAAAAAGGAACGTAGGCTACATAAACGGGTACGGATAGTTCCTTTCTCCCAGACCTCTTCTTGTTTCGATATCCATTCCTGGATGTCTTCTGATGTAAGGGATGAATATGACTCCTTCCTTTCCTTAAAAAAGTGCTGTAAAACTTTCCGGTTATTGACAATCGTAGACTTTCTTCTGTTCCCTTTTTTTAAGCTGAACAAAAACTCATTTATTACTTTCTGATTTTCCGCATTGGGTAATATCCCCTTTAGCTCCGTTATGACTCCTTTTCGACTTTTGACAGGTGATGTGTCCATATATCCCCCTTCCACACAAAAGTTATAAAAAACATGGAGAATTCTTATACGATGACACATGGAGTCTTCTTTCCAGAACTTTTGATGTTGGGTAATCCATTCCTGAATGTCTTCCGATGTTAGGGACGAAAACGGCTCCTCCCTCTCCTTAAAAAAATGTTGCAAAATGACCCGGTAATTTCTAATCGTCTTCTTGCTTCTATTCTCATCTTTCTTTTTTAATAAAAACTCATGAATTACTTTCTGATTCTCTGAGTTGGGTAATAATATTCTTAGCTCACAGTAATTTATCATTTTTCTTTTCCCTCCACTACAATTGATAACGGTCATATTGCCTTTTCCTAGCACGATTCATAAGACGTGTGTATATACGCGTGCTATTGATATTTGCATGACCTAAAAGTTCTTGAATATAGCTATAGTCCATCCCTTTTTCTGCTAAATGAGCAGCAAACGTATGTCGCATGGTATGCGGGGTCACTCTAAATCCTAAGGTCTTTGTGTATTGTCGAAATAACAGTTCTATTAAAGAACGACTTATTGGTCCTCCTCTTTGATTTGAAAAGAGGTACTTGCTATGCACATCTCTTTCGGCCAAATACATTTTCAGGCGCTCCATACAATCAAAAGTAAATAAAACAAAGCGTTCTTTGGTCCCTTTTCCTTTTCGAATCCAAATTTGTCGACTGTCCCATTTCACATCTTCCTGCTTGATATTTAACAATTCACTAATTCGTACACCCGTCGCATATAACGTTTCCACAATAGCTCGATCTCTTGAATTCTCCTTTGTTAACTCCTGAAGTTGAGCTAGTTGTCTTTTATCTAAATAGTAGGGAAGCGAATCCTCTTTCTGAGGGGTACGTACCTTAAGTGTCGGATTTTTCTTCAGTTTGTTTTCTTCCATCAAATACTGGTAAAATGATTTCAGCGCTGACAATTTCAATTGAATACTGCGAGGTTTTAAACCGTTCTCAGCCATCATTGCCAACCAGTCTCGGATGTCTTTTGCCTTCACTTCATTGACATTCTTTTGACAAAATAAGAAGAATTGGGAGAGCGCAATCTTATACGCACGACTCGTCTCTGGACTAAAGCGAGCCTGTTGATCATTAAAAAAAGATTGCTGTACTTCGAGATTCATAGATTTCACCCCATAATATTTTGATATTTTAATTTCATATCTTCTGTTGGTATTCGAGCATAAACCCGTGTGGTATTCAAATCTGAGTGACCCATCTCATCCGCAATAAACTGAATATCTGCACCCCTTGCTAACATCGTAGTGGCAAATGTATGCCTACAACAATGAGGATGGAATGTTTGTTTTAGACCTGCCTTGTTTCCTATTTTTTTCAACACTTGTTGAATTCCACCTATTAAAAGTCGTTGGCCAAATTTGTTCAAAAATAAAGGTTCTTCTGTTTTATTGGAACGGGTTCGTAGATACTCTTTCAACAATAATGCAGATTCTTCTGAAAAATGAACGTATCTTATTTTTTTCCCTTTTCCTACTACTTCAGCTGTTCGTTTTTCAAGATTAACATCTTGTATGTTTAAATTTGAAACTTCTGAAACTCTACAGCCTGATGAAAACAGAAATGATATCAGGGCCCGATCCCTAATTGGAGATTGTTCAGCAGTACGCTTCACCTTTGCATATTCATACTCATCCAGATATTTAGGCAATGAGCTTGTTATTTTGGGTCTCCATCGTTTTTTCATCAATGTATTTTCCATGTATTCTTCATCTAGACAAAATGTAAAAAAGGAGGAAAGTGTGGCCAATACGAGATCTACTGTTTTCGGTTTTTTACCTATTGAAAATTCATCTAACCATTGCCGGATATCTTTAGAGGTCAAATCCTCTAAAGGAATCGTACACTCCCTTAAAAACCTTTCCAATAACCGTCGATATTTGGTAATAGTTGCTACCGCTTTATTTTCCAGTTTTAAACTTTGTAAGAACTCATTTAGAATAAATCTTGTTTCTGAAGGAACACATTCATTTGTTGATTCTCAATATTTTTTTAACGTTTCCATCTCTTCACCTCCTATTTTGAAGATATATTTTTTAATAGTTATTTAGTATCAGTATCAACCTTTCCTATTTTTTTATACCTAGAATTTAATAATCTCTTAAGTTTAATAAAAAAGTGTTACCGAATATATTCGTACAAACTATTATAATTTTTCTGCTAGATAACGGAACCAATCCATTCGTCATTTCCCAATATTTCTTCTCAGTATTCACCATTGTACTTTCCTAGGCTAATTGCACACCAATAGTGAATAGCATTATTAACAATACTAGCGTTCATTAAACAGATTATTCAAAATAACGAAATTAAAATATCTTTAATAAGAATAGGAAAAGCCCTATGGATATTTCCATAGAGCCTTCCTTCTAGTCTACTAAACTTCGATAGTTTTTCGGGTAGTGACAGCCAACAAACTCTATACACGGCTTATACAGTAAAAAAAGCCCTGCCGAGATTTCTCCCAACAGCGCCTTTCAGCATAAACTTACATACTTAGAGGGTGACAGGCACAAATCCCTAATTTTGTACTACCAATATCATCTGTTCGAGTTAATGTAATAGGTGATTCTAATTAAATGAGCTAACTATCCTGTTATTCATGATTATCTCATTTTTTCATAAAAGATTATTTCAGTATTTATTGAACTTCATTAAAAGAAGAAAAGCCCTACAGAGATATTCTCCATAGAGTCTATATTATTGTCTACTATTCTTCGACAATATTCGGGTGATGACAGGCACCTTTCCCAATTAACATAAAAAAAAGAGTTGAAAAGGATAATTTCTAAACCCTTTTCAACTCTCTTGTTCTACTTTTATTTGGACAAGTGTTCTATTTTGCAAGATTTTTGTTCACTCTTTTAAAATTAAGGCGAACAAGGAGCCTACCCTGAGGTAGGTGTCCTTAAATTATTTTGTAGCTACTACTTTAACATCAACTTTATGAGCATTTGAAGCCACGTCTTTAATGTTAATGTTAGCAGGAGTTGGATCTAACAATGTCTTAACAGAAATCTCTTTTGTTAAGTCAAGTGTAGCTGTTGCAAGATCAATTACAATCTTGTTAGCAAAACCAGTTACATTTGTAGCTGTTAGGTCAGCATCAGCTACAGTCTTCGCTGTAGTACCTTCATAAATAGCAAACTCAAGTCCAGCAGCTACACCAGCAAGAGGTGCGATAGCTTCACTATAAGTTAACTCAATAGTGTTATTGTCTAATACACGTGCAGATTGTAAAACAGGAGCTACGTTATCAACAATTGCACTTGTAGTTGTAACAGGCTTAATTGTTTTGTTAGATAAAGATTTTACATTGTTAATTGTAAACACTGCAGTTGTATCGCTAATAGCAATTGACTCATCAGCTAGTTTAATTGTCGCAACTTTTTGAGTTGAATCTAAAGTAATAGTTGTACCAGCAGGTAGTGGTTTACCATTGATTGAATAGTTATTTAAATCTGTTGCAGAACCACTTACAGCTCCACCTTTTACTGCTTCCGGATACGTTACTGTAATAACATTTCCAGTTTCAGTTACTTCACCATTCGTTAAGTCGCTGTCGCCATCAACAAAATCAAAAGTATCTACTGATGTTGTTGTACCAAAATCAACAGTACCTGCAAATGAATTAGATTTGTTTGCTACTAATGCTAAATCAGTTGCAGCACCTGATGCGATTTGGAAGCTATGCGTTCCAGTTAAAGCAACATCTGTAATATCAATAACTGCTTCTTTTCCAGAAACAGTAACTGGAGCACCAGTCAAGATACCTGATTTCAATACTCCGTTAGAATCAACAATTGTAAATTTACTTAAATCTAAAGAGTTATTAATAACTTCATCAAAAGATACTTTAAGTTCAGTAACTAGTTTTGTTGTCGCATCTTTTTTAAATGTTATGCCAGTAACAGTTGGTGCAGTTACATCTTTATTAAGTGTTACTGCTTTAGTTGTTGCAGCCAATTGATTACCCAGAGCATCATCTACTGACTTGTCTGCAAATACTACAGTTAAATTACGTGTAGTTTTATTTTTATATAAATCACTTACTTCTGATTTTGTCTTATCAAGAGTAATTACAAACTTTGTACCAGTAGTATCACCAGTTAATGCAGCAAAGTTTGAAACAGTTACATCAGCTAAAAGTTCGTCTTTAACAGTTACATCACCTGTAGCAACTGTAGATGCATTGATTTTTTTGTCAAATGTTACAAGAAGTTGATAATCACCATGTGCAGTAACTGATGAAACTACTGGTGCATCAGCATCTTTTTTAACAGTAAATGTAGTAGTTGCTAATGATGTTACATTGTTTGCAGTGTCAGTTAAATTTACAATTTCTAATGTATGTGTTTTAGTTGCATCTAAGTTTAGTCCAGTAAGATTTAAAGATTCAACAGGAGATGTAATAGTTCCTACAGACTGACCGTTAACTTTAATAATACCAGATTTAACAGGCTCAGAGAAGTTAACAGTTGCAGTTGTTGCAGTTGTGTCTTTTGTTACTGAATCAACAGAAACAATTGAAGCTTTAGTAGTGTCTTCTACTTTTACAACTGTAGAGAATAACGGAAATTCTTTAGTAGGCTCTGATTTTAACGTAACACCTTTAACTGTTACTGCTACTGAAGACGCAGTAGTATAAGGATCTGTTAAAGTTAACTTAACTGATTTTCCATCTTCTTGAACTTCTGCAGAAGCTACTGTATTTGTATCATTTAAAACATAGTTAGTTTTTGTTTCTGCTGTAGCAACATCTACATCTTTATTAAATGTAACAACAAGTTGTTTAGCGTTAATCGCACTTACACTTACTACTTTTGCCACAGTTGCGTCTACTTTAAACGCTTTAGCAGCTACAGCTTTACCTGATTTGTAAGCAGCTGTTACTACTACGCTTTGTTCGTTTTCAGTTTGTGCAACTTTAGCAACAGTTAATTCAACTGTCTTTTTATCTTCTGATAATTTAGCTTCTGTTGCAGTTACAGCAGTAGCTTCTTTACCGTCGATTGCTTGAGTTAATTTGAAATCTGCAGCTTTTACTGACTCAAGAGCATTGTCAAGAGTTACAGTTACTTTTCCATCTTCTGCTTTAACTTCTGTTACAGCAGCTTTTGGAGTTGCTTGATCTGCAGCAAATAAGAATTTAGCGAAATCTCCACGTTTAGCGTTAGCAGTAGTTCCGAAAGTTGTTTTAGAAGTACCACTTGTTACGCCATTTTCTACTAATGCAGAAACATAAGGAGCGTAGTTAGTGTTTACGTCTGTGAAGTCAACTTTTCCAGATCCTTCAAGACCGAAACCTTTTGCGATCCAGATAGCTAATTCACCACGAGTGATTTGAGCATCAGGATTGAAAGTAGTTGCTGTTTTACCACTTGTAATACCAGCAGCTTTTAATGCATTTGCATATGGAGCAACACGAGTATTAACATCTGTAAAACCAGCATCTGGTGCACCTTTAGTATCTAATCCTAATACTTGTGCAAGGAATGCAGCTGCATCACCACGTTTGATGTTATCGCTAACACCAAATGTAGTTTCAGAAGTACCTTTGATCCCTTTAGAAACTACGAAATCAACAGCTTCTTTGTAATTTTTTGTTACATCTGTAAATTTGCTTGAATCTGCTTCAGCAGCAGAAGCTAATGGAGCAACAGCACCTGCAACTAAAGTTGCAGTAGCAGCAGTTGCTACGAACTTGCGGTAAGACTTTGGTTGGTAAGCCATGGAATAAATCCTCCCCGTTTTGTAAAAATTTTTTCTTTAATTCTATTAATTAAAAATAAACAGAATCTTATGTAGCTTAAAATCCTATTAACCTATTCAAATAAAACCTAGTTAAATGGGAAAATAGCAGATTAAACCTCTTTATTTATTCTACCAAATGAACCATAATTTTCAACTATTTTTTACATATTTCTTCACATAGAAGAATATTATAGAAATTTTACAGAATAAACAGGTTGAGCTTCCTTTATTTTCATAAATAGACGCACTTCATCATTATACACAGTAACCTCTTTAATTGGAATATTTTTTATAAAAAATCTTATTTTGGATTCTCTTATAAATAAATCCAACTAAGGTGAAGTTTTCATGCAACTGTTCCAATATAGCACCCTATAAATAAAAACACAAAAAAAAGACCTCAGAATCATCTGAGATCATGGATTGATAAGAGATTTATATCGTTCTTCTACGCTTTTCGCTAGCTGCTCTAAAGAGAAATGCGAAGTGGCATGCTTGTACAATGCTTCTCCTTTGCTACTTAGTACATTCTTTTGTTGGTCTTTATAAGCTTCTGCAATGGCTGTTGCAAATTGCTCTGCATTATTTGTTGGTACGACCCAGCCATATTGCTCTGAGGAAAGCAACTGCTTCACTCCGCCGACATCTGTTGAGATAAGTGGTAGCTTTTCATTTGCCGCTTCTAATAATGCCAATGGAAAGCTTTCACTATGTGAGGCTAATAAGGCAATATGTGAATCACTATAAATGTCACTTACATCTTTTCTGAACCCAAGAAAGTGAACCTGATTTCCAAGATGGAAATCGTCAACCATCGCGACAATTTCTTCTTTAATCGGACCATCTCCAACTAAAACTAAATGAATATGAGGATTATTGATTTGCTTCAATGCTCGAAGAACAATATCATGTCCTTTAACTGGATGTAAACGCGCTACCATTGTCATGATGAAATCTTTATCATTTAGGCCAAGTTCTTGTTGTAGCTTTCCATTTTTCTCTAACGGCTCTAAAAAATGAATACCATTATAAATCGTGAAAATTTTCTCCGCTGGAATTCCAAATTCAATAAGATTTTCTTTAAAACGTTCTGAAACAGCAAAGAAATAATCGATTTGTTTTATCGCATGTAAGTTAAGCTTGGTAAAAAGCTTCCCTTTTATGCCACCCTTCATAAAGTCCAGCTTCGGATCACTATGAATCGTTGTCACCCATAACGCTGAAATTTTCTTTTTAATGAAGGACATAAATAAATTGGCTCTTGGACCATGTGAATGCACAATATCGAATTCTTCCTTATTAATAAAATCTCGTAGCTTACGCAAAATGCTTATGTCATATCGTGACGATTGTTGAAACAATTCGACACGAATTCCCATTTCTCTCGCTTCCTGAGCTAGTGGACCTTCTTGAAAAACAGCCAGACAGACTGTATCTCGTGGGAATTGTTCGAGCAAGGTAGTAACATGCTTACGAGAGCCACCCGTTTCTCCTCCACTAATTACATGTAATACTTTCATTGTTTCCCTCCTATTAAAAAGACATTATTTGCCCATTGTTATTCGTTTCTTCTATATAATAAGGAAATCGGCTTATTCAACTTATTATGCATAAAAAAACAACCTTAATGAGATCATGACTCATTAAGGTTGCCATGTGTATGAACCCATTGTAGCAACTTACTTAGATCGGATTACTTTTATGAGAAACTTTGGTAAGGCAAGCTGACGTTTAAAACGACTTGGTTCCTTCATTAAACGGTATAGCCATTCTAAACCAAGCTTCCGATAAAATTCAGGTGCTCGTTTGACGTGACCGGCAAAGACATCGAAACTACCGCCAACTCCTTGAAAAACCTTCGCACTCACTTCGTTCATATGCTCACGAATCCATAGCTCTTGCTTTGGACTTCCCATGGCCACGAACAAAATATCCGCTTGCGCATCGTTTATCTTCTTCACAACTACTGCTGGATCTTGAACATACCCATTCTCATATCCAGAAATAATGATCTTCGGGTATTTTGCTTCGATATTTGCTTTTGCTTTGGCTACGACTTCTTCCTTTGCCCCGTACATAAACACACGATAGCCTTTTTCCGCCGCAGATTGAAGCAAACGATCCATCATATCCACACCTGTAACACGTGACGTGATATTGCCTTTTTTCAATTTAGACGCCAGTAAAATTCCTACTCCATCAGGAATTCCATACGTACTGTTATTGATTAAGTCTCGTAGCTGTTCATTTTTCTCAGCCGCCATCACTTTTTCAGGATTAACTGCGATGATCGTCGACTTTAAATTTTGCTGCATACGAATATCAATGTCCGTCAGTATATCTTCATAGCTTAATGGAGATACACCTATACCAAAATACGTTTCTTTTTGCATCATTCATCTTCCTATTATAGAAAAACCTACATCGGTCCTTCTTTATATTTTCAAGAAATAACATATCGTTGTTTTCTATATTGCTGTTGCTATAAAAAACTTTATTAATTGAACTAGTTGATAAAAAACTATTTGAATAGAGCGGAAGGTGCGAGACTCCTGCGGGAGCAGCGGGACAGGTGAGACCCCACAGACGCTTTGCGTCGAGGAGGCTCACCACCCGCCCCGCGGAAAGCGAGCATCCTGGAGCGGCAACTTATATTCAATTCTTGTTGATACGCAACAAAGTTTTCGAAAACATCCAAACATATAACCTTATTCATTCTAACTCGAATAAATAAAAGAAGGAAAAAACGTCACGGGTCCTTCATATGTTTTTTTACTCTTGAATAGCTTTTAAATTTTTCAAATTACCAATACGGTACACTGTGAAGCGATCTTCGTTGATTTTTGCACAGTTACGAGTATCGAATACGACTGGTGTTGCCATTTTATTTAATAAAAGCTCTTCATCAAATTGCTTAAATTCATTATGATCTACAAGAATGACAAGTAAGTTTGCTCCATCTACCGCTTGTTCTAAGCTTTGAAGTTGGAAGGAAACTTGTTCTTCTGTCACATGTGGATCATGGATACGTACGTCAAAGCGATCATTTTCTAAAAGCATATGTGCAATTTCAATTGCTGGGCTTTCACGAACATCGTCAATGTTTCCTTTGTATGTTAAACCGCAAACGGCAATTTTCGGTTGATCTAATTCAGACGTTAATCGTTTGATTTGCTCGATCACAAACTCAGGCATACTGTTATTGATACGACGTGATTCTGTAATTAATGGAGATTCTTCACGTGCTTTTTCAATAATGAAGTAAGGATCAACCGCTAAGCAGTGTCCACCTACTCCTGGACCTGGTAAATGGATATTTACACGTGGATGCTTGTTTGCTAATTCAATCACGTCATGTGCATTTACACCAAGACGAGCTGAGATTTTGGCTAATTCATTAGCAAGCGCAATGTTCACATCACGGAAAGTATTCTCCATTAGCTTAGACATTTCAGCTGTAACCGCTTCTGTTTCGATAACGTCACCCGTTACAATCGCACGATATACATCTCCAGCCTTCTTCGCTGCTTCAGGTGTTAAACCACCTACGATACGAGTATTCTCGATTAATTCTATTAAAATTCGACCTGGTAATACACGTTCTGGGCAATGTGCCACATATACGTCATTGTAAGGATCGAATCCAGCTTCTTTAATAATTGGAGCAACTAAATCATCCATTGTTCTTGGTGGGATTGTTGATTCTACAATCACAATATTTCCTTTTTCTAAATAAGGAATAATCGCTTTTGTTGCTTCCGCTACATAATCGACATTGGCACTATGGTCTTCATGAATTGGAGTTGGAACAGAAATAATAAACACGTCTGCTTTTTCTGGTTCAACAGAAGCCTTCAAATGACCATTAGCCACAACTTCCTTCACTAATTCTGGTAAATCTATTTCTTCTATAGTAACTTTGCCTTCATTTAAAGATTCCACAACTTTACGATTTACATCTACACCTAGTACGTCATAGCCTGCACGTGCAAACACTGATGCAGTTGGTAAGCCAATATACCCTAACCCAATGACACAAATCTTTTTCATCGCTTAGTGACCTCACTTATCTATATAATGTTACATTCTTAACAAGTAAATTCCTAACTCACATAGTATATCAAAATATGTTCTCTTCTGCATTAATAACATTAGTATAGCTCATTCTAATAAGAAAAGCTGATGCGGCTCGTTTAACTCCGACAAGCATAAGACGAGCTGGCTTGAAGGCGCTCTTTGCCTTCTGGACTGGTTGACTTATGCTCTAGGAGTTAGCCGCTGAAGCTAGACAACGCAGACAAATCTGACAGGTAAAAGGTCAGACAAAGCAAGTTGATGCGGCTCAAGTATGGAACAACAACTAAAATCGCTACTGCCTTTGACAACGCCCTTGTTGACTTACATTCCATAGACTTCCACCAGCATAAGTCGATCAAGCACGAAAGCCAGACATAATGTTGAATATTATTATATACTTACGGAACTTTTAAGAAAAATCGTTACTTGCCTGTTTCTTCATCTGAGTTCAAAAATATACCCTTTCTCCCTATCATTTAAACTAATTGCATTGAGAAACATAGGGGGTAATGTTAAAATATATGAGGGTTTTTGTCTAGAAATATACCTTTTTGTAAATATACGTATTACTACTCAATGTTCTTCCCACCGTATGTGGGTGTGCATTGCCCGTTTTGGCGGGAAAATAAGGAGGAAACATTAGTTTGAAAATTGTCATCTCAGGTTTTTATGGTTTAGGAAATACGGGAGATGAAGCGATTCTCGAAAGTATTGTCGACAATTTACGAGATTCCCTTGATCATCCTGATATAACAGTCTTTTCATTATCGCCAGAAGCAACAGCAAAAGAGCATAATGTAAAAACAGTCTATCGCGGTTGGAGACATGACAATAAAGGAAAAATCAAAGCATTAAAGGATGCTGATTTATTAATTAGTGGTGGAGGCGGCTTATTACAGGATGCTTACCCAACTAAGTTCTTATTCGGCCCACTTCCTTATTACCTTCTGATTGTCCTATTAGCTAAGCTATGTGGCACAAAGGTTATGTTCTTCTCACAAGGTATTGGTCCTGTTACATCCACTTGGGGAAAAATCTTAATGAAGCTGTCTAATTTAGCAGATTTCATTACGGTTCGTGATCAGTTCTCAAAAGACTATCTTCATAAGCTTGGTATCAAGCGTCCAGAAACGGTTGTTACTTCTGACATCGTGTTTGCCTTTAAAAAGAAAGAAGATCATGCTTGCATGGACTCTTTAGATTTAAAAGAACATCAAAAGCTAGTAGCTGTATCGATGCGCCCATGGTTCGAGCATACACTGCAATTCGAACAAACCGCTCAAATTTTGGATGCTTTAATTGAAGAAAAGAATGTGACACCTGTTTTCGTACCAATGGAAGGACATCACGATACGAACGCAAGCCAACAGGTTATGAAACATATGAAGCATGCCGATCAATGCGTCATGCTAGGTGAAAAATTCACACCAAATCAATATTTAAATTTTATCAGTCAATGTGATTTAACAATCGGTATGAGATTACACGCCCTTATCTTCTCTACATTAAGTGGTGTTCCACATATCGGTTTAAGCTATGACAAAAAAGTGGAAAGCTTATTAAAGCGTAGTGGTATGTGGAAATATTCAGCTGACTTGATGAATATCAATCCTGAAACATTAACAGAAAATGCGCTTATGATGCTAGATGACCGCGAGAAATTCGCCAATATCGTTAAAGAAAATGCCGAAATCATGCGTAAAGAAGCTGTACGAAATGTAGACCTATTAAAGGAGCATTTCGGAAAATAGAAAAGCGTAAGCGCCTTGGTCCGCTCGAGGTCATCACTTACCAGTCATGACTTTGACAAGATACTCGAAGATGTCTTTCGAGGCAGAAAACTGGCTGAGGCGCTGAAGCTAGACAATACAAATGTAAAGTTTGAACGATCATTTTTTATACAAAAGATTGTAATGTAAAGTCTGGAGGAGACTGGAATGAAAGTACTAATTGCAACTGCATATGACTACCCGCATGCTGGTGGTTTATCCGTTCACGTTGATACATTAAAAGCTGGTTTAGAATCATTAGGTCATGAGGTAGACGTATTATCTTTCTCTGATGTTTCTCCCGTTTCTCGTAAAATCCTTGCACAAGGACCAAGCTATATTTTAAACAAAATTAAAAAAGGAAAAGGAATCATTTGGAGTCATAAAATGCGCCAACGTTTCCTTCGTGTCCTTATTGAAAACAATAAAAGTAAAAATTACGATATCATCCATGCACAGGATCCTTTTACAACGTTAGCTGCTCTTGAAAGTGGCATTCCAACGGTTTCAACTGTACATGGCTACATGGCCTTTGAATCGATTTCTAAAGGTTCCATGGATGAAGGTAGTGCAGAAGCTAAAATCATGCAAGATGTAGAAATTCAAGCATATCGTGGGACTCGTGAGGTTATTACCGTTGATACTCGCTTAAAAGAATATGTGAAAGAATTATCTGGTGTAGAAGGTACAGCCATTCGCAATTTCATTGATATCCATTCTTTCAAGCCTAATAAAGGAAAGAAAAAGGAATTACGAGCTAAATACGGCATTGATGTGGATAGCGAGGTTTTATTCTGCCCACGTCGTTTAACGAAGAAAAACGGTGTTATCTACCCTGCTTTAGCTCTACCAAAAGTTTTAAAAGAGTTTCCTAATACTCATTTAATTTATGCTGGTAGTGGAGAAGCATTAAGTGAAATTAAAGAGATTGTCGCTCGTGAAGGCATGGAGAAAAACGTTACTCTATTAGGTGCTGTTCCTCATGCAGTCGTACGTGATTATTACGATTTAAGTGATGTTGCCCTTGTTCCAAGCGTTCACTCTGCTGGTGTTGAAGAAGCTACTTCGATTTCCGCTCTTGAGGCAATGGGCTCTGGTTCCCCTCTAATCGCTTGTGCAGTAGGTGGATTAAAGGAAATCGTTAATAGTGGAGTAGATGGTATTCTAGTAGAAGAGAAAAACGTTGAAGAGCTTTCAGATGCAATTCTTACTTTATTACGTGACCCAGAAGCTGGTGTTGAAATGGCTGCTAAGGCTCGCGCCAAAATCGAAGAAGAATATTCTCATATTGCTGCAGCTAAAAAATATTTAGAAATCTATGAGAGAGCTTTAAAGAAATAAGGAGCTTTCCTATTTCTGAAAATATCTTGCTTATTCTATGTAAAGTCGTATCATTACAGCCAGCCATCATTTGGTGCCTGGCTTTTTATTCTTTTGAATGAAAGAAAGATTCATTCATCATTCGGGGAGTGACAGATTCATGTCGACGTTGAAAAAGACAGCACTCTGGATTACGTTGTTAGCTCTGTTTTTAAAGCTATCAGGCTTAATTAGAGAAAAAATCGTTTCTTATCAATTTGGAGTTAGTGCTGAAACCGATGGTTATATATACGCCTTTTCTCTTGTAACACTAGTCGTTGCAATGATTTCTGGTGGTTTCAACAACGTATTCCTACCTATGTTTTCAAAAATGAAAAAAGAGAATGCAGCAGAAGCCGACCGTAATGCAAATGGTATTATGAATGCTACTGTCATTCTATTTCTGATTATCTCAGTAGTAGGGATTTTTACTATCCCATACATACTACCGTTTATTACACCTGATAACATGCGTGCTGGTGCTGAAAGTGTTGCGATTAAAACCATGCAAGTTTTCTTCATTGCTATGGCAGCAATCGCGCTTAATGGAATATTAGAGTCCTATTTACAAGGGCGACGAATCTTCGTTCCTGCGCAAATTTCTAAAATACTAGCAACCTTAATGGGTGCGGTATTTGCTATTTTCTTTTCAGGACAATGGGGCATCTACAGTTTAGCCTACGGTTTTGTAATCGGGACCGTTCTTGGGATTATCATTCAATTTATCTATTTAAGAAAAGGTGGATTTCACTGGTCTCCTTCTCTTCAAGTAGATCATGACTTTCGTAAATCATTTCTTGTTTTAATCGTTCCTGCCTTATTAAATTCAGTCGTAGGACAAATTAACATGTTCGTAAACAAAACGTTTGCTCTTGGAACAACCGATGGCGGAGCTACCTATTTAGATAAAGCATCTTTATTAGTCAGTATCCCAAATACAATTTACGCAACAACGATTGTCGCGATTATTTTTACCCTATTATCTGAACAAGTAGATGATAAAAAGAAATTCCAAGATACGATGCATATGGGTATGCAAATATCACTTGTAACGTTACTACCTATTGCAGTTGGGCTATTTTTGGTTGGTAAAGAAGCAATTGCTTTCATCTACCAAGGTGGTAAATTTACTGCAGCCGATACGCATAATACGTATATCGCCATGGTCATGTATCTACCAATGATTGTCGCCCAAGGTTTACAATTCATTGTTTCTAAATCGATGTATGCGCGTGGTTTAACATCCGTCGTTTTCAAGATCAGTGCTACAACCGTTATCTTAAACTTTGTAATTAACTGGTTGATTGTTGATTCGCTTGGCTATAAAGGTCTAGCTGTAACAAGTTCACTTGTAGCCATCTATTTCCTAGTCGTTTCAACTATTGTCATGTATCGAGACTTTGACAAAAGTGAATCGAAACGTTTGCTCGGATTAATCGTACGCGTCATCCCACCAACTCTATTAATGGCTGTACCTGTCTATTTACTGAAAAATTTCACACCGCTGAAAGATTGGCCAGCCATCATTCAGCTCGTGCTATTCAGCGGACTAGGAGCCGCTATTTATGTAGTCGGATTAAAGATTTTCTATAAAGAAGCTTTCAATAAATTATTGTCCTTGGTTAGACGAAAGAAAGCTGCGTAATATAAACGAAGCTGCCACTTATATGTGGCAGCTTTTTTTAATCAAACGTTTGATTAATGACATTTCATATCCTAGGCGTTCTGTATGGAGTTTCTTCTTCCATATGATTGATATCGCTCAAAGACCCCTATTTTCACTCACAAAATAGCTGATTCCAACAAAAAAAGGAACCAAAGTCTTAAACTCTGATTCCTTCCATGCGTTCTTAAAGTCTTTACTTTCCAATAAACATCTGTGTCCAATAGTTACCGTTCGCAAAATGTCCCACACCAATATGCGTATAGTTTGAATTCAAGATATTTTTACGGTGTCCTTCGCTGTTCATCCAAGAATTCATAACCTGCTGTGGTGTTTGTTGTCCTCTTGCGATGTTTTCACCAGCTGCCCAAAATGTAATTCCGTATTTTTTCATCATGTCAAAAGGTGAACCATATGTTGGACTTGTATGACTAAAATATTTCTTGTTGTACATATCTTCGGATTTAAGTCTTGCCACTTTAGATAAATTCGTGTCCAATGTTAATGGCTTCAATCCTGCTTTTGCTCGTTCTTCATTCACTAATGCTGCCACTTGTTTTTCAAAATCACTGATTACTGTTTCCTCTGGAGTAGTTTCTCCCCCGCCTGTTTTCGCAGCAGCTAACATACGTGAAATGAAGGCAGCTGCATGCTCACGAGTAGCTGGATCATTTGGTTTAAATATGTAGCCATTTCCACTCTTATAGCCACTAATAATGCCGTGTCCAACCATTCTTGATACGGCTGCTTTTTGTGAAATTTGATTATTATCTAAGAAATTTAACTGACCTACTTTTTCTGGCACCTTCAAATAGTCCAATGATCGACTAATCATCATAGCCATTTGTTGACGTGTAATATACGAATTTGGATCAAAAGTATTATAAGATGTACCCATCACGATCTTCGCTTTGGCCGCTGCATTGATTCCAACTGCAAGCCCTGAACTTTTACTTACATCCTTAAAAACATGCTCTCCCTCTGGTAACTTTAAAGCACGATATAAAAACGTCGCAAATTCTCCACGTTTAACTTTGACAAAAGGTTTGTACGTGCCATCAGAGTAGCCAGTTATTACGCCCTGATTAATCATATTCTGCATTTCAGTGCTCAAGTTTTCTTTAGCAAAAGCTTGAGATACTGGTAATACAGACATAAATACTAGTAAACTCAATAAAACTGATACTATTTTCTTCATGTTATACCCCTTTATCTCGTTCAAACTAACATATGATTTCCATTTCAAAGCGAAGAGGAAACAAATTCGCTTGGATGAAATATCAAACATCAGTAAGAACCTGATTGTTTCAGCTAATCGATGAAATCCTTCATCGATTAAAGCTTCACTGTAAGTTGTAACCTCATAAGAATATAACATCAAAGAAAAGAAAGTTTAACTAGTTTTCGATAAATTGATTCTATTTATCTATTAATCAAACGTTTGATTAATTTCTAGAATAAACGTGATAAATTAGCCATTTCAATAGCTGATACAGCCGCATCATAGCCTTTGTTACCCGACTTTGTACCTGCACGTTCGATTGCCTGCTCAATGTTTTCTGTTGTGACTACTCCAAACATCACAGGAATCCCTGTTTCGAGCGATACAGAAGCAATTCCTTTTGCGGCTTCGTTGCATACATAATCATAATGAGTTGTAGAACCACGAATGACTGTACCCAAACAAATGATGGCATCATATTTCTTAGTATCAGCCATTTTTTTAGCGATAAACGGAAGCTCAAATGCTCCAGGAACCCATGCTACATCAATATCGTCTTCTGCAACACCATGTCGCTTTAATCCATCTAGCGCACCACCTAATAGTTTGCTAGTAATCAACTCATTAAATCTTCCTACAACAATCCCTACTTTTAAACCTGTTCCAATTAACTGTGCTTCAAATGTTGTGCTCATCTTCTTTCTCTCCTTTATGCTAATAAATGTCCCATTTTCATTTTCTTTGTTTCTAAGTAATACATGTTTTCTTTTACCGCAGCTACTTGAATAGGCACTCTCTCTACAACTTCAACATCGTACTCCCTCAATGCATCTATTTTTTCTGGATTATTCGTCATTAAGCGAACTTTCTTAATTCCTAACTCTTTTAAAATATGAGCACTCAATGTATAGTCTCTTAGTTCTGCTGGAAAACCTAATCTTTCATTAGCTTCTACTGTATCGTAGCCTTCTTCTTGCAGTTCATATGCACGTAGCTTATTGATTAAACCAATCCCTCTTCCTTCTTGTCTCATATATAAAACAACACCCGCTCCCTCATCTTCAATTTGCTTTAAAGCTCGTTGAAGCTGAACTCCGCAATCACAACGCTTCGAATGAAATACATCACCAGTCAGACATTCAGAATGGATACGAACTAAAACAGGTTCATCCTCCTTCCATTCTCCCTTCACTAGTGCGATGTGTTCATGATGATCTAACTTATTGGAATAACCGATCATATGAAAATCTCCGTATGAAGTTGGCAACTTAGCTTTTGCTTCTCTTTTTACAAAACTTTCATTCTGGTAACGATATTTGATTAAGTCCGCTATTGTTATAAGCTTTAATTGGTGCTGTTCTGCAAATACTTCTAAATCTGGCAAGCGAGCCATCGTTCCATCATCCTTCATAATTTCACAAATGACTGCAACGGGAGTTGAACCACAGATTTTTGCCAAATCAACCGCTGCCTCTGTATGACCCATTCTTTCTATAACACCATTCGGCTTTGCAATTAATGGAAAAACATGACCTGGTCTTCTAAAATCCTCTGAAACAGCATCACCATTTAATAGTTCCAGCACGGTATGAGATCTTTCATAGGCACTTATTCCTGTGTCTGTATCCTTGTGATCAATACTTACAGTAAAAGCCGTTTCGTGATTATCGGTATTTTTAGCAACCATCGGATGTAGATCTAATTTCTCTGCTATTTCATTGGTAAGTGGCACACAAATTAAACCACGTCCATATGTAGCCATAAAATTAATAACCTCAGGCGTTGCATGTTCAGCTAAGACAATTAAATCTCCTTCGTTTTCTCGGTCATCATCGTCTACAGCAATAATCATCTTCCCTGCTTTTAAATCTTCAATTGCTTCTTCTATTGTGTGAATCATATAGGACACCATCCTTTTTAAAATCCGTTTTGTCGTAAAAAATCTTCTGTTATTGTTTTTTTCTCTTGATTACCTTCCATGTTGTAAATGATGTATTTTCCGAGCATGTCATTCTCAACATTTACGATATCGCCTTCTTTTTTTCTACCAATTACCGTTTTCTCTACAGTATGAGGAATTAATGAAATCGTTATGATTTGATTCTGAACACCAAACAAAGTTAAGCTAGTCCCATCAATAGCAATGGAGCCCTTTGGAATACAAAATCTCCTTAATTCCTCGCTTATTTTAATATCATAGTAAATCGCATTTTCTTGTCTTCGCTTACGAATAATCGTTCCAATACCATCAACGTGACCTGAAACAATATGTCCGCCGAATCTCCCCGACGCACTCATGGCTCTTTCTAAATTTACGAATGACCCAACGCTCACATCGCGTATTGATGTAGCTTTTACCGTTTCAGGCATGACGTCTACTGTAAAGGAATCTTTCGTAAAAGAAGTCACTGTTAAACAAACACCATTAACGGCAATGCTATCTCCCAAATGAACATCTTCAACTATTTTTGACGAAAAAATAGTGAGTTGCATGCTTGTCTTAGCTCTACTAATAGCTTTTACCGTACCGATGTCTTCCACTATTCCAGTAAACATTCTTTCACCTTATTTCAAAATTGATGTCATTTTAATATCGTTACCAATCTGCTCAACATGTTCAAATTCAAGAGAAATGGCATCATTCATATTTGTAATCTGTAAATCTGTAAACATGCTTGGCGCATCTATGCCTCCAACAATTTTGGGAGCAATATATGTAACCAAACGATTTACTTTTCCTGATTTTAGAAAGCTAGAATGGATAGCTTGTCCACCCTCCACATAAAGAGAAGTTATACCTTTTTGTCCAAGTACTACTAACAATTCCTTAATATCAATTGTTGGCTGAGATAACTTGCATATTTGAACAGGCTTATTTTTAAAGGCTGCAACTTTCTCATCACTTACATCAGATCCTGTAAAAATCCATGTTGGGCTTTCTCCATCATTCACAAGCTTTTTATCAAGTGGCATTTTCAAATGCGTATCCAAAACGATTCGAATTGGCTGCCTTCCGTTATCACCATCTCGATTCGTCAAACTAGGATCATCCATCATAACGGTTTGTATACCTACTAAAATAGCATCATGTCTTCCTCGATCATTATGCACATCTTTTCTTGATAGCTCACTCGTAATCCATTTACTATGACCTGTTTTAGTAGCTGTTTTCCCATCTAAAGTAACCGCATGCTTCAAGGTTACATATGGTATGTGATGCTTCATATAATAAAAAAATGATTCGTTTAAACGTCTTGCTTCTTCTTCGCAAATCCCTGTTACAACTTCGATGCCAGCATTCTTTAGCCTTTGAATCCCTTTACCTGCGACTAAAGGATTCGAATCAGTCGATGCTATCACTACTTTCACAATTCCTGCTGAAATAACAGCATCCGCACATGGTGGCGTTTTTCCAAAATGACTACATGGCTCCAAAGTGACATAAATCGTTCCACCTCTAGCTCTTTCGCCAGCCATATTTAGCGCGTGAATCTCGGCATGGTGTTCTCCTGCTTTTAGATGGGAACCCAACCCGACAATTTCACCATTTTTCACAATCACTGCGCCGACAACGGGATTTGGAGATGTTTGTCCCTGCGAAGCTTCTGCAAGCTCTAAAGCGATCTTCATATAATACTCATCTTTCATCATCCACTCTCCTATTCATTTGAATTATGGGAGTTAATAAATTCTCCCCTAAACAAATAACCCCTTAGGCTATTCCTAAGGAGTTCGTTGGAGAATATAAACAGATGGCGTCAGCAAATAAACCTTTTGAAGACTATTTTTTCTTCATTAAGGCTTTTGACCATTTGTTTTACATCCTTCTCCATCCAGACTATACTGTCGGCTTTGGATTCTCACCAAATCCTACCTGTTAAGGCTCACGGGCTTAGATAGCTATTCATATATCATCACCGTCGATTGGGACTTTCACCCGACCCCGAAGGATAAAACTATTTTGTT
>NZ_CABKRX010000061.1 GCF_902374955.1 Bacillus massilioanorexius
AAAAAACCATCCAATTAACATTTGGATGGTTTTCTAATTACTTATCTGAGTTCTTCGCTGATATTAGTCGTAATAATGGCTTATATTCGCTGCCAACAAGACCGACTTTTTCAACGAATACTTCAATGGCTAAAATGAGTATCGCTCCGATTAGCATTGCTCCCCAAACGGTTGACATGGAGAAAATAAAAGCTGCTAATCCAAAAGATGCTGCCATTGCATAAATAATGAGCACTGTTTGACGATGTGAATATCCTAATCGTAACATACAGTGATGCAAATGTGACTTATCTGGTGCAGATAATGGTTTTTTGTTAACGATTCTTCTGATAATCGCAAAAAATGTATCAGAAATCGGAACTCCGAGGATAATAACAGGTACAATCAATGAAAGCATTGTAACGTTTTTGAATCCAAGTAATGAAAGAACAGAAATCATAAAACCAAGAAATAATGCGCCAGTGTCACCCATGAATATCTTCGCTGGGTGAAAATTGTATTTTAGGAAGCCTAATGTGCTACCAATCAATACAGCCGCTACACTTACTACAAACAAATCACCTTTTACTATCGCCATAGCAGCAATTGTAATTAAAGCGATTGTTGAAACACCAGCAGCTAGTCCATCAAGACCATCAATTAAATTAATGGCATTCGTAACACCAACAATCCAAATGATTGTTAATGGAATACTTAGCATACCCAGGTGTAACTCTCCACCGAATGGAAGGTTAATCATTTCAACTTGAACACCGTTAAGCACAACAACTAAGGCAGCTACGATTTGGCCAATGAATTTGACCTTTGCTGATAATTCAAGCATATCATCCAGGACACCGATAATGATGATGATGAACGCTCCAACGATAATTGGAACAATATGCTCACCTTCTGGTCTTAAAAAAGCAAGACCAATTAAAAAACTAATAAATATCGCTAAACCACCAAGACGTGGCATAATTTTCGTGTGAACCTTGCGTTGGTTGGGCTTATCAGTAGCTCCAATTTTCAAAGCCAACATTTTGACAAAGGGTGTTATAATCAGCGAAGCAATAAAACAAATTAACAAGGTAAGGTAAACCATGAAGTACCTCCTCAATTATTATCATAACCAAAAGCTATATATTCTAAGATGTCAATTGTAACTTTACTTTGCAGAGATTGGATAAATTCCATTTAATCAATACCCAAATTCTAATCTTTAAAACATCACTCTAGCATATTCTACTTAATTATAGTAAAACTTTCAAACTATTTTTCTAGAAATCCTACAAAAAATTTAGATATCTTTCATAATATTTGCCACAAATTTTGCTAGAATCCTTTAAAACATATGTAATTACGCGTTATTTCAACATAGAATAATTGGTAATTATTTTCCGAGGTATTATCTTCCTTCATTATAGTATTTATTTTATAATTTTGATAAGATATAAGATATTGCATATAGCTTGAAAATTCATTTAGATTATAAGGGGCATTTAACTATTATGTTATCGTTTCTGAAAACAAAATACTCAGATAATAATCAGAAAAAACTTAAAAAATACAATAAAATTGTCGAAAAAATAAACGCCTTAGAAAAGAAATATGAGGAATATACAGATCAACAATTAAAAGATATGACAGTTCATTTTAAAAATGAACTAGAAGCAGGGAAAAAAATTCAAGATATTATTCCTGATGCTTTCGCTGTAGTCCGTGAAGCTTCCAAGCGTGTAGTAGGAATGCGTCATTACGACGTTCAATTAATTGGTGGTCTTGTTCTTTGTGAAGGAAATATCTCTGAGATGGCAACTGGTGAAGGTAAAACACTTGTGGCATCCTTACCTAGTTATGTTCGAGCTTTAGAAGGTAAAGGCGTTCACGTAATTACGGTAAATGACTATTTAGCAAAGCGCGACTACGAAATGATCGGTCAAATTCATAAATTTTTAGGATTAACAGTAGGACTCAATGTACCCGAGATGCAACCAGAAGAAAAGCAGCTTTCATATAAAGCCGATATTACTTATGGTGTAGGTACAGAATTCGGTTTCGATTACCTACGAGATAATATGGTTGTTGACCCTTCTCAAAAGGTTCAAAGACCTTATCACTTTGCTATTATCGATGAAGTAGACAGTGTACTAATCGACGAAGCGAAGACACCTCTAATCATTGCAGGAAAAATGCAATCCAATGTTGATCTCCATTATATTGCAGCCCGATTAGCCAAATCCTTTAAACAAGATGAGCATTATACTTTTGATTTAGAGACAAAAGCTACTAGCTTAACAGATAAAGGAATAGAGAAGGTTGAAAAAGCTTTTGGTGTAGATAATCTATATGATTTAGAACATCAAACGCTGTATCATTACGTCATTCAAGGCGTTCGCGCACATGTTATGTTTGAACGCGATGTTGATTATATCGTTAAAGAAGGCAAAATTTTACTAGTCGATATGTTTACAGGTCGTATAATGGAAGGTCGTTCTTTAAGTGATGGCTTACACCAAGCCATTGAAGCAAAAGAAGGCTTAGAAATTACAGAAGAAAACAAAACACAAGCGTCTATTACGATTCAAAACTATTTCCGTATGTACCCTTTCCTTTCGGGAATGACAGGAACTGCAAAGACAGAAGAAAAGGAATTTAGAGAGGTATACGGTATGGAGGTCGTATCGATCCCAACGAACCGACCAAAGCAGCGTAAGGATTTAGTCGAACAGGTTTTCCAAACGACTGAGCAAAAATACGAAGCCATGCTTAAAAAGGTCATGGAATGTCACCGTAATGGACAGCCTGTCTTAATTGGTACAACGTCTATTTTACAATCTGAAAAAGTTGCCGAATATCTAGAACGTGAAAAACTACAATATGAAATATTAAATGCTAAAAGCGTTGAGCAAGAAGTCCGCCTCATTTCACTAGCAGGACAAAAAAATCAAATTACGATTGCTACAAATATGGCAGGACGTGGTACAGATATTCTTTTAGGTGATGGTGTTGCAGAGCTTGGTGGCTTATTTGTATTAGGAACAGAAAAACACGAAAGTCGCCGTGTTGATAATCAATTACGTGGACGTTCTGGTAGACAAGGCGACCCTGGAGCAAGCCAATTCTTCATTTCACTTGAAGATGATATGTTCCGTCGATTCGCTCATGAAGAAATTGAAAAGCTTACTAAAAAGTTGCAAACAAATAAGGAAGGACTTATTTCCAATAAGAACATCCATGAATTTGTCGATCGCACACAAAGAATTGTTGAAGGCGCCAACTACTCAATGCGTGAATACAATTTAAAGCTTGATGATGTTATTAATGAACAACGTAACATCATTTATACTTTGCGCAACAGAATAATCGCAAGAGAAGATTTAACGGAGCTTGGTTCACAAATGGTTTCTCGCGCCGTGAAAAGTACAATTGAAAAGGCATGTAATGAAGTTGTCGTTGTAGAGGAATGGCCAATCGCTAATCTACAAGCTGAATTAAGCAGTATCATTTTAAATTCGAATATAGACCTTACTGACAAGGTTAATACTCAGCAAGATGTTTTTGACCTTGTTGAGGAGGCTTTAGAAGCTTATAAGGCATTCATTAAAGAAGAAAGAGACCCTGAAGAACAACAAAGTATCACAGAGTCTTTAAAATACGCCATGATTCGTGTAATTGACTACGAGTGGATCATGCACCTTGAGCATATGACTCGCTTAAAAGAAGGTATTGGACTTCGTCATTATCAGCAGGAAGATCCAATGCGTATTTATCAAAATGAAGGCTTAGAGCTATTTACTCTATCTTACAATAAAATAGCCAAGGCCATTTCATTAGAAACAGCACATATCTTAGGCATGTTTATTGAGCACGAATAGAACAGCAACCATTACTGTTGAGGTCAATTTACAGAGGTTAACTCAAAAGGTCATTTTATTTCATATTGATTCAAAATGACATACTTTCTCCTTGTAAAAGAAGCGAACATAAAACACAGTATAAAGCACGATACATCAGCTTTTATAAAAAAGTAAGAGTACACATAAACATAGCATACTTTTTTAAAAATATTACACTATGAAGTGTAAAGGCGTCTAAAAAGGGCTTTTCAATCCCTTTTTAGACAGCCTCTACCTTGTTTCTCAATTAATTAAGGAGTGAAAAATATGCTTTCCTTTTTCCGTAAAAATGGAGCAAATGTAAAAAAAGAAGGTAAAGACAGCACCATTTCTTCAAATGAGATTTTAAATGAAAGCGAAGAACAAGTGAATGACGAGGCGACAGTTGAAACAGAATTGTCACTACATCCTACATGGACTATGTCAACAGAGCAAAACTATGTATATCGTTTTCTAAATAATGAATTAGAGCCACTTAAGCCTAATCAAATTTCTTTATCAGGCATTGAGCTTCATGAAGATGGAGATAACTTAGTTGCCATTGCCTTTGTTCGTAATAGTGTCAATAAACCCATTACCTTTAATAACACGACATTATTGTTATTAGACCAAGATAAACAATTAATTGCTCGTCATGAATTTAACCTTGAAGAGCTTGGTGAACTACCAGCAAACAGCAGTAGACCTTGGCAATTCCTATTTCCTAAAGAAACGATTGTTAAAAGAGATTTCCTCAAATCTGATTGGACATTAGCTTTTGAAATTAAACCTAAGCATTCATTAGATTTAGAAGAATCATGGAATTCAAGCTTAAGTGCCGAAGGAAAAGAACAACTGCAACGAATTGTTGATGGATTAACTCCTCCAAAAGAAGGAGAAGTAAATTTCATGGGTCTTCAAGCTTCTAAAAAAGAAAACGGAGACTTACATATTACTGTTTTAATTCGTAATGGTAGCTTAAACAATATTAACATTCAGCAGCTTCCACTACAGGTCTTCGATGCTCAAGATGAACTAGTGGCTAAAGGTGGGTTCCAACTCAACGACCTAGAAGTTAAAGGAAACACAACAAAGCCATGGACGTTTATCTTCCCTGCTTCTTTAGTTCTAAAAGCTGAACCAGATTTATCTCGATGGAAAGTAGCTGCTATTGAAGGGTAACGAATCGTCAACAGATCTATTCGATTGAATAGGTCTGTTTTTTATCCCTTCAAAACGGCTAAAGAAAATACTAGCCATTAAAGATTTACTTCTACTATAGGCTCATTACTGGTTGTATAGACGAATGAGGTCTATACTATTTATTCAAGGAGGTATGGATTTTGTTACATGATATATTAGCTACTTACGCTTCCCTTTTAGATTTTCATATGTGGGCAGAGGTATTATCAAAGCCAAGCTCGTGGGGACTCATTCTCTCACTAGCCATTCTAGAATGTTTATTATCAGCTGATAATGCTTTAGTGCTTTCAGCCTTCGTACAACGCTTACCGAAGCATCAGCAAAAGAAAGCTCTTGTTTACGGATTATGGGGCGCCTATCTATTCCGTTTTATCTTAATCGGCTTAGGAACCTATTTAATCCATTTATGGTTTATCAAACTATTAGGAGCTCTATATTTACTATGGTTGTCTATTAAATTCTTTAAAGATAAATATTTTTCTAGAGAAAGTGAAGTTAAACCATCTGAAGTCGTTCATCATGGTAAACAAAGCTTTTTAGTTCGAATATTCGGGATGTTTTGGGCTACTATTATTAGTATTGAACTAATGGATTTAAGCTTTTCTGTAGATAGCATACTAGCTTCCCTAGCTGTATCAGAAGAAGTTTGGATTGTTATGCTAGGTGGTATGATTGGGATACTCATGATGCGCGGTATTGCAACCGTATTTATTCAGTTAATGAATAAAGTACCTGAATTAGAAACAACAGCTTATATTTTAATTCTCTTTATTGGTACTAAAATGGGATTGACCATTATCGATATACATATCCCAAATAGCATATTCTTTACTATTATGATTGCTGCCTTTGTTGCGACCTTTGTCGTTCACCATTTTAGAAAAAAAGCTTTGCTGAAAAAAAGAATGCATTAAGCAAAAAGAGAATTCATCCGAAAGTATTATTTCTTTCCGGTGAATTCTCTTTTTCGTTTTGATTTCATTCTCTCCGTTTTTGCGTTGGTTTTATTATAAAATGCGTCTAAACGTGCTGTATTTGCATCTATTTTTTATAGTATGAGTTCATTCTCATATTTCTTGCGCCTAAACTAAAAAACAGGGGAGCCTAACCTTTTAGACTCCCTTTTCGATCTTATTTGTAATTTGCTCGCAATGCGTCTAAATAAATCGCACCTTTGTTTTTGTTGGTGCTTTTTGCTTCCGTTACATAAATGCTTTCTACAGAAACTGGATAAGCTACTCCTGCTGGAATTTTAGCCGTAAGTTGCTTCCATTGTCCTCTCCAATTCAACTTTCCTTCTTGTGTAAAATCAATCGTATAAACTTTACCGTTCTTATCTTTGACTTTGCCTCTTAACCAATGGTTTTTAGCGTCAGCCCATACCCAAAGAGACAATGATGTTGGTTTGGAAGGAATCTGCATTTTAGATACAGGTGACATGTAGGAAGCCGAAACTGATGCTGTTTTGTAGCCTGTGAAGTCATAGCTTAATCCTAAATATCCTTTTCCTTCTTTAGTTGATTTACCACTTTTTTGAAGAATAGCTGTCTTTGCTTTCGCACTAGAAGCTTTCCATTGTTTACTTACATCTAAAGATGAAAGAATTAATGGTTTATCGCTAACGGTTACAGGAATAGTCAGCTTCTTACCATTTAATGTAGCAATAATGCTACCTTTCGCCTCTGCTTGTCCAGATGTAAAGGTGCCATCCGCTTTGATATTTCCAATATTGCCAGAAACGCTCCATTTTACTTGATTACTATTAAACACTAAATTTTTTCCTGCTTTATCGAAAGCAGAGATGCTGATTTTATCAGATTTTCCCTTACCGATATAAATACTAGATACATTGCTCGTTAGCTTAGTAGGCTGCGCCACAACTGTAACGGGTACTTTAGTCACTGCCGTACCTGCTTTAACAACAACAGAGCCTGTTCCTGCTTTTTCAGCGATAAATTTTGATTGATTTAAACGTCCAATGTTACCTTCAACCGTATAGGTAGCTGGATTACTAGCCACACCTAAAACATTATTATAAGAATCGAGAGCAGATGTTACGTTGTATGTTGCGTCAGCTCCAACTAATAAATTCGTTTTACCACTTTGATTAACTGTTATTTTAGCTGGTTGGCCATATGGAGCTGTGCTAATGACTTCCATGATAGCTGATACCGCTCGTTGACTTCCACCTGATGGTAAATTTACTAAGGAAGCATAGCGGTTGCCAGGAATTCTAGCAGCCATAGTGGTTGAGCCGCCTCCGTCTAAATTAATGGCTTTGTAAGCTCCCATTTTCACTAATTGGCTAGCTAGCTCATTGAGAGTCAAACCTTCACTTTTTCCTTTTTTACCAGAATCAATGGTTACCATAAATACTTTCTTACCTGTTGTATCAATTGCAATGGCTGTTCTTGCTGTTCGTAAAGCAGCTGTAGAATGGACGATATTTGTGTTCACTTTCCCGTCATCTACTAACAGTGGACCACTTGCAAGGATGCTATTTGCACCTTTCCACTCTTCGTTAATATTCAGTTCTATTGAGACGTCATCACCAATAGCCATGGCTTTTAAATCTTCCATTTTGGTACCAGTAGCAGATAAGACAAAGCCATCATTAGGTATTTTACTACTTGTGCCTTGTCCATAAGGTCTGATGGCTGTTACCTTACCCGTTAGCTTCTCACCGAATGAAGTTTGTTGATCGATGCTTTTAGGTAAGCCAGAGACAACCACTTCATATCCCGCATTATTTGCTCGAGTATCACTATATCGAAAGCTCGATGTATAAAGAATACTTGAATTATTCGTTCTACTTCTATTATAGCTAGAAATTTTTATCGGCTGACCATTATGCGTAGCGACGATATCAATGGTATAAGGAGCAATTTGAGCAGTTTTTTCACTATTAATTCCAAAACTAGCTTCTACACCAGCAGCACTTCCTAAATATATGATTCTATCATTTTTGGATAGTAAAAAGGCCGGCTTACCACTATCCATATGGAAAAAGGATGCATTGACTGCTCCAACTACATGGTTTTTCTCCATTGTGTGCATTTTGGCAAGCTCCGTCACAACGGTTCTTTTCTCAAGTGGATCAGATGTGCCGAAATCTACTAATGTATACGGATCATTTAAATCGACCTGTAACGTATTCACGAACTGATTTCGTTTGGAAATCACCTGTTGGTCCGATTGCCATTCAACCCCTGGTGTAATCGAGACAGATTTGGCATACCCTGCCGTTTCTCCAACAACAAGTATGGCACTGAGACTGAGTAACATAGCAGCTGTCATTTTTTTAATATTCAAAACTCTACAACCCTTCTAAAAATTAGTCATTTTCAGTATATCATTCTGAAAGATAAAACCAAGGCCTAGCTCTATTACCCCTCTAGTAATCTAGATATAAATTACTATTTTAAAATAAAGTTCGCAGAAATCCCAATCAAAAAAGACCAAGGATTTAGTCGATTTTTACCCAAAAATATTATTCGTATAAAACAAAACAAACAAAAAAGATACCTGCTACGGAGCAGATATCTTTTTTGCCTTCGACCAACCTTGACCTACGTTTATCGTATTACAAAACGGAAATGGTGTTACACTAAATATTTTATCACATACCAAGGTTATTACAAGAGTATTATGAAAATATTTCTTTTGTTGGTTATTTATATTAAATTACCTTTTATATACCATTTCAAACATAAAATTTCATAGTTTCTCTTAAATCTATTACTTGTTAACATAGTGAAAAAGCTGACTCTGAATACGTTTAAATACGTTTAGAGTCAGCTCTTTCTTCAAACTAGGAAACCTGCTTCAGGATGCGCGCTTTCTGCGGGGCAAGGCACTTCCACTTTTCTTTACTTCATATTCACTTTCAATGTGTATGCTGATACGCTTGATGTGCCGTAGTAGTCGCTTACTTTGACTTGGTATTTTCCTTTTTTCAGAGTAAGCTGTAGCTCTTCTGTATCACCCATTAAATAGGAGTCTGATTGTTTAACCAGTTTGCCATTTTGATAGATACTGATAACACCGTCGTTAACTTTATCTGTTTCTAATTTAATAGTACCTATAGAATTTTTCGCTAATTCGAATTGATACCAATCTACATCTCCACCAGTTATGCCAGCGTTAAAGTAACCTCTACCAACGAATTCACCTTTTGATTTCTTCATTAGAATTGGTTTAGCTTGGCTTGATATTTCATCTTTCTTATTCATATTCACTACTTTTAATGTATAAGGTAGTAACGAGAATGATTCGTAGCCAGGGAAGCTAGGTTCAACAACAATAAAGTATCCTTTATTTTTTTGTGCTTTAAATGAAACAGATATTTGCTCAAAGAAGCCTCTAATTGGTGATGTGACCATTGTATCCTTGTCTAGATCTAATTTCCCATTACCATTTGTATCTTCTATAACCGTTGCTAAAGCATGATATTGACTAATCATTTCACTTGGATATTTCTTTTTCTGAGCTGCATTTGCTTCAGCTACTCCTGTTGTTACAGACTTAATTCCTGTTTCTGTTGATTTAAAATAGTAGGCATCTATATCACCAGGCATTGCTAGGTTTGCATTAAAGCTTGTAGATGGTAGCTTCACTACATTTTTCAAATCACTTGGTTCATATTTATCTTCTGGATTAGAAATTAATTTTTTTGAACTTAACTCATAAGGATCAAAAGAAATCGAACTTCCACCTGAGTAAGTATTCGGTGATACTTGAACAACATACTTCTTGCCTTTTTTCAATCCTGCTACGAATTTGTCTTTCATGACAGGATCCCAGCCGCTCCAATCGACATTTTCACTTAGACTATTCAAGTATGAATAAGGAGCTCCATCCTCATCCTTATCTTCCACTACCTCTTGAACAGATACTTGTGGAATAACACCTTCACTATTTTTGATACCAAATTCATAGATAGCTGTTTCTTGTGGTTCAACTAAGAAAAAGTCTAAATCCATATCATTTTGAATATAGCCTAATGCTTTATCGCCAATAGAGTATGGAAGAGCACTTTCTACGATTTGATTCGTAATTCTAGTTTGTTCTTCTACATAAGGATCGTCACTTGCTATTTTAACGCCTTTGTTTAAAGACATTAAAATATTGTCACTTTCTTCAGATGAATCTCCGAAAATACCTTGGTTAAGTCCATCTTCGTCATCAGGTAAAGTCTTTCCTTCAACACTTAAAGAATATGGAAGTAAAGACGATGGTTTTTCTTTCGATTGCAATTCACCTAATCCCATTAACAAGCTAAAGAAATCTACATAATCATAGGCATCTCCAGCAATTTTAATGATATATTCTTGACCTGGTTCGGTAGTGAATGCTAACGTTTCACCCTTACCTGATCCATTATTATTTGCATTAAAATCTGGTCCAGCTTGTTCTTTTCCTTCAAGCAGCTCTTTTAGCATTGCTAGCTTTTGTTCAGCTGTCATAGGCTCTGAATCTTCTGGAATAAGATTACTAGACTGATAAACACTAATTTCTGTATTTAAGCCTGGAATACCAGATAAAGCAATTTTCACTAGCTGTTCTTCTGTAGCCTTAAATGTAAAGTAATCATAATCACCATTTTCTCCTGCTAATGTAAATGGAGCTGGGAGTTTATATGGTAATTTAGGTATAGAAGTCATTTTTTCCACACTGGATTCATCTTTCGGTAGCTCTGATACCTTTTCTACCGTTAGCTTATACTTAGAAGCCTTTTTGCTAGAATCGTCAAAGCTTCCATTTACATCTTTTACACCAATAACTAGAGTAGCATCAAATGGAGCAGTGACCATTTCCGCTTCCACACTTCCATCTTGTGTGCGATTCACATCAAACGATTCTGTTTTATTATCCGCTCCGTAGAAGTGACCGATTATTTTGTAATCATATTGCTTCGCACCCTCTAAAAGCGTTTGAATATGGTCTCCTTTTTTCACCTGCAATTGAATCCATTTTTGCTCATAAGCCTTCGTAATCGCTTCTTCTTTCACTACTTTATCTGTTTTAATTTGTTCTGCCTTCGCTAATATTTCTTTTTTCGTCCATTCTTGTTTTACATAGGATGGTAAGTTCTTCATATTGAACGATAATGCTTTTGCTGGGTTAATTAGCCCATTCGCAAATTTTGTATCAAAACCAGCTGGCCCTAAATCATCGGCTGATTTTTCTAAAATATATTCTACTTGAGCAGGTGTTAAATTTGGATATTTTGTTAGCAACAAAGATGCTACAGCTGCTACTACTGGAGAAGCCATCGATGTACCACTTAGGTTGTAATATGTAGATTTTTTCTCCGTATCGTATAGAGTACTGTATACCTCTTCACCTGGTGCTACCACATCTACAGAAGGACCATAATTAGAATAGTCAGATAACTTTCTATCTTTATTAATAGAACCTACACTAATAACTCCTTCATATCCTGCTGGTGTACTTACCATATCCCAGCTTTCATTACCCGATGCCGCAACTACAACAACTCCCTTTTTGATAGCTGTTTTTACCGCATCTTCTAATACAGGTGATGTTCCATATCCACCTAAACTCATATTGATGACTTTTGCACCTTTATTTACAGCATATAGAATTCCTTCTGCTATACTTGCATCGCTTGCTCCGAATCCACCATCAAAAACATCGATTGGTAGTATCTTTACATTCGGGCTGATTCCATATCCACCGACACCATTGCCTTTTTCGGCAGCAATAATCCCGGAAACATGCGTTCCATGATGCATTGCTAAAGGTTGGTTTGCTGGATTGGCCGCATTATAGCCTGGAAGCAAATTCTTTTTCAAATCAGGATGCTTTGCATCTACTCCCGTATCAATGACTGCAACGGTTACTTTGTTTTTTCCAGCCAGCTTCAATACTTTTTCTGTTTGTAGCATGGTGTGCTGATACTGTAAATTTGCTTTTGGATCACCTAGTGAGCTTGTTGTAAACAGAGCGCTAGGACTTACCGAAACTACCTTCGTCAGCTTTTGATACTTCTTCATAACTTGCGCTAAATTCTTTTTGTTTTTTACTTTAATCTCTGCATAATTCAAGTTAGAAACCTGACGGACTAATGTTCCGCCTGCGACATTGTGCTCTGCTGCTGTAAGTGGCTTACTGAATTTGATGATGAAGGAATCTTCGCTCACCAAAACTTTCTTTTGCGATTCAGTAGTCTTTGTCTTCAAAAAAGACGAAGTATCAAATCGCTCAATTCCTGATGAAGCTTTTGCAAAAGTAGCTGCTGGACTAGCTGTAGACGCAAGTAAAATAGAACTTAATCCCAAAGCAGCAATTGCTTTCATACCTTTTTTCATACTTTTCCCCCTTTTACCTATTTTTTCATTAAATACAATCTACCTTATGCTCTATCTATCGAATACTTACCTTCCTTAAATGGTTTAGAAAACCCATTTGTTGAAAACTATGGAAAATAGTATCCATATATATAACGTGTGAAGGATGTAATAAGTTTCAAATAATTCTATCTTTTTCTTAGTCTGCCAATAAAAAAATCCGAAATCTAATGATAAGATAACGGATTCTTTTATTCTTATAGATACATTTCTTTATGATATTTGAAGTGCATTTCTAACGGTTCTTGAATTTCCCGCTAAGTCTTTAGCTATTAACTCAAGCTGATACATACCTGGGGGAACATCCATTACACTTTCCCAATGATTGCTTTGATTACCAGTTGAATAGAATTGATTCTCTGATAATTCTTTTACCACTTTTCCTGTTGGAGATAAAATCTGAGCCGTTACTAGAGCATCTTCATTAAGAGTAAATGCAATGGTTCTATGTTCTTTAACTTCACTATTAGAGATTAATGACATCGTTCCGATTTTAATGATCGGGGCTGTTTCATCTATATACACATTCACAAATGATGTTGTCCTTTTCTTCTTATTATCTATGGTTGTAAATACGAGCTTATAAGTTCCTGCACTTACTTTTTTCCCTTTTTGATTTTTTCCATCCCAACCAATCGTACGACTTCCCTTTGAAATACTAGCATTATTCCAAAGAACCTTGACTGAACGTTGTTTCGAATCTACTAGCTTAGCTGTTACTTTGACATTCTCATTAATACTTAGTGGTACTTGCATTTTCTCTTGAACAGATGGTGAATAGTACGTTTTATTCGGAGCAACTAGTATTTTGCCAAATGAATTTTGAACGTTTACTTCTTTTTTGATTTCCTCCAACTGATTATTTAGCGTCATTTGAATTGATAGAACATATTTACCGTCTATCACATATGCTCCATAATCAGACTTGCCGTCCCAGCTTAAGTTAAGCTTGCCTCCATTCCACTTTCTTTCAGAAAATAGCTTTTTAACTGTATTTCCTTTAGCATCTTCTATTCCAACGGAAACGACTGTTTTGGCTGGAACCGGAATGGAGAGATTCATTTTATTATTTTTATAAATGACGAAGCTATTTGGCATGGTTAGACTTGGAGAATAGTCTCTAGCCATTTGCAAGGCTTGGTTTGCCTGTACTCTGCCAGCTCCGAAGTAGGAATCCCAACCCGAGCTCCCCAGATCAAGAGCGGTCTTTTTTAGAATGGTCTCCACTTCTTTTCCCGTTAGAAATGGATTTTCAGCTAGTATAAGACCTGCAATTCCAGCCACAATTGGTGACGCCATTGAGGTTCCATCCATGTATTGATATTGACTCTTAATAGATGTAGAAAAGATGCCTTTACCAGGTGCAGCTACATCAATATACGAACCGTAATTTGAAAAGGATGTTATTTGATCATTACTGTCAGTTGCGCTAACAGCTATGACATTGTTGTATGAAGCTGGGTAAGTAGGTTGATTACTATGCTTATTACCAGCCGCCGCAATAATGGTAATCCCTTTGGAAGCTGCATATTGAATCGCAGCCTCAATGGCTTTACTTTCAACCTCTAAACCTAAACTGAGGTTAATAATATTCGCTCCATGATTTGCCGCGTATTCAATCCCTTCTGCTACAATAAAGGAATTCGACTTACCACTTTGAAACACATTAATCGGCATAATTTTTGTATGAGGAGCTACACCGATAGTGCCAAAATTATTAATAGCTGCAGAAATGATTCCTGCGACATGAGTACCATGAATGTCATTCTCATAGCTCTTATTCGGACTTACCATATTTATTGGAGAAACGATACGCTCTTTCAAATCCGGATGATCCTGCTGTACTCCTCCATCCACAACAGCTACAATCACATCGGATGAGCCTTTCGTCGTATCCCAAGCTTTTGGGGCACCAATTGTATTGAGGTGCCATTGTCGTTTGTATTCCGAATCACTCGGAACAAATTGCTTATGTATTTGTAAATTGGGTTCAACATATTCAATATCTTGAGAGGCTGATAGCTTTTCAGCTATGCTTCGTAAATTTCCCTCTTTCGGAATTTGCACTAACATATACTGATCTTCCAATAAAGAGGATACATCCTCTAGCTTAAATTGCTGCAGTAACGTACTTTTTACTGAAGTTGGTGTATCATCCTTAAATTTTAAAACAAGCTCTTGTTTGACAAAATTCTTCGGTTGATCAAAAAGTTCTTCTATATTCTCTTGAGTGGCATCCTGGTCTACTTTATTTTCTTGTAAATCACGTTGTTCAAACGATGGACTGCTTCCTTTATCAATACTTTGTCCATAAGCGACATTACTTGATAATGATGCTACAACAAGTAATGAGACTAAGGATATAGCGAACTTTTTCATATCCAACCCCCATTTGTCCTATTATAATAATAAAAATCTTCCTATCGTTCTATTTATCCTATGACTATAGTTATATCTTTTATTTCGGACATAATTGGAAGATTTTAATAGAATAGGTAGATTTATATGAGTTTGTAATTGGATTTTGACAAGAATTTAAAATCTTTTCTCCCATGCTATTCTTGAATCTAGTTAGTACAAGTAATTTATTCACTTTAATAGTCCATTATATATACTGATTTATAATATTCATTCAAAAAAACCCACCTACTTTAGTAGGTGGGTTTTTCATAGAAAATTTATTCCTATGAATATTCGATGTTTATAAATTATTCAACCGAATAATTTCTGCCTAATTTTTAAACTACTTAACTGTCACTTCTAAAGTAGCAGCTGCATTAGCAGTTGAAGTGAATACCAAACGGAATGAAGCAGCATTTTGCGCTACAGTTTTAGTGTTATCAGCTAAAGTAGATAAGTCGATAGCACCTGTAGAATCTGTTACTACTGGAGCATCATTTTTACTAGCATCTGTGAAGTTAACTTTATTAGTCATTTTCACAACAATGTTATCATAATCTTTACCTGCAACACTATTAGCTAATACTTTTTCACCAAATTGGTCTTCAACAATTACGTAACCAGTAGCAGCAGCTACATCAGCGAAAGCGTCAGCGTTAATCGGTTCTAGAGCTTTAGCAGTTGTATCAACTAAAGTTTTATCCATTAATAATACTTTTTCAGCACGTAAGTCATCTTTAGAAACAGTTACGTCTGTAGTTAATGTTTGAATACCTTCTTTTGTATTGTAAACAACAGTGATTTTTGCTTTTAGGTCAGCAGTGATGTCAGCTGCATCAGCATACACTTTGTTTCGATCAAATTTAACTTTAGCATCGCTAGAAGTGATACTTACGATATCATCTGCAGGAACAGCGTAATCTTTACCACTTGCATCTGTAGCTTTTACGATCACATCTTCAGTGTGTGAACTAGCAGTACCTTCTTTGTATAAAGTAGGGATTGCTTCGATAGCATAAGTCATTCCTGTAGAAGTGTTTTCTACTACGTTTACAGGGATTTCAACAGCATCAATAACTTTTGAAGTTGTTGTATCAACGAATTTTGCAACAACAGTAGCAGAACCAGCTTTTACTGCGCTAACTTCTACAGATGCATTAGTTTCATCAGTAGAATCTGCAGATAATGATACATTAGTATTGTTAGTTTCCTTAATACTATATTTAACTTCAAGGTCACCATTTGGCGTAGTTAATTTGTTGTCATAGTTATCTAAAGTATCAAACTTAATAGTTGTAGTTGCTCCAACAATTAAGTTTGTTTTGTGTTTGCTATCAGCAGATACTTTAATTTTGTTTGGTGCAACTGTTTCACCAACTTTTACATTTAAAACAGTTGTTTTACCTGTAGCATTGACTGTGAAAGTGATTGTAGCTGTATCTCCGACTTTTGCAGCACTCGCAGGAGTCACAGTTAATTTAGTTCCATCACTATTAATTGCAGCAGTAGCAACAGATTTATTTGAAGAATAGATAGTAAATTCGTTGTTACTGTCAGCCGTTTTAACTTGAGTGCCTGTAAGAGCATTACCATAAATATCGGAAACAGTTAGTTTAACATCCGCAGTTCCGCCTTTTGCTACATCAACAGAACCTGTTTCAAATGCAACAGTGTTTGGTTTTCCACCAGCAATTTGAACATCTAATGCGATAGTTGTAGTATCACCAGTTACTGTGTTTACAAGATATAAATTAACCTTTCCTTCTTTACCGAAAGATGCAATGTTTAGTTTTTGTTTAGTTGCATCTTTAGGATCTTGAATTACGGTTACGTCAGATGGATTTAAAATACTATTATCAGAAGATACGATATTAATATTTTTAGTACCACCAGTAGCAACTAAATTTAGTGCATTTCCATATTGATCCACACCAGCGACAGGAACAGTAACATTAGTTAAGTCTGAAGTTAATACAGTTTTACCTGTAGGTAACTCAACTGCACCTGTAGTAATTGTGGCTAATTGAGCACCCGCTACCACTTTTAAAGAAGCTGTCGTTTTTAAACCTGTTTTTTTATGAAGGAATGTTACTTTCACTTCATCATCTGCTTTGAAAGCAGCATTTGTTGTTCCCCAATCACTTGTTGTATCTATATAAAAATATTTATCTGTAGTATCAAAATCAACAGTTACTGTTTTAGCTTGAGTTGCATTTGTAGCCACTACTTCGAAATCAGCAGAAGCCAAATCGATTTTTTCACCATATTGATCTTTTAATTCAAGACCTACTTTAGCTTTAGCAGTGTTACCTAATAATTTATCATTAGCAACAGCTAAAGTTGTTGGAGTTTGTGCTTTAATTTCTAAAGTTTTTACAACTGTTTCTTTTAAACCTTTAACAGTTACAGTATAAGTTCCTTCTTCAAAAGCATAACCGTTTGTTCTTACAACTTTTGCAACTTTACCTTCAACTGAATCGATTTTTGTTGTTACTGAAAAATCACCTTTTTTTACTTCGATAGCAAGATCTTTTTTCTCATCTGCAGTAAGTTCTTTTGTAAAATTAACTGCAATTGTTTTTGCATTAGTAGCACTTACACTTTCAACGTCAGTTACTGCTGGAGTTTTAGCAGCATCTGCTTTAAATAAGAAGATTGCATATTCTCCACGAGTTGCATTTAAATCTGTTCCGAAAGTAGTTGTTGTTTTACCAGAAGTTACTTTGTTTTCTACAAGTGCTGATACAGCATCTACGTAGTTTTTGTTAACGTCTTTAAAATCAACTGATCCTGAACCTTTAAGTTCAAATCCTTTTTGAATCCAAACAGCTAGTTCTCCACGAGTGATGTTGCTGTATGAATCTAAAGTTGTTGATGTTTTACCACTAGTAATACCTGCCGCTTTAATAGCATTAACAGCTTTTACTGCACGTTTTGGTACATCTGTGAAGCCTGAATCTGGTGCGTTATCCATATCAAGTTCAAGAACAGTTGCAAGCATAACTGCAGCATCAACACGAGTAATGTTGTTTGTAGTTCCAAAAGTAGTATCAGAAGTACCATTGATTCCTTTTGATACTAGGAAATCTACCGCTTCCTTATAATTAGTAGAAACGTCTGTGAAATTCTTTTCAGCAGCTGATGCTAATGGTGCAACAGCAGATGCAACTAGAGTTGCTGTAGCAGCAGTTGCTACAAACTTACGATACGACTTTGGTTGGTATGCCATAGAAATAATTCCTCCGTTTTATTAAAAGATTTTCTATCGAAATAGTGATAGAGTGTAAATCAAACCTAATAATCTTTTATTATTCTAAGATATTATTAATAGAGAAACAAAAGACTATTAACATTTATTTAAATTATCAAAATCGATACACCTTTTCTATTTCCCGAAATAATAAGAAATAAACAAATGTATCGAATTTTCATATGTACAAAACCATTATACATACTACTCATACATTTTAAAACATTATAAGTAAATATATTAATAGAATAATTGTTAATTTTTTATGAATGTAATTTTTTAGTTAATTTAGATTTTATTACAGCACTTCCATATTATATTAAAATAATTTTCTGTATTATGGGTTTATTGTATAAATTATCAAATATTTTTACAGTTATAACCTTTTTTATGATACTATTTCTATGTTCATTTGCTACAATTGTGAAAAAAGAATGAAAACCAAAAATCATTTTCATTTTTTAAATTTATCTTTATAAATAAAAATTTTTTCAAACTTTCTTTTAAGGTCAGAAGCACTATAGACCGATGTTCTATTCTCAGCTTCATTCCAAAAAGATAAAGACTTATTGGTAAGAATAGGATATAATAATAGAAAATTAACAGAGTTATGTACTATATTTATTAACTACTTCTAGGGTGTGATGTTTATGATGATTGGAGATCGCGTTAAAAAGATTCGAGAAGAAAAAAAGATGTCCATGTCTGAGCTCGCTGAAAAAGCTGGAGTTGCCAAATCTTATTTAAGTTCAATAGAAAGAAATATCCAAACAAATCCATCCGTTCAGTTTTTAGAAAAAATAACGGATGTTTTAGGTGTTCCTGTTGACACCTTACTTTATGATGAACCAAATCTTGATAATTTAGATTCTGAATGGCTTTCCATTGTAGAAGAGGCTATGAAATCAGGGGTTTCAAAGGAGCAGTTTCGAGAATTCATTGAATTCAATAAATGGAAGTTAAAAAACGATTAAATGATGTAAATTCTATTTTAAACAGCAAAAAGGTACCATAGTAAATATAACTTTACACTAATGGTACCTAAGATTATGACATTCCATTTTTCCAACCTACTCTTTATACAGCTTTCTCTTTTTGAACTTCCTTTTGCAAGAATACAACTACTTCCTCTTTCGTTAAACCGATTTTCTTCGCTTCCTTCATTAATTCAATCCATTCCAAATCTAGTTCTTTCATTTTCTTATAGTCTACCAAACGTCTACCCATTTCATTTACCCCCTAAAATACGCATCTTCATATCTTAAGATCATATGTTGAAAACACATTATGTATTCCATTTCATATGAATAAGACTTTTTTTGCTATCTATATGTTATTTATATATCTTCATTATACGAGTATTGGTTATAAAAGTTTGTTACTTTTTGTCAATCATTCCCATAATTCGTTTCTTTATGATTCTTTTAGAAAAGTAGATTTGATACCATTTAACAATCATTCACTATAATTCGTCATAAAAAAACTTTACGACAAATAACTACGTTTTCTTTTTTGTTCGGCACTAATCTGAAAATAGATAGTTCTTTTTATTTAGATTAGTCCGTTCGATATTCTTAAAGCTTCATGATTTTTTGGGTATCGATACTTTAAAACTTGTATGCTTATAGTGTTTTTTTTGGCTCAACTTGTTAAAGTGAAAAACATGTGATTCAGAAGGAAAGCTTTTTTGTTTACTTAAGTTTGTTTCACAAATTGGGCATATCCATTCTCCTGTATTACAGCTACTATAGGAAGGTCTGTGACAGTTAAAACAGTGCTTTTTATACATAAATTCACATCCTTAAAAAACCGATTGTTCTTTTTAAAGAACATTACGTTTTTATTATAGAATATTTCCTTCATTTGGAAAAACACTGTATCCATTCTATTTATTCCTAAAAAGAGACCATTTCGAAGATTTTCGATGTTATACTACCATTTTCTTACTTTTTAATTCTTTATAAAGGACGTTTTAGCTATTTTAAAGAATTAGCGAATCAAAAAAAGAGAGCCAAAGGAATGACTCTCTTTCTATAATAGACATGTCTTATTTCACATCTTTAATACGATCTTCAATGACTGGACCCACATTTTTTAACTTACTTACATAATCTCTAAGATTTTCCCAATCTGCTAGACCTAAGTCTGTTACTCTTCCAGCATCGTATGCTTTTTTGAATACATCATAACCATCCCCACCTTTAGCAGTAAAGGCATTGGTTGCTATGACATATTCTGCATTAGCATCTAACTCCTTGAAAGTACCATCTGTTCCTTTCACTTCTACCTTTTGTACACGACTACCTGCTGGCTTCGAGCTATCAAAGGTAAATTTCATACCAGAAACGTGTAAGAATCCTCCGTTTTCTCTTGGATAAGTACTTACACTATGTTCTAAGGCTTCTACTATTTCTGATCCTTTCAATTTCATCGTTGCTAGTGTATTTCCGAAAGGAAGAACCGTTAATACTTCACCTAACGTAATTTCTCCTTTATCGATATCAGATCGGATTCCGCCACCATTTTGCATAGCAATAACCGTGTCTTTGTTATATTCCTTCGCTTTGTCTAGCATACCATCCGTAATTAAATTACCGAGCTCTGTTTCATTTTTGCGTACGCTTGGTGCATTCGGATCATCTTTTATACGTGGGTTATCTAACGCTTTAATAGCTGTTGCACCAGTTGGTGTATTTTTTAGTTCTTCAATTTTAGATGAGTATTTTTTTAATAGCTCTGCTGCTTCTTTATCCTCTTTTTGCTCTGCAATTTTAATCAGCTTACCAGCTTGACCAACGATTTTCCCATCTTTATCGAATTCTACATCAACTGTCCCAAGAAACTCATTGTATTGGAACGCCTGTACAATAATAGTTGGGTCTTTCTTATTGCCTTTCGAATCCTTCTCTACAACTACTGGTTGCTTCAACTCTGTATGACTATGACCACCTACAATGACATCTAGTCCATCAACCTCTGCCGCTAGAGTTAAATCATTATCGTAAGCTGGATTATCATCATAGCCAATATGAGTAACCGCTACAACCTTGTTGACACCTAGCTTTTCAAAAGCTTCCACCGCTTCTTTTGCTTCCTTAATGTAGTTGCTGAAGGTCACCTTCACAGGACTAGAAATGTCCTTCGTTTCCTCAGTCGTTAACCCAAAGAAACCAACCTTTTGTCCATTAATGGTTTTAACTAAACCGTTGAAAATTTGACCACCTTTTGGTTCAGCTGTTATTTCATCAGAGTATAAGCCTTTTAAATTCTCATCCTGACTATAATTCACGTTCGAGCTAATGATTGGGAAACTAGCGCCTTTAACAAAATTCGCTAACGCTTTATGACCTTCTGGACTTGATCCTAAATCAAATTCATGATTCCCCATCGTCATCATGTCGTACTTCATCAAATTCATAAATTGAAGATCGGCTTGTCCTCTAAATTCATTAAAATATAATGTACCAGAGAAAACATCACCGGCATCAATCAATACGGCACTCGGAGCTTTTGAACGAACTTCTTTCACAGCTGTTACTCGTTTCGCTACTTGATCCAAATGAGCGTGCGTATCGTTCGTATGCATAAGTGATAATAAGAAATTATCGCCATGGCCTTTTCCTTTAAAGGCAATATCCTGAGATCCAACTACTTTATCAACAAGTGATTTGTAAGCGTCAGGAGCTGCCGTTACTTTCGCATTAATCTTCGCTGTTTCTGCTTGATAGCTGTTTCCAGCTTTTAATGAAACCTTCGCTACTCCTTCTTTAATAGTTACTTTACTTGAGGAAAGTGTACCAAATGTAGTAGATAACTCTACAGTGACATCATTGATAGCCGTATCTACCTTTCCTGTTTTTTCATTTATGATTTGTAATGTAATATCTCCTTGATCAGTTCCATTAGCGATCCATTCCTTAGATTCTGTTGTTAGTGACAAACTATAGCTATCTTGTGCAGCCTCATGTGATTTGTACAAGAATTTCGCATAATCTCCACGCTTTGCATGACGATCTGTTCCAAATAACGTCTCTGTTACCCCACTTGTCACCTTATTGGCTACTAGCGCATTAACAGCTTCCTTATAGTTAGGATTCACATCCGTGAATGCGTTATTTGTTGAGCTGCTTTTTAAGGAAAATCCTTTTTGAATCCAGATTGCTAACTCTCCACGTGTAATGGGACTATAGCTGTCAAACTTTGTTTCTGTTTTCCCTTGTGTAATGTTAGCAGCCTTCAATGCATTGACATATTTCACTCCGCGAGTCGGTACATCGTTAAAGCCTGAATTTGGTGCTTTTTCTATATCCAATCCAAGTACTGAAACGAGCATAACTGCTGCATCTACACGAGTGATTTCTTTATCTACACCAAATTCTGTTTTGGAAAATCCACTTACTCCTTTTGATGTTACAAAATCAACCGCTTCTTTGTATTGAGGACCTACGTCTTTAAAGGATGCTGCCGCTGCTCCTAAAGGTGCTACTGCTGATGCAACGAGTGTAGCCGTTGCAGCGGATAAAGTAAACTTTCTCATAGCTTTATTTTTCAATTTTCCATACTCCCCTTTATGTATTGAATTTCATTTTAACCAAACAGACTGCTTGTCTATCTCTTCCCTAGTGATGATTATGTAAATGTATGTATATGTAATAGAGCATGAATTTTGAGATGTAATCTAACATTTCCATCTGTTCATTCTCTATTCTAAACGAAAACTCTACCAAAATTAAGTATTAATACACTATTTTTACAATTATCCTTTAAAAAGTTCGATTCATGATTTCATTCTCTAACACTTTGACTTCTACTTTAGAATTTATGCGTCTATTAGCTTATCCTTTGCGTCAGTTTATCTATTTTTTGCGTCTTAACTCGATACATTCGCGTTTACCTATATTTAGCTGGTTATTTTTAATCAAACGTTTGATTAAAAAAGAACTTTGACAAGACTTTTGATTTATTATGACCTACTCCAATAACCATGACATCTGCATCATACATACTTATCTCTCCCCTTTATCACTTGTTAATGATGATTATTCTAATATTTACAAGCACTTTCATTATAAAGTACAGCACGTTGGGATTCCTTTCGCAGGAATCCTGATTAGGACAATCTTCCAATATTACTATGAGTAATTGATCATCTCACAAAGCATATTTACCTCTAGATTGGACATTTTAAGAAATAAAGAGGAGGTGGATTAAATGGCTAAAATAGGTGTTGAGCAATCTTTAACTGCAGTCACACAAGCATTACGTGAAAAAGGACATGATGTGATTGAATTAAAGCAAGAGTATGACACACAAAACTGTGATTGCTGTGTGATTTCCGGAATGGATAAAAATGTGATGGGTATGCAAGATGCAACGATGCAAGGGGCTGTCATTAGCGCCGATGGTTTATCGGCTGAAGAAGTATGTCAAGAGGTTGAAAGCAGACTTACATAACGACTCTGCTTTTCAATAAAAAGAACAGGGCTGTCTGAAAAGAAGATTTTTATCTCTTTTCGGATGCCCCATGCTTTATATGATCTCCTTGTTATGGACTGTTTGCTGTAAGTACATTTTTACTGTTACGCGCTTTGTCCTATACATTTTAATTAAGCTTAAGAAGAATACAAAACTTACATAAAATAGAAGAGGGTGTCCATTTTTGGACACCCTCCATTTCTTATTTCACCTTTTCAATTCTCAATTCGCTTTCAAGAGCTCTTGGTTTAGCAAAATCTTTTGCAATCAGTTCAATTTCCGTATCTGTTTCTAGTTTCGCGGTTTTCGAAATAGGAATAACGAATTCATATACTCCTGCTTCATTCGTTTTTTTAATGGTATACTTTCCAATCGATTTTCCATTCACTGTTGCCGTTACAGTAGCCGCTTCACTGACAATTCCCTTAATCGTACTACTATTAGTAAAAATATCTTCAACAGACTCGATAACTGGTTTGGTACCATCTAAAACCGTAACTGTTACCTGAGCTTTATTCGGTTTACCCGCTTTCGTATCCTCAAATACAAATACTAATTTGGTATCGGCTTTTTTAGCTGGTATCGTTACGACAAAATAACCGTCATCTCTCGTCTTCACTTTTTTATCTAAAATGCTTACACCATTCTCTAATACATCGACCGTTCCTTTTTTACTTAAATAACCGTCGACAACTGTTTCTTTATCATAAACTTCCATTTTCTTTGGATCGATTAATTTAGGAGCCGTACGATCTTCTTTAACCGTTACACTATAAGATTTACTTGTATTTCCTGCTTCATCTTTCGCAAGAATTTGTAGTTTTGTATTTTTAGCTAAGGCTTTATTTAATTTGATTTTGAACATATTTTCAAAATCCGTATCTAGATCCGTTCCTTGCCATACGATTTGACCAGTCGATGTTTTTATTGTTATTATTCCCGGTTCTGACAATTGTCCTTCAATATAAGCGGATGTATCATAAACCGTATTTACTTTTTTAATGACTGGAGGTGTTGTATCACTTACTTGAATTGTCACTTCGCCATCCATCTGATTACCTGCATAATCAATAATGACTACTTGAATTTTTGTGCCGGCTGGTTGTTTTGAAAAGGTAACCTTGAAGTTTCCGGATGCACTCGTTGCTACAGGCTTCTTCGTAATAGGTTCCCCATCCACAAATAGCTGAACTGTCGCTTCTTTATCTACTTTCCCTGAAATCGAGGTAGCTTTATCCGTAATCGAGCTTGGCAATGGTGTTACTAGTTTAGGCTTCGTCGTATCCATAACAACTGTAATAGGATAAAGTTCACTTTCTAATGCCTTAGGCTTCGCATGATCTTTTGCTTGTAGAATGACTTCCGTACCCTCTTCTAAATAAGTTTTCAAAGGAATAGAAAACTTATATTCATTCTTTGTCGCACTTTTTACTGTTGCTTTTCCAATGGATTTCCCAGCAACAGTAGCCGTTATGACAGATGGCTCACTTACTGTACCCGTAATGGCTTTATCGGTATTTTTAATAACAATCGTATTCGCAGCGTTAATAACCGGAACCGTTGAATCTTGTACTGTCACAATTAACTGTGATTTAGCTGGTTTACTCGTTTTCATATTTTCAAAGACAAAGGTAAGCTTTGTATTAGCAACTTGTTTTTTCACAGTCAATTTGAAATAGCCATCTTCGTCAGTTGTCACTTTTCCATCTACAACAACAGATTTCCCATTTGCTAAGACGTCTACTTTCCCCTCTTTGCTTAATGTTCCTTCAATTTCGGTATCTTCCTCATCAAAAATCACTAGTTTTTTAGGTTCCACTAATTTAGGTGCAACAAAATCTTCTTTAACCGTTGCGGATGCTAGACCTTCATTTTCGTCACCATCAATAGCGGTTATTTTCAATTTTGTATTTTTAGTCAATTTGTTTTTGAGTACAAACGAAAAATTATTATCTAAATCTGTATCGATACTGTCTACTGAAGGCTTTTTCACAACTACCCATTTCTTGCCACCATCTGTAGATGTTTCAATTTTCACTTTCGCAGGTTCACTCACTTGACCTTCAATGGTTCGCGAAGTGTCATAGACACTTGTTACCTTAATGGTTGGAGCCGTAACATCTTTTACTTTTATATTTTCTACCTTAGGTGTATTTCCATTATGATCTTTTACTTCTACCTTTACGATTGTTCCCGCTTTCTGCTTAGCAATGTTCATTTTAAAATTTCCATAAGCATCTGTTGCAGTCGGTGTTGCATTTAGAGGCTCATCATTTACAAAAAGTTGTACCGTAGCCGCTTTATTGACCTTACCTGTTACAACGGTTGTGTTTTCTGTAATAACAGGTACCTTATCCGCTTCAGCCCACTCTATATCTGATGTATCCTTTTTCACTTCAATATTTTGAATAGTACTTTCTAATGCTTTCGGTTTGGCAAAATCCACCGCTTGTATTGTAATCACTGTTCCGAATTCCTGGAAATCAGCCAAATTAATAGCAAAATCATATTCGTCCGTTTTGTTATTAATAACGGAAGTAGCTTGTCCAATGATGACGTCGCCTACCGTAGCAGTTACGATTGCTTTTTCACTTACTGTTCCTGTAATAAGCTTACTTGTATTGAAGACATCTCCAACTGGAGAAATCGTCGGCGCCGTTACGTCTGGCACTGTTACGACGATTTTCGATTCATTGTTATGTACAGCTTTATCTTTTAAAACGAAACTTAATTTTTTATTTTCTTTTTGAAAGGGGACAGTCACAGTAAACGAGCCATCAGCTTCAGTCTCTACTGCTGATGGTAACAACGATACTCCGTTATCTAATATATCTACAGTACCCACTTCATTAAGCTGCCCAGAAAAAATGGTGTTTGCTCCAGTATTTTTCACAGCGATATCATTAAGCAATTTAGGAGCTGTTACATCTGCTTTTACAATAATCGTTTTATTGCTTTTATTTTTACTTGCATCTACCGCAATAATTTTTACATGCGTACCAATGGCAAGCTTAGCTTCTAATTGAATAGTAAATTTATTTTGATCATCGGTTTTGATGGCTTTCCCTATATTATTCCATGTTTGTCCACCATCATTTGATGTTGAAGCCACAATACTAGCTGACTCACTTACTTGACCTTCTATGTACGTTGATGTTTCAAATACATCTTTAATAGATTGAATGGCAGGTGGTGTTTGATCCACTTCTGGTTCTGTCGTTTCTTCAGCAAAAGCTACACCTGTTCCACTAATAATCGTTGATACTATCAAAATAGTTGAAAACAATACAGCTGTCATACTTTTTATCTTTTTCTTCATCAAAACATATTCCCTCCTTGATTTTCTTACACCTTTTCGTTCTCGAAAATCCTAAGGTTTCTTCTTCAAACTAAGAGCTCATGAAAACTTCTTAGGAATCGATGAGGGATTTAGAAAAGCCCTCATCGATTGTTAAACATTCACTTTATTTCGTCTTATCTGGTTCTTCCTCTACTACCACTTTTTCTGCAATAAAGAAGTGATGTGTTTCTCCTACTAATGGCTTGCCGAAGTTGTTGGAAATAATCTTGCTACCATCAATCGTAATTGAATAACTTGTGCCAACTTTCAATGTTTTTTCAGGTACTGTAATCACGATTTTTTCGTAACCATCGCTAACATTTCCATTATTATCAGCAGCTGTTACTTTTGTTCCTGCAATTTCATCTAGTTTCTTACCATCTAACGTATAGTTATCAGGTGATATAGCATTACTGATTTGAACAGGTCCAGAGAACGTGATTTCAATCGTTCCACTGCCATCCTCCATAGCAAAGCCTTGAACCCTCGTAATTTCAAAATCTGGATTCTTCGCTTTAATTGGAATATCAACCTTTACATTTCCACCTTTCAACAGCTGATCCAAATAAGAGTGTGAGGTTGGTAGCTTAATCATATTCGTTGTCAATTCAACGGTATCATCCGTTATATTAACAGGGACTGTTATAATGGTTGATGCCTTTCCACCTTTCATAATGATGGTTTTTTCAGCAAATATACCATCCTTAACACTTAATCCTAGAAGAATATCATTGGCTGTTGTATCAACTTTTCCAGTTTGTTTATTTAATAGCATGAAATCTACTGCAATTTCAGTCGATCGATTCGGCTGCTGCACAATCGTTTTCGGTGTAATGAACAGCTCCCAAACCTCGTCAACAGCTGCACTTCTAAAATCTTTTTGACTGTCTGGCTGTAGCTCTTTATTTGCGTAGATTTTCGTTGCTGTAATACGATAATTATTCTTTAAACTTCCATCATTCTGAGGCTTCACATAATCCAGTTCATTAAATGTTAACAGCACGGTTTTCTTATTGGCATCTAACTTAACGGTTTTTACCTTTAGCTCATCTACTACATTTCCATCAACATCTATCGCATTAAGGACAAAGTTTGTTGTCTTTACAGCATCGATTTCTCTTGAGAATTTCACTTCAGCTTGTGTTTGAGATAAATACTTCACTTCAGTAATTTCTACTTCTTTCGGTTCAACAGGAGCATCGAACGTCTTAGAAGAACTTGATTGTGTTTTACCGTTGATTTTAATCATTTTGGCTACAACAGTGTACTGCTTCTTATTCGCTTCTGTATAATAATCCAAATCACTAACCGTAAGGACAACCGTTCTACGATCACTATTCAAAGTAGCCTTTAATACCATTACACCATCAATTGAGAAATTTTCAGGCTTTACAGCATCAATCGCCTTTGGAAATTTCACTTCAACTTGTGTTTTCGTTTTGCTTACAGCTGATTCAATATTTGCATCTTTAGGTGCTTCAGGTGTATTAAATGGAAGCGAGTCCATGCTAGCCTGTGTGATACCAGCTAGCTTAATGCCAAAAGCTTCAACCTGATAGACTTGAGAAGGCTCCATTCCTTGAACTGTCAGTAAAACAGTCCGCTTATCCGCACTCATTTTTGCTGCCGTCACAACAGTATCTGCAATCCAATCTGTGCCATCTTTCTTTTTCACTAAAAAGTTCGTGTTCTTCACGCCATCTACTGGTAAAGTAAACACGACAGAAACCTGAGTTTCGTTCACATAGGTTGCTGATTTAATTTTGACATTAGAGGGTGCTGTAGGCGTATTAAAGCTAATCGTTGAATTATCTTGTATAATGCCTTGAGCTCTAATACTAATAGCTGTTACCTTATAGGTTTTTCCTGGATAAAGCTCACTTACCTTTAACGTTACCTTCTTGCGATCTGTGCTTAACTTTGCAGATGAAACCTTAGCACCATCAATAGTGAAATTGGTTGCTTTTACGGCATCAATCATACTGCTAAATTCTACTTCTACTTCCGTTGGACTTAGATAAGATGCTTTCGTCATCTTAATCCCATAAGGTACAGGTCCACTCCAAAATGAGTAAGAGGATGAGGCTTGTACAACTCCATTCTGTTTAACTCCAGTAGAAGTAATCGTATATCTAGTACTAAAAGCAAACTGTTTAACTGTTAGCCTTACGGTCTTTTTATCTGCTCCTAGCTTAGCTGCCGTTATGGTAACACCAGGAATAGAGAAGTTCTTTATACTAACCGAATCGACAGGCTTCGCAAAGATTACATCCATTTCTGTATTTGTTAAGTAATTCACACCAGCTATATAAGCTCCATTCGGTCCTGGATTACTCGTAAAAACGGTAGAAACAGCCGGCTGCAATAAAGCATATGCTCTTATTCCATCGACTTTCAGTACATAGGTCGTACTATAAGCTAGCTCTTTCAGTGTTAATGTCGCAACCTTATGATCCTTACTTAATTTCGCCGCTGTAACAGCTACACCGTCAATCGAGAAGTTATTTGCTTTTACAGCATCTACCGCTCTAGAAAACTCTACTTCAATCTCTTTCGTATTTACGAATCGAACATTATTTACTTTAACGGCCGCTGGAGGCGCATCACTTCTAAAGTTGGCTGATACTGTTGGCTGAGCAACTTTATTCACCTTTACTCCAGAAGCTCTTACTACATAAGATTGAGAATACACTAGATCTTTAACGGTTAACGTAACAATCTTCTTATTGCTACTATTAAGCTTCACAGCTGTAACCGTCGCAGTTGGAATAGAAAAATTACTAGCACTAATAGAATCGACATCCTTTGAGAACATCACTTCAACAGTTGTTTCGTTCACAAACTGTGCCTCTACAATATCAAATGTTTTAGGGAAATCTGGATTTGGAAAGTTCGTATCAAGGTTACTTACGCGATAAAGGATATTGGCATAATCACCACGCTTTACAGGTAAGCCTGTTCCGAATTTATTCTTTGAAATACCTTTAATAATATTGTTGTCATATAACGCTGTAACGGCGGATTTAAAGGCTGCTGGAACATCTTTAAATGGAATTTTGGATGTTCCTACTAATCCATATGTTCTTTGAATCATCATCGCTATTTCTCCGCGAGTCACTAAACTATTGGAATTAAAAATAGCAGGTGAGACTCCTTGTACAATCCCTACTTCTTTCAATGCATTGACATATGGAACTGCACGCTTTGGAACGTCTTTAAAGCCGGAATTTTCCGCACTATAAATATCTAAATTCAGTACCTTTGCTAGCATGACAGCAGCATCTACTCGTTTAATTTTTTTGTCTACACCAAAATGGCTTTGCGAAAAGCCAACCACTCCTTTAGAGCTTAAGTAGTTTACCGCATCTTTATAGGACGAGCTTACATCCTTAAAGGAAGCTGCATATCCAATCGGAGCAACCGATGTTGCAATTAAAGCTGTACTGACCGAGGCAACCATAAATTTATTCATCACGTTCGATTGTTTCTTCATCTTACAATCTCCTCATTTAAAAAATATCCATCGAGTCTAGCGGATTTTACCGGTATTTTACTATTTATCTATCAAATGAGATCTTTGTCTTCTCATTATGTGTTCATGTAATTAACCATTTTACAAATGATTTAAAATAATCCATCTCTTTTTATATCGGACTAACGAACCAAATCTTTATTGACTTCTTTCAATAGCGAATATTTTTTCCAACTAGAAGCACGATAATTTTGTTAAGACTTTTCCAATAATTATCACATAACTCTATTAATATAGAATAGTTTGTAAAATCAGATTTTACAATTACCTAATATTCCCTTAATAAACATCTATTAAAATATTGGTTGTAATCAAATATGTGTTTATTCACAAGGAGGCTCATAGATGTTTAATAAGTCTTTAAAGTCAAAAGTTATTCCATTTGCCGTTGTATCTTCTTTAGCAGTTGGACTATTCGCCGGTATGAATGCCCCAGAGGAACATGCAAAAGCAAAAACAAAGGAACCTGAAGTAAAAAATGTCATTTTCTTAATTGGCGATGGCATGGGTGTTCCATATTTAACTGCACATCGTTATATGAAGGATAACCTGAACACGAAACAAATTGAAAAAACAACTTTTGATGAGTATATTGTTGGTTTACAAACAACTTATCCAGATGATCATGCTCAAAATATTACCGACTCTGCTTCTGCAGCAACGGCTATGTCGGCTGGTGTCAAAACGTATAATAACGCGATTGCTGTCGATGTTGACAAGAAAGAAGTCAAAACTGTTTTAGAGGAAGCCAAAGCAATCGGTAAGTCAACAGGACTTGTCGCTACTTCTGAAATTACTCATGCAACACCAGCCTCATTCGGCGCACATGATGAATCTCGAAAAAATATGGATCAGATTGCCGATGATTATTACGATGAATTAATCGATGGCAATCATAAGGTGGATGTATTACTAGGTGGAGGGTTAACGAACTTCCAACGTAAAGATCGTAACTTAATTAATGAATTTAAAAAAGATGGCTATAGCTATGTAACCAATAAAAAAGACTTGTTAAATGATTCAAACGATCAAATTTTGGGCTTATTCGCAGATGGCGGCATGCCTAAAATGATAGACCGTACTGAAGATCTTCCTTCATTAGAAGAAATGACAAATGCTGCTATTAAGCGTTTAAATAAAGATAAAGATGGCTTTTTCTTAATGGTAGAAGGCTCTCAAATCGATTGGGCTGGACATGATAATGATATCGTGGCCGCAATGAGTGAAATGGAAGATTTCGATAAAGCACTGAAAGCTGCTTTATATTTTGCGAAAAAAGACAAGCATACTTTAGTTGTGACAACAGCTGACCACTCGACTGGAGGCTTCTCAATGGGGGCAAGAGGAGAATATAACTGGTTTGCTGAACCAATTAAAAGCGCAAAACGTACACCTGATTACATGGCAGAGCAAATTGTAAAAGGTGAAAAAGTGGAAGACGTATTAAATAAATACAGTGGATTATCTTTAACAGCAGCAGAAATCAAATCTGTTAAAGATGCGACAGCTCCTGTTAACGGGAAAATGGACATCACAACAATCGATAATGCGATTGAAAAAATTTATGATACACGTTCTTTCACTGGCTGGACTACTGGCGGACATACTGGTGAAGAAGTTCCTGTTATCGCTTATGGACCTAGCAGTGAAAAATTTGCTGGTTTAATTGATAATACAGACCAAGCAAAAAACATTTTCAAAATTCTAGATGACTATAAAAAATGGCAGGATCGTGATGTAACACCTCCAAATGCACCTAAATTATATGCCGTATCAGAAAAATCCACTTCTGTTAAAGGCAAAACAGAAGCAAACGCTACTGTAACGGCTAAAGTAGGAACAAAAATCATCGGTACCGCCACTGCCAAATCTAATGGAGCATTTGAAATTAAAATTGCCAAGCAAAAAGCTGGAACAAAGATTAGCGTAACAGCAAAAGATGCTTCACAAAACGAAAGCAAAGCATCCACTGTTGTTGTTAAGAAATAAGACAGAAAAAAAAGGAGAAAACCTAAGGTTTTCTCCTTTTTTATTTGTTATTTTTTCAATTTAGTCATTATGCGTCTAAACTATAGTTTTTTGCGTCTGTTTGACTATTTTTTGCGTCTAAATCGGAGGATCATGCGTCTATCTCCCCTACTTTTGTTTTCATTCTTAATAAATTTGCGTTTGAGCCATTATTGCATGTATTAATCAAACGTTTGATTAGATTCTTTTATATTCCACGTCCATTTTCTTTTCTATTTTTCTAACAATAAAGGTAAAAATTAATACGAGTATTAAATAATAAAGTCCAACGACCATATACGTTTCGAGCTGTTTGAAATTCGAGGCTGCCTCACTTAATGCTGTTCCCCATAAGTCCGCCATTCCAACGTAGGCGACTAAAGAGGAATCTTTTAGGCCGATAATAAATTGGTTTCCTAATGGTGGAATCGCTCGCTTAAATGCTTGTGGAAAAATAATGCGTCGCATTGTTGTAAAATACGTCATTCCTAAAGAACGCCCTGCTTCCATCTGTCCTTTATCGATAGATTGAATCGAACCGCGAAATATTTCTGTGATATAGGCTCCGTTATGAATAGCTAACGCAATCGCCCCTGCCCAAAATTGCGACAATGTAACAAAGGAAGCAATTCCAAAATAAAGAATCGCGATTTGGACAATTAACGGCGTTCCTCGGATTAAGCCGATATAAAATACAGCTATACCGTCCAGCCATTTTTTATTGGACACTCTAAACAGCGAAAATACTAAACCAATGAAACTACCTAATAATAAAGAAACCAATGTTAATTTCAAGGTAACTAGCGCTGCTTGTAAAAAGGTTGGATACGTATTGACGAATATATCTATAATAATAATCACCTACCATAAAAGGCTTATTATTCTCCTAAAATATTTCTTCCAAACCATTTTTGACTGATTTTATCGTAGGTTCCATCTTTGATTATTTCATCGAGTGCTTTATTTAATTTTTCAAGAAGCTGATCATCGTCTTTTCGAACAGCAATGGCTTGATCGTCGCTAGATAAGAGCTCGCCGACATCTTTAATTTTAATAGCATCTTCTTTTATAACCCTAAAACCGACCATTTGATCCGTTATGACGGCATCTAATCTGCCCGTTGGCAAATCCATGAGAGCTGTAATATCGCTATCATATTCCGTCACGAGACTAGAATCTGTAAAAGTTAAAGCAAATTCTTTAAACGTGCTCGCCTTAACAACACCAATCTTTTTCCCTTTTAAATCTTCTTTAGAAGTAATGGCAGAATTCTTATCAGCAACAAAAATTTGTGCTCCTGATTGATAATATGGCTTTGTAAAGTTGACCGACTTCAATCTTTCATCTGTAATGGTCATGCTGGCTAAAATTGCATCATATTTCTCTGCTTGTAATCCTTGAATTAATGTTTCCCAAGGATTTGTTGACGGTACAGCTTTCATTCCCATTTTCTCTGCTAACGCTTCACCGATTTCCACATCAAATCCTACTAATTGACCCTTTTCTTTAAAATTAAACGGTTTATATAATCCACTCATCGCAAATTTGAATTCCTCTTTATCAGTAGCATTTCCCTTCTCTTTCCCTTTATCTGAACTGCTACAAGCCACTAGGAATACTGACAAAACGACTAATAAAACAATAGACTGAAACCATTTATACCTTCTCATCGTCATCCTCCTTATAAAATACTGCTAAGAAACTGTTTCGTTTTTTCATGTTGCGGATTGGTAAAAAACTGTGCCGGTGCTCCTTCTTCCAATATCTTTCCTTCACTCATAAAAATGACTCGATCTGCTACTTCGCGAACAAAACCCATTTCATGAGAAACTACGACCATCGTCATCCCTTCACGAGCGAGCTGCTTCATGACTTGTAACACCTCGCCAACTAACTCTGGATCGAGTGCCGACGTCGGTTCATCAAATAGCATGACCGAAGGCTTCATAGCAAGCGCACGTGCAATTGCAATTCTCTGTTGTTGGCCACCTGATAGACTTCTTGGATATGCATCTGCTTTTTCCAACAGCCCTACTTTCTTTAGTAATTCTAAAGCTATTTCTTGAGCTTGAGTCTTGTCCATTTTTTTCACATAGAGAGGAGCTTCCGTAATATTCTCTAATACAGTCTTATGCGGAAATAAATGAAAATGCTGAAAGACCATGCCAATTTGTTTTCTCACTTCGTTAAGGTTTGTCTTCAATGGATGAATCTTCTCTCCACGAAAAATCATTTCTCCCGAATCATATAACTCAAGAAAGTTAATACAGCGAAGCAAGGTACTCTTTCCTGAGCCACTGCTACCAATCACCACTACGACTTCTTTTTCATTAATAGACAAATCGATGCCATTAAGAACGACATGAGAACCAAATGATTTCACCAGCTTATTAATCGTAATCATATGAGCATTCCTTTTCGTAAATTTGAAAGACTATTTATTTCATACTATTAATGTCCCTCACTATATATTCAAAGATTTTTCTATTAAATATAAAAAGTGCTGCTAGTATAAGGCTAGCAGCACTTTTCTCCCACTTATTTAGTCATTACTACAATCTTATTTCCCGATTTGAATTAAAACAGGATCGTGATCACTTGCACGTCCGTGCTGTTCCATAAAAGCAGAATTAATATGAACGATATCTACCTTCGTAGAACGAGATAGGTTATTCGATACTAAAATATGATCGAGCACCTGAGAGTTTCCTTGGTATAAATACGTGTAGCGTTCTTTTTCTGATACTTTTTCAATCATATTCGTTAACTCTTTGCCTTTTAAAGTTTGTAGCGGCGCCGAAAACTCAAAATCATTAAAGTCTCCAAGAAGAATGACATTTGCATTTTTATCCTTGGACTTCACATCTTTCACAAAGCCGTTTACGATTTTGGCAATTTTCAATCGTTGAACTTCACTTTTTAAAACTGGAGGCTGATTCTTCCCGAATAAAGGCTGATCTCCACCTTTTGAATTAAAGTGGTTTGCTACAACAATATAGCTTTCTTTATTAAAGATAAATTGCGCAGCTAGTGGCTTTCTACTTTCATTAAACGCTTCATTTGTTGGATCAATTCTACCTGGATTCAATGTTAGTTTGCCATTTTTGTACGACACTGCTTCTGTTGCTGAGCCTTTCGGTGCATCTGCCATTGATACTCGTGCTTTATTATAAAGGAAACCGACACGAATATTTCCTCCAGGAGCGCCTCCATCTTGATTATTCATTGGTGCGATATCTGTAAAGGCATACTCTGGACCGCCCAATTGCTTGATTTTATCAATTAATAGCTTGTAGCTTTCCGTTGCATCTGTATTGCCACTATTGGTGCTACCATCGTTATCCTGCACCTCTGTTAAACCAACGATATCTGGCTTATTAAGATTTTGAACGATTGCTTGCGCCAATTTCGTTACCTTCGCATCACTCGTTTTCGTTGAGAAATTTTCAACATTATAAGAAGCAATCGTTAATTTTTTCTTATCGCCATAGAGTTTTGTCTTTTCTTGTTTTGTCTTTCCATCTATTAATTTAGGGAGACTTTTCTTTTTGCTTAGTACTCTGAAGTTACTGAAGCCATAGCTGACAACACCCGTAATATCTCCTTTAAAATAATCGCCCGTTTTTGTCACATAGTTCTGATCATCAATGTCTACAATAACTCTCTCTGGATTATAGTCATCTTTTGTAATTTTCAGTCCGCCGGAAGACGTATTGGTTTTTATTTTCTTTTGAACAACATATAACTCGCCGTAATTTTGTGGTGCAATGACTTTCGGTTCTTCAATTTGTACAAACATACCTTCTAAGCTTTCATAATAATCAATCCCATCCTGACGTGGATCGAATTGTTTGAACTGATCATTATCAATGATTTTTGTTGGTTGCTTATAATCTTTATTGATTTTCACCGGTTTAGGGAGCTTTTGATTACTCGCTACTACTCTGACAGATGAAGCATTAATTTCTGTCACAGGTAAATCCGTTTGTAATTTATCTGAATAGCCCTCTAGAACATATTCTTTTATTTGACCATTTGCTTTCACTACATCCCCTGTTTTCACTCCATGTCCTTTTTTATAGACGAGGATACCTTCAGATGTTTTTTCGTTGCGATCTGGTTTTTGATCCTGCATGTAAAAGTTATTATCATCTACAACAAATGTCACAATCCCTTGGAGATCGGCTACATATTGATTTTCATAAGGTGAATAATGACTTGCTCCTTGAATATGATGAATGCGTAAATCTGTTCGAGCAATCTTATATGAAAAAGTTACGATATCACTATTTTGGATATTCGTTGCTACAACAATTGCTTTAATAGTTAAATCACTATTAATCGTAATTGGACTCGTGTAAAGTGTGCTCTCTGTCGTTGGGTTCGTTCCATCTGTTGTATAGTAAATCTTTGCATTTTCTGTTTTAGTAGAAAGCGTTAGTTTCGTTCCAGCACTAATCGCACCTGGTGATATTGAAGCTTCTGCTTTTTCCGCTTTAGCTGGAATGGTGCCACCCTCTTTGAAAGTCATACTGCTTGGTGATTTTAATCCTGGGGTAGAAAAATAAGCTTCTAAACTACCCGTAACCGCCACTTTTTTCCCGATATTCGTTGGATTTGAATTTAATCCAAATGCCGCTCGATAAGATGATGTTAATTGAACAGGTAAAAGCTTTGTGATGTCTTTTTCATTTGGTGAATCAGCTAAAGCAAAATTCGTGTCATCTCTAAATGGTGGTGTAAAGGTATAGCTTTTTACACCTGCTGTATAGGCAACTATATAACCTTCCACTGTTTTTGTTCCACTATTATTCGCTATCGCATCTGCTACAGAGATGGTTGTTTCAGCCTTCGAAACATTCGCTGGTAAAATAAATAACATCGTCATCATCCAAACCAGAAATAGCTTCGTTCCTTTTTTCCAAGCTTTTGCTTTCATCTCACACTCTCCTTTTGATTCTTATAGTAGTAGATTCTATTATTACTCTTCCAGAATCTCTCAATACGAATAGTAAATAAATTATAAACATTAAACAAGTGATGATAGGTTTATATGTTTAAAAAGAGCTGTGGTTTTATAAGGTCCTTTAGCCTATTTTTTGTAATGATTTTTCTATTAATCAAACGTTTGATTAATAGAAAAAAGCCCTATAGAGAGCATTCTCCATAGGACTTTATCTTGCAATTTTCTTATATCATTACTTTACAAATATCATTCGTAAATTGAACCGGATCTTGAATTGGCAATCCTTCAATTAGTAATGCTTGATTATATAATAAGTTAGTAAATAGCTTCACTTTATCTTTATCCTCTTGTTCGAAGGCTGTTTTGATTGATTGGAATACTTCATGATCGGCATTCACTTCTAATACTTTGTTAGCCTTCACTTGTTGATTGTTCGGCATCGCATTTAGAATTTTTTCCATTTCAATTGAAACATCCCCTTCTGCTGTTAAGCATACTGGATAGGATTTCAAACGGCTGGAAGCTTTTACTTCACTTACTTTTCCATCTAGCACATCTTTCATGAAGCTAAATAATTCTTTATCTTCTTCCTTCTGTTCAGACTTGCCGTCATCTTCAATTCCTAGGTCTCCACTAGAAACGGATTTAAACTCTTTGTCATTGTATGTCATGAGCATTTTCACAACGAACTCATCAACATCTTCTGTTAAGTAGAGGATTTCATAGCCTTTATCAGCTACAAGTTCTGTTTGTGGTAGCTTATCAATACGCTCTACTGACTCACCTGTTGCATAGTAAATGTATTTTTGGTCTTCAGGCATGCGTTCCACATATTCTTGTAACGTAACCATCTTCTTCTCTTTAGAAGAGTAGAACATGATTAAATCTTTTAAAACATCTTTTTCTTGTCCAAAGTTTTCATATGCCCCAAATTTTAATTGTCGACCAAATGATTTATAGAAGGCTTCATACTTTTCACGATCATTTTTCAGCAAGCTTTCCAGTTCTTTTTTAATTTTACTTTTAATGTTTTTCGCAATGAACTTTAACTGCTTGTCCTGCTGAAGGATTTCACGCGAAATATTCAAAGATAAGTCCTCTGAATCGACCATACCTTTGACAAAGCTAAAGTAATCCGGAAGTAAATCAGGACATTTTTCCATGATTAATACACCATTTGAATAAAGCTCCAGGCCTTTTTCAAACTCTTTTGAATAGTAATCGAATGGAATACTTTCAGGAATATAAAGAATCGCATTGTAACGAACATTTCCATCAACCTTGATGTGTACATGTCGAATAGGCTTATCAAAGCCATAACGCTTTTCTTGATAGAATTGCTCGTAATCAGCATCTGTTAATTCATTTTTATTCTTTTTCCAAATTGGAACCATGCTATTAACGATTTCTTCTTCTGAATACTCTTCGTATTCATCCTCGCTGCCTTCTTTCAAACGATTTTTCTGAACATCCATTTTAATTGGATAGCGAATGAAATCGGAATATTTCTTAATGATCGATTGTAAACGATATTGTTCTAAATACTCATCGTAGTTCTCTTCTTCCGCATTTTCTTTAATTTTTAAAATAATCGTTGTACCAACATGATCTTTCTCGCAAGGTTCAATCGTATAACCATCTGCACCTTCTGATTCCCATTTGTAAGCTTGGTCACTGTCCACTGCTTTACTCATAACTGTCACAACATCGGCTACCATGAAGGAAGAATAGAAACCAACCCCAAATTGACCGATAATATCATAGCCATCTTTGATTTCATTTTCAGTTTTGAAAGCTAACGAACCACTCTTGGCGATTGTTCCTAAATGCTGTTCCAACTCTTCCTTCGTCATACCGATACCTGTATCAGCAATCGTTAATGTACGATTTTCTTTGTCAGCTGTCACTTTTATGTAATAATCATTGCTATCGAATGTAATCGTTGAATCTGTTAATGCTTTGTAATACATCTTATCAATGGCATCACTAGCATTTGAAATCAACTCACGTAAAAATATCTCCTTTTGAGAATAAATCGAGTGAATCATCATATCTAACAATCTTTTAGACTCTGCCTGAAATTGCTTCTTTTCCATTCCTCTTTCTCCTCTCACTATGTAAAAAAGATAATTAGCACTCTTATAATAAGAGTGCTAATATTTTATTAACATATTTTGGAGTTGTTTGTCAAGAAATACAGCCACAAGTAATTCTAATAATACATGAAGTTAATTTATTATTTTTACACACTTAAAAGATAAGGTAGGATCTTTAACCATAGACAACTGAAACTACCATTATACTTGACGTACTTTCCCCAGATTTGACTCAATCGATATGTCTTCAACTTCGATTAATTTTTCTCTAGACAATCCTTCTTCATTTACCAATGCAAAATAAAGTTATTTTTAGAAATATATCAGATATGTTTCTGTTGTCTTCCCCTACTGAGATTTCCTAACATTCTCTTTAATTTAATCAAGCTTACATTAACTGACAACGTAGACTTTTTCTATAATATTTATTTTTTAGTTAAATCCTCCAACAAATCTTCAACTACCTCAAACATAACTAAATCCAAAGATTGCTCTTCTAATATTTTTGCACTCATATTATTTTCTTAGTTTCATTTAATTGTTTATTTATCGTCCCATTCTTCAATTTTGCATTTTAAATAATATAATAACTCCTAAATAAACCACCTATAAGTTTTAAATGACAATTTAAAAAGAGATACTACGATTTAAACTAGTTCATATATAATGCGATCAATCCTATAAGAATTGATTTCAACCGATTTATATTCCCCAGTATTTTTATTTCCTAGTGATATATACATAGACCATTTGTAAAACTTACGTGCTCTAAAAAAACATAATCATAATTATTAGTAGGATTTTTTATATCAAAACATGCTTTGTTATTTATTATATCTTTAGGTACTCCGTATAAATGCATATATTTTTCTTTATTCATTTTCGAATTTTGACTCATTTTTATTGGTTCTTTTTCAAGTGTTGGGGTAGAGAACTTTTCTCTGCCCTTTACCCTATAGAATTGCCTATTGATTTATATTGGTGATGAAGCAGAATACGGGCTCTAAAACGCGAAAAATTTCTGAAGCCAAACGCATTTCTTTTCATTACTTTCGTTAAGTTATTTAACCCTTCTAAAAAACCAAAAAA
>NZ_CABKRX010000062.1 GCF_902374955.1 Bacillus massilioanorexius
TATCCACGTTAATTTATTTAGCTTATATATAGGTACTCCTGTTAATTTATTAAGTTCTTTTATAATAGGGGAATCAGGTTGGACATCAAAAAGGTGATCCTTAGTTGTTCCTATATTCTTGCATATCCAGCTCACACTATCATATAAATTCTCAATAGTTAATCTGGTAATATAACTGCTTAAACATTCGTCTTCAAAAGGCTCTAGAGAAATTAACAATTGTTGTTTCATTATTAACACCCTTTGTATTCAAATTAAATAAAGATGATACCTTAGAAGAAAGGCATCATCTTTATTACAACTAATTATGAAAAATCATTCTAACTAATTATGAAAAATTTCTAACTAATTATGAAAAATCACAAAATTTTTATATAGCCTGCTTCACATTCGCTTTTTCTTGTATAAATATGATTCCTAACTCGTAGTGTTCTCCTTCAAATAACGCTCTCTGAACAAAACGAATTTGATCATATACATCGAAGACCTCTAATCTACAATGTGCTCGATTTTTTTGTAAAGCCTCATAGAATTGCTTTTCTGATTGAACAGCTTGTCCATTAACTTTTGTAATAACCTCACCTATACTTAAACCCATTTTATCAGCAGGAGAATTTGGAATAATCCCTAAGATTAAAACACCTTTCTTCTTTTTCGTAAAATAAAAAGGCAAACGATTTTCATTCATTTTCATAAAATAGTGAATAAGTTCTCTACCTAGTATAGCAATTGTAGCCGCTATAATAGATAAAATCGGCATCCAAATACTTCCGATAGCAACTGCTAATACGACGAATCCTACCATTAACACTCTTGTTCCTGTCATGGAAATGGCTTCTTCTGGTAATCTCGCTTGAACTTTTTGAGAAAAACCCATTAAAAAAGGTACAAGAATAAGTGTAACTGATAGATTGTCAGCTAATTCAAATACTGGCCACCAATCAAATGGTAAAGGTAAATCCCCTCCAGGAATAAATAAAAAAAGTGGTAAAAGCCAAAGTTTTTTCGATTGATGTGCTCCAACGGTCATTCCTCTATTAGAAGTAATCAGCATTGGAGATGTACCCTTCGCTCCATTACTTTTAATTAAGATTGATTCAGCAATCATTAATAATCCCATTAATACCGCTAACGATGGAAATAGAGACGTTTCCATGTTTGCAATAGCGTCTCCTAAGTATGGAATTGGAACTTCTTTTTCAAATAAAAAAAACAAAATAAAGATAGAACTTCCGATTACATAGGCAGGTGACAACAAACGCACCTTTAATGTCAAACTAATAAAGATGGTAACTGCACAAATAATAATAATAGCAGCAAATGGAATGACTAATCCACTTATTATAGTAATAATGGACAATGCTAATCCTATGAGAATAGCAATTGGTAATAGATTTTTCAGCTCAAAATAGCCGCTTTCGACACGAATCTTGAAATCTTTTCTTTCTCTCTTTACACGTCTATAGCCGAGCACTATACAAAGATAAAAGGAAAAATAAAATAGTGGATGTAAAAACAACTTCCCTGTCCCTAACAAAAATTCAATCAGCCATTCGGTTCCCACCTTTATCCACCTTCCTTTTTGAATATACTAATTACTATTTTATCAAAGACCTACTTCCCTGCCTATGCTATAACCAAATAAAGTGAAGCTTCCTTCAGCCATTTTATGATAATTTAATTGATTCTTTTGGAATTTTGACTTTGCAAAGGGCTTTATCGCACTCATATTCCTCTTTCAAAGCCGTTTCTTAAGTAAACGGATATCTCTACGACGGAATTCATTCAACTTTTCACTGATTTGGTTCAACTCTACTATCATTCCATTCAACTTTTGAGGTTTTTAATTCAGCTTTTAACTAATCTCATTCAACTTCCCGTTATAGCATAAAAAAGCACTTGCTCATCAGCAAGTGCTTTCCCTTAATGTTATTTTACTAAATATCGTAAGGCTGTACGTAATTGAAGGTCATTGTCATCGTCTTTCATTTTACTACTTACCTTTTGTTCTAGCAATCTCGCTGTTTTAACATCAATTTTCCCTGTCGCTTTTACTCCTGAATTATTTTGAAAAGCCTTGACAGCAATTTCTGTTTTCAAATCAAAATATCCATCGTTTCTACCTGGTTCATAGCCTAGTACTCTTAAGATGTCTTGCGCATGCTGAATTTGATCTCCTGTCATATCCCGTTTCAATGTTTTTTCAATGTTGATAGCTTGTGTATTAAATAGTTTTGGTTGTTTGATAGCAATCGTTGGCTCTATTCCTGTTTTGTGAATCCAGTTTCCATCTGGAGTTAGCCATTTCGCTAATGTTAATTTAATATTGCTACCATCATCTAGCTTAACGGCTTGCTGGACAGTACCTTTTCCATACGTTTTATCTCCAATTAGTTCATAGCCACCAGCTTCCTGTAAAGCTGCAGCTAATATTTCCGATGCAGAAGCACTTCCATTATCAATTAATACCGCAATATTGTATGGTTTCTTTTCTTTCAGCTTAGAGAAAAGCTTTTCATGTTCACCATTTCTTCTTTCTATTTGTAAGTACGGTTTTTCATTTATAATTAATTCACTGACTATTTCATCTACAGAAGAAAGCAATCCACCTGGATTTCCTCGAACGTCAATGATTAGTCCCTTAATATCTTTAACTTCCAATACTTTTAGTTGTCTTTTGAAATCAGCTGCTGTTTCACTCGAGAATTGCGTGATTTCAATATACCCGAGCTTCTCTCCCGACTCTTCCTTTATTTTGGAATGGACCGTTTCAATCGGAATGGTATCGCGGATGATTTCAAAGGTTAATATTTTTGTAACACCTGGTCGTTTAATCTCAAGTTTTACCTTTGAACCTTTTTTCCCTCGAATTTTCACGCTAACATCTTGTACATTCAGTCCTTGTACACTTTCATCATTTACAGAAAGGATTTCATCTTTTGCTTTTAGGCCTGCTTCTTCTGCTGGTGAGTTTTTATAAGGAGAAACGATAATAATTTTATCATCTTCCACTCCTATCTCTGTTCCAATACCCTCGAAAGAAGAATCTAGAGATTCTCTAAATTGATTAGCCGCTTCCTTATCCATATAAACAGAATAAGGGTCCTTTAATTTAGCTACCATTCCTTCTATCGCACCTGTAATAAGATCATCATCTGTCATTTTTTCAATGTAATGCTCTTTGATTAATTGATATACCTGTTCCACTTTTACTAGCTCTAATTGGTCATCCTTATTTGTTGTCGGCTCTTGCTTTAATTTGTCATTCTTAGGAGCATCCCATTTGAGAAAAATATTCGGTCCCATATACAATCCTCCCACCAAACCAACTAATAAGGAAAGAGTAATTGCTAAAGGAAGTACCCAGCGTTTATTCATAAAAAGCTCCTTTCTATTTAGAAAAACCGGCACCGTTCCTTTTTGATTTGACTGTTAGCTTAGAAAAAATTTTTGCCCTTTACCTAACTCATATTCAAATATGTTTCCTGTCAAAAAGGAGACATGCGGGAGCCTATAAGACAAGCCTTGCAGGAAGGGGCGGGTATTTCCTTCCGTAAAGGAAAGGCTTATAGCCTAGCATGGCAGGTGTAAGGTTAGACATCTACCAAACTCCATTTATTCTCAGATTATAGAAATACATTTTACTCTCACACATCTATATAAAAAAGACACCGCACATTTGTGTGATGCCTTGTACTTACTATAGATGTATGAAAAGCTTGTACTTTTTATGATAAAAAACGATTACAGTTTCGTTAAAATAACAGGACCATCCTCTGTAATGGCAAGTGTATGTTCATATTGAGCAGATAACTTCCCGTCGACTGTACGTGCTGTCCAGCCATTACTATCCATCTTACTATGCCATGAGCCTTCATTAAGCATTGGCTCAATCGTAATAACCATACCGGCTTTTAATCTAGCTCCTTTTCCAGGTGTTCCGTAATGAAGAACCGTTGGATCTTCGTGCATAGTACGTCCAATGCCATGCCCTGTAAAATCTCTTACCACAGAGTAACCTTTACTTTCTGCATAGCTTTGAATAGCATGACCGATGTCTCCTAAACGATTGCCAGGTACGGCTTGTTCAATCCCTAAATACAGTGACTTTTCAGTTACCGCTAATAAATCCGCTGCTTTATCAGATATTTTACCTACTGTATGAGTCCATGCAGAATCCGCTAAATAGCCATTCAGATTGACAACCATATCCACTGTTACGATATCACCTTCTTTAAGAGGTTTGTTTGTCGGGAAACCGTGACAAATTTCGTCATTTACAGAAGCGCAAGTGGCGAAAGGAAAACCATGATATCCTTTTTGTTCAGGTGTTGCTCCATGGTCACGCATATATTTTTCTACAAAAGTATCAATTTCTAACGTAGTCATACCAGGTTTCATCATTTTTTTTACTTCTTGATGAATCGTTGCTAGCAGAATTCCTGCTTTTCTCATGTTCTCAATTTCACTTTTTGATTTTAAAATAATCAACAATGACACTCTCCTTTTACATATAAGACCGTTGCGATAAGATATCTTATTTAGTAATCTCTTCACTGACTTGAATTATTCATACCTATTCTATAATAGTATCAATAATATGAAGCATTACCAAAGAAAGTGCAAATTTTTCTAAGAAAAATCATAATTAATATTGTAGCATTGTATAATTACGGTTCATTTTGCTCCATTAAAAAAAGACTCTTCCTTCAGAAGAATCATTTATAAATCGCGTATAATCCCATGACTAGAGCCAAATAAAACCTCTTTACCCAATTGGTTTCGATAAACGGATTTAATGGCTACTTTCTTATATCCATTCATTTGCTCAACATTTGTAAGCAAAACCTCACAAGTAATCGTATCACCTGCAAAGACAGGTCGAACAAATTCACTTACCATTTCTCTTGCAATATAATTTAAATCTCCACCGATTTTTGTTCCTAAACTAGCCGTTAATAAGCCATGAACCATAATACGTCCTTTATCGTCTTGCTGCATATGATGATGACCTTGATCTCTTGTTATTTCAGCAAACTGCAATACTTCCTCTTCAGTAAACGTTCTGCTCCAAGTTAATATAGTACCTTCCTCTATGTTCATAGCCATCCCCCCTTTGTTCTTCATCCTTTTACACTATAACATACGGAACAAAAAATGAATATCAATTCACTATTATAAAAAAAGCATAACTACTCTTTCAGGTCCTACCCGTCCCAAACGGGCTAATCCTTCTTTCATGATGATTTTTTTCATTAATTTCTAAAATAAAAATCCGAAATATAATATTCCTAAATAAAATATCTTGACTTCGAGATATTTTGTGTTTATAGTAATAAACAGATACTAATTAACGTAATCAATGACGATAAAAAAATAATCGATTTGAGTTTATCGTCTTAAATTTTAGGGTAATATCTTGAAGTAGAGATAAATGATGAGGAGGAATTTTCAATGGCAAAATACGTAGTAGACAAATCACATTCAAACATCGGTTTCCAAGTGAAGCATATGATGGTATCAAAAGTGAAAGGTAACTTTGAAAACTATACAGCTGATGTCGTGGCAGCAGACTTATCAGATCTTACAACAGCAAATATCACATTCACATTCGATGTAGCAAGCATCAATACAAAAAGTGAAGATCGCGATAATCATTTAAAATCAGCGGACTTTTTCGAAACAGAAAAGTATCCTGAAATGAAATTTCAATCAACAAATATTACGGGTTCTGGAAGTGACTATGAAGTGACTGGTGACTTAACAATTAAAGACGTAACAAAACCAGTATCATTTGAGGTAACATATAACGGAAAAGGTACAAACCCTTGGGGTGTAGAAGTATACGGATTTGAGGCTGAAACTAAAATCAATCGTGAAGAATTCGGACTAACTTGGAATGCAGCACTTGAAACAGGCGGCGTTTTAGTTGGTAAAGATATTAAAATTAGCATTGAACTTGAGTTAAATCCTGAAGCACCTGCAGCTGAGTAATATATAAATACAAATCAAAGTAGGTATCCCAAAGGCATAGTTATGTTGGATACCTCTTTTTTATTTGCTGTTTTTAACTAAGTTCAGAGCATAAAAAAGGGCGATTAAAGAGTAAGTGCTAGCCTCCTGTAACAGAATTCAACTCGAAACTTGTTCATAGGCCACGAAGTATTCGATCAAGAAGGGCCACTCAAAAGTGATTGAAAATTACTTTTGAGTGGCCCCGTTACTTTAGATTTATAGATTCTTAAAGAATTTCTTTAAACATAGCAATTGTTTGTTCTTTTGTTGGCATAAATGGATTACCTGGTGCACAAGCATCTAATAAAGAATTGCTTGCTAATAAATCTAAATCAGGATTTTCAACGCCAAGATCTTTTAAAGATTTTGGAATACCTACTTCTTCAGATAAAGTCATGATTTTATCTAGAACAAATTGGCTGCACTCTTCGTCTGATTTATCACATACATGCATACCTAATACCTTCGCAATTTTACGGAATTTCTCTGGTGCATGTTTAGCATTTTCACGTTCAACGATTGGTAATAACATCGCATTACATACACCATGCGGAAGGTCGTAAATACCTCCAAGCTGATGAGCCATAGCATGAACAAACCCTAATCCAGCATTTGAGAATGCAGCTCCAGCTAAGAAACAAGCATAAACCATTTGTTCACGAGCATCTACATTATGACCATCTTTCACAGCTGTTGGCAGTGAATCGAAAATGATACGTACAGCTTCAAGAGCTGTTGCATCTGTAATTTGAGTAGCCCCTGGCGTTACAATGGTTTCAATTGCATGTGTTAATGCATCCATACCAGTAGCCGCTGTTAAACTAGCAGGTTTATCTAGCATGAGCATTGGATCATTAACTGAAAGAAGAGCGAGGCTATTCTTATCGACACAAACCATTTTTACTCCGCGATCTTCATCTGTAATGACATAATTTATCGTAAGCTCTGCAGATGTACCAGCTGTTGTATTAACTGCCACAGTCGGGAATCCTAATTTTTTTGATTTATGAAGTCCTTCATAATCACGAATATTTCCTCCATTAGTAGCAAGGATACTCATAGCACTTGCACAATCTTGTGGAGATCCCCCACCAATAGAAAGAATAAAATCGCAGTTTTCAGATTTTAATATCTCTACACCCTTATCTACTTGGGCACATGTTGGATTTGGAGTTACTTCATTATAAATCGTATATGTAACATTTACTGCATCTAATTGATCTGTCACTTTTTTTACAACGCCGTTTTCACTTAAGATTTTATCCGTTACAATCAGAGCCTTCTGAAACCCCAATGCTGCAACTTCAGCTCCTAACTGATTTAAACAATCTCGTCCAATCAAGTTCTTGCTTGGTAAATAATACATCATAATTAGTCTTCCCTCCAATTATATTGTTCAAAGTTTCACAAATTTATTATAAAATGCAGAGGGAATATTTAAAATAAACTTTTTTAAGTAAATATTCCCTCTATTTACATAGATTTTTTAGCTAGCTTTACCATATCGCTCTTCTTGTATTTGCTCGAGCGTTTTTCCACGAGTTTCAGGAGCCATAAAGATTCCTATTAACATATGTACTACTAAGAAACCAATCATAATAGCACCGGCAACTTTGAAGCCTAATGTAGAAATTAAAACCGGAACAGCTAAAGATATTAATCCTACACCAACACGAGCTACAAAGAACATAAGACCTTGTGCTTGTGCACGATATTTCGTATGGAACAATTCACTTGACCATAGACCGTAGAAACACTGCGCACCAAATCCACATGAAACTCCCCAGAATAGCACGTAAATTAATAGTTCCGTAATACCCATGCTACCAAATGCTAGTACAGCCCACGCGACAATACCTAATGCTGCTCCAATTCCAAATAGCAGCTTTCGGCTCACTTTATCTCCAAGTTTAATAAATACAAAGTACGTTGCAACAACTGTTAAGACCCATAAGAATGCTTGCAACAGATTTGCTTGAGCAGAAGTTAATCCACCGACTGTTTCATAAATATAAGGCATAAAATAACCATTTGTTCCAGCTACTAGATTCCAGAAGAAATAGATACCAATTAACAACGTTAAAGCTCTTAAGTTAGCTTTGTTTGTAAACAATTCTTTAAGTGAACCTTTTTCCAGCTTACCTTTCTCTTTATCCTCTTTCTCTTTCGCTTTCTGTTCTTCCCAAATAGTTGATTCATTAATTTGTTGTTGTAAAATCCAGGTAATTAAAGCGATTACAAAAAGCTGAGCAAAAATAATTCTGCTTCCTAATAAGCCAAGAGGTGCTAAAGCAACAGATAGAAGTAAAGAAATTACTGGCCCAATTCCCCAGGCTAACTGTCCCCAACCTACACGGGCGGCACGTTCCTCAGCTGGAGCTTCTTCTGCAATATATGTCCAAGCGGCAGGAATCGCAGCTCCTACAGCAATACCTGTAATAACATAACCTGCTAAAAGCATTGGAAAATTGAATGAGCAAGCAATTAGTGCTACTCCAAGCATGTACACTAATAAATCATATTTATAGATAAACTTACGACCATATCGATCAACCAAAAATCCCCCAAGTAATGCCCCAATAGCCGCCCCAAATCCATTTGCACTTAGAGCCCCTAATAAACCTACCATTGAATCATTCAAGCCTAAATATTCAACCCAAAGCGTTAAACCACCAGCACCGGCCACAATAGATCCAGCTTCTAAGTAGTTGGACATTGCTACAGTAATCGTTGACTTCAAACTGCCTTTATTAGTTCCAGCCATTCTATTAACTCCTCTCATGGTGTGACGCTTTCCCCAGTATTACAGCTAAGGAAAACGAAATAGATTATTTACTTTAAGAAAAATACTTCTTTTAAATCAGTAGCTATTGGACTGTTATCTGGATTTGTTTCCATCAACGGTTCCATGTAAGCCCACCACTTCTTACAAATATCTGTATCTGCCATGGAAGCCCATTTGGCTTCGTCTTCGATTTCAACATAGGCAAATAATTGACCTGTTTCTTCTAATAAGAAAATGGAATAGTTATGTGAACCATGCTTGCGTAGTTCATCTGCCATTTCCGGCCAAAGTTCATCATGGCGACGTTTGTATTCCTCATATTGATCACGGTAAACCTTCATGACACTAGCTTTTCTAATCACGCTACATCACTCCTAGATTTATTAAATAGGCTGTTTTTGCATACTTTATTACAAATGAACAAGCAGTAATATAGACTAAGTAAAATCCTCTTCAAGATGCTCGCTTTCCGCGGGGCAGACAGTGAGCATCCTCAGCACTTTGTGCCTGTCGGGACACACCTGTCCCGCTGCTCCCGCAGGAGTCTCGCACTTTACACTCCATCCGACCATTTTATGCCCATTGGTTCTGTGAACTTATTTAAAAACAACAATCTATTAGATAACTTTCAATTAAATAAGAACACCTTCACGAACCTTTAAAATGCCAGGTCTTGCCTGCACACCGAACGCATCTGCTAGCTCTTGTAATTGTTCATCCGTGATGGTTTGTTTTTTCCCACCTTGAGCACAAACAATTGTGTATACTTCCGCTGCTTTTTCTGCTGTTTCAATTAAACCAAATGTTTCATCCATTGTTGTACCTGCACCAAAAATACCATGATGTGGCCACATTACAATACGCACTTCTTTCATTTTCTCTGCAGAAGCTTCTCCAATAGCATCTGTTCCTGGTACCATCCAAGGAATGATTCCTACTCCTTCAGGGAAGACAACGATACATTCTGTACACATTTCCCATAATGTTTTCGTGAATTCTTTTTCATCTAAACTATGAGTAAATGTCATACCAATTAAGTGTGTAGCATGACAATGCATAATAACACGATGGTTTGGATCTACTTGTAATCGTTGAATATGATTCATTAAATGTGTAGGCAATTCACTTGTCGCTACACCACCATCTTCAAATCCCCAGAGCAAATCATAGCTTCTACCGTCCGCTGCAATTCGAATAATTCCTAGATTCACTGCAGGATTTCCCATTACGTTTTTAAAATATTTACCCGAGCCAGTTACAATGAAGTATCTTCCTGCTACTGCTGAAGCATCAAAGCTCATTGGAATCGTACGTGATACTTTATTTATATCAAGATATGTTTGAACTTCTTCTTCATTTAATAGATAACTAATATTGCCTCCGTTGCGCTCATCCCAACCTAAACGATATAGGTTTGCTGTTGTATCGCACATTTCTTTCACGAAAGGTGCGCTTAGTATATCCTGATACATGTTTCATCCACCTTTTTTTTAAAGTTTTGCCATGTTAAACTTCATTGTTCATAAATCTTCCCTTCGTTTGCACAACGGGAGAAGGCCAAGCCTCCTCGTTCTATCCTTACTCTAGAGTCATGGTCTTTCTAACTTCTCCCGCGGGATACTCACGAATTTTCTTGTTAACTATCAACAGTAACGTTTAACAGAGCCTAAGACATAGAAATTGTTCTTATACTAATACTGGTTCTACATTTCTCTTAACTAATACTTCTTGTTCATACGCCTTTACTTCTTGTAACCATTCTTCACGAACTGGTACATTTTGAGTTGCACAATAATAATCCCAAATAGCTCCGAAAGGATATGATTTTAGTTCTTCCATCAACGCCAAACGAGTAGTGTAGTCACCATTCAACTCAATTTCTTTTAGCTGTTCCGTTGGTTCCAGCATTGCCATTAACAATGCTTTTAGCATATTACGTGTTCCAATAACCCAAGCAGCAACACGGTTAATGCTTGCATCAAAGAAATCTAATCCAATGTGAGTTGTTTCGAGCATGTCATTTACAACTAATTCTCTAGCGATTGCTTGTAGTTCATCATCAAATGTCACAACATGATCACTATCCCAGCGAATAGGACGACTCACGTGAAGTAATAATCCTTCTGTAAATAATTTCATCGCCGATAGTTTAGTAGATACCACCTCTGTTGGATGGAAGTGTCCTGCATCTAAACAAATTAATTTATTTCTTGATAAACCATAGCCCATATAAAACTCATGAGAACCGACTGTATAACTTTCTGCTCCAAGCCCAAATAATTTACTTTCAACAGCATCTAAGTTATAGCTCGAGTTTAATTCTTCAGCGAATACCTCATCTAATGATTCTTGTAGACGTTTACGAGGAGCTAAACGATCAACGGGGTTGTCTTTAAACCCATCAGGAATCCATACATTTGTTACACAAGTTTGCCCAAGCTCTTTTCCAAAGTACTCTCCTATTTTACGAGCTCGCTTACAATGCTCAATCCAGAAATCACGAATCTCTTTATCTGGATGACTTAATGTAAAGCCATCAGCCGATTTAGGATGAGAGAAGCAAGTAGGATTAAAATCAAGGCCTAGACCTAACTTCTTCGCCCAATCTACCCATTTAGAATAATGACGTGGTTCAATCTCATCAAAATCAATCTTTTCATCCGTATCTGTATAAATCGCATGTAAATTCAATTTATGCTTACCAGGAATTAAAGAATATGCTTTCTCTAAGTCTTGGCGCAATTGTTCTGGTGTCGTTGCTACTCCAGGGTAGTTCCCTGTTACAGAAATTCCACCTGTTAAGTCTTGATCTTTATTAATGAAACCTCGCACGTCATCGCCTTGCCAGCAGTGCATTGAAATTTTAATTTGGCTTAATTTCTCCATTGCAGCTTCTACGTCCACTCCAAGATTGGCGTATAAATCTTTAGCTATAGCATAATTTTGCTGAATTTTCTCGTTCATTTGATGTAACCTCCTTGAATTGTTGAAGCATTTCTGTACGATTCATAACTTGTGGTTGATATTCTTTTATTTCAAATGATTCTTTAATGAAGTGGCGTGCCTCTTCTATATTCTTCAATTCATCTGTTGCAATCATTTGCATAACCAAATTGCCAATAGCCGTCGCTTCCGTAGGACCTGCATAAACTGCTCTACCACTCAAGTCAGCTGTTAATTGATTTAGCAATTCATTATGAGCGCCACCACCTACAATATGTAGACGATTGACTTTCTTACCTGTAATTTGTTCTAAATCATTGATTGAATTGGTATAAATGATTGCTAAATTAGTATAGATACAACTCGCTAACTCTCCAGCTGTTTCTGGCACGACTTGATGTGTTTCACGACAATAACTTTGAATTTCTTCAATCATATTAATTGGATTTAAAAATCGCTCATCATTGAAATTAATAAAAGGTGGAATCCCAGTCACTTTCTTAGCTTCTTCCACAAACTGTGCAAAGTTATAATCTTTTGGAAGAAGCCTTCTTACTTCTTGAATGAGCCACATCCCAATAATGTTTTTTAAAAAACGTGTCGTTTTAAAAGCCCCCCACTCATTTGTATAATTGTGCTGAAAGGCTTGTTCAGAAATCACAGGCTGATCAAGCTCCATTCCAAGTAAGGACCATGTTCCACTGCTTAAAAATGCCCAATCATCTTTCGTTCCAGGTGTCCCTAATACCGCTGATGCCGTATCATGAGTAGCCACAGTAATAACCTGACAATCTGGAAGTTCATATTCTGGGAACCTGCTTTTTTCCACATTTCCAAGTACAAAACCAGGCTGTTTTAGTGGAGGAAATTGTTCTCTTTTCATATGTAACAGTTTTAGTAAATCCTCATCATAGTCACCGCTGTGTACATTTAACAATTGTGTTGATGAGGCATTGGTTGCTTCTGATACTGCATTTCCCGTCAGACAATAACCTAAATAATCAGGAACCATCAATATATGCTTTGCTTTTGCTAGTTTACTTGGATCTTCTTCATACAACTGATAAAGAGTATTAAAAGGCAAAAACTGAATACCTGTTTTTTCGTATATATCTTCTTTCGAAATCTGTTTTGTCACTTTATTTATTGTGTTTTCTGTACGATGATCACGATAGGATACAACCTCTTGTAACCGCTTACTTTTTTCATCAACTAATACATAATCAACTGCCCAAGTATCAATGCCTACGGTACAAGAATGATGCCCTAAGCTTTTCACAACCTGTAAACCTTTAACAATTTCTGTTAATAAATGATCAATGTCCCAATAACATGTCCCACCTACTTCAGTAAATCCATTTGCAAATCTGTGAATTTCTTTGATTTCAAGTTTGTCATTCTGGATCTCTCCTAACACTAGGCGACCACTTGATGCACCTATATCAACAGCTACATAAGTCAATTATTTCACTTCCTTGAGAATCCGTATTGTTCTTCGTTTACAACCTCATAATACTATCAAAACAAAAAAGAATCAACATATTTTGTTGTTTTTCTTTTGTTTTTTATTTATTTGTTCAAAATTTAGCCTAAAACAAACACAAACAAAGAATATTTTCTGTCTTTTTGTTATTTATTATGTTTTTTTCTGTTTTTTAGGTAAAATAATACGTATAGAGGTGGACTGAATATGAAAGCATTCGAAAGAAAAGAATTAATAATGAAAGAATTATACAAGGAAAAGAAGGTGCTAGTGGCTCAATTAGCTGCAAGCTTTGATGTAACCGAAGAAACGATACGGAGAGACTTAGAAAAGCTTGAAAAAGAGGGTGTGGTAACTCGTAACTATGGTGGTGCAGTATTAAACATTCATACAAACGAAGATTTACCTTATCAAACTCGTAATACTCGAAATATGGACAAAAAACTTCAAATAGCCGATCAAATTCTATCATTAATTCAAGATGATGAAACGATCTTAGCTGATTCTAGCTCAACGGTATTCGAAGCAGTAAAGAAACTATTAGAGCAAAGAGAAAATTTAACGATTATATCCAATTCCGTTACAGTTTTACAAGAATTCAATAATGCCAATCATACTATCATTTCTACAGGAGGAACTTTACGTGCCAAATCAAGTGCATTGCTAGGTCCTGTAGCAAGACACACCGTTCAAAACTATAATGTTGGTGTTGCCATCTGCAGCTGCAAGGGACTCTCTATGCAGCACGGCATTACAGATTCAAACGAGCCTGAAAGTGAATTAAAAAAGCTCATGAACCAGCAAGCAACGAAAACGATTCTTTTAGTAGACTCTACAAAATTTGATAAAATCGGCTTCGTCAAAATGTTTGATTTCAGCCAAATCGACTACTGCATTACTGATCAAAAACCAGGTGAAGAATGGATTAGCTTTTTGGAAGGTCAAAATATTACTCTGTTGTACAATTGAACTTTTTATCTCTAATCACAAGAAAAATCCCGTTCATTAAAACGGGATTTTTTCCTATCATTAACCTTATTTTCATTTGAAAAAGTACGTCTGGTTAATATATTTTATAGTGGTACAATTCCTACTGGATTAATCGCACCGCTTTTCGATGCAGTCCAAGGACCTTTGTGCAATTCAAAATGTAAGTGTTGACCAAAAGATTGACCAGTATTACCCATAATACCAATTTGTTGACCTTTGCTTACTGTTTGACCATTTGATACCATACGACTTTCCATATGAGCATAAACTGTTGTATACACTTGTCCATTAATAGAATGTGAGATAAATACTGCATTTCCATAAGAAGTTGAGTAGTAAGATCTCACAACAACCCCATCAGCTGCCGCCACAATCGGCACATCAGAAGAGTTAGCGATATCTACCCCATAGTGCATAGTTCCCCAACGTGATCCGAATCCTGAGCTTAATCTGCCAACGGCTGGTCTTGTAAAGTTTCCTGATGAGATAGCTGGAGCTTGTCCACTACCTGATCCTGAGCCTGAGCCAGAGCCTGAACTAGAACCACCGCTTGATTCACTTTTAGCCGCTGCTTTTTTTCTAGCTTCCTCTAGTTCTGCTTGTCGTTTCTTCTCGTTAGCAATTGCCTTATTAATAGCATCTTGTTGCGCTGCTAAAATATCATCTTCTTCTTTTAAACTCATTTTATATGTATGAGCATCTTTCTCTTCAGCCTCTAATTTTTTCATTAGAGAATCTTTTGTTGCTTTTTGTTTCGCTAAAGTTGCTTTCATGCCCTCTAATTCTTGTCGTAAATCATTTAAATTAGATAGCTTCTTTTCAACTTTCTTTTGAGTATCTTCTAGGTCTGCTTTATCTTGTTCATGCTGCTTTACTAAATCTTGATCCGCTTCCATAATCGTTGAAACGGCTTGTACACGATCTAGTAAATCTCCGAAACTAGTAGCTCCTAGCAATACTTCTAAATAGTTAACCTTACCGCCATTCTCTTGAAAAGAAATCGCTCTATCTTTTAAAATCTGATTTCTTTTCTCAATGCGTTGTTTTAATGTTTCAATTTGCTCTTCTAATTTCTTAATTTCTGCTTTTGTATCAGTAATTTCACTATTTTTTTCACGAATTTTAGCATTTGTATCGGCTACTGCCAAATCAATACGTTTAATTTCTGCAGCAAGTGTATCTTGGTCATCCTGCAATTGTTTAATTTTTTCATCTGTACTTGAAATATCCGACTTTAATCCTGAACGCTTGTCCTGAATTTGTTGCTTTTTGCTTTCCATATCGCTAATCGTTTCAGCACTTACACCAGTAGTAACAACCGTACTAGTTAGTCCAAGAATGATTGTTGTATTTAAAATGAACAATTTCTTTTTTAGCATGTACACTCACCTTTCTTTCCTTTACAAATAATAAAAGAGGAGTTGAGCCAACGAATTGGCTCACCCTCTTTTTAGATTTTTAGGAATTTACGTACAGACATCATACTTCCCCATACTCCAATTAGTCCGCCCATTAGAATGAGAATTCCAGCAATCTGATAAACAAATGGATTGAATGAAAGTAATTCAATAAATGGTACATCTATTCTTGGAGTTACATAGTTATAGACGTTGTAGTACGTAGTTGCAATTAGAATGATTGGAATAATGGCCCCTAAAATACCAAGCCATAAACCTTCTAAGAAGAAAGGCCAGCGAATAAACGAATTCGTAGCACCTACTAATCTCATAATCTCTATTTCAGACTTTCTTGCAACAATGGTAATTTTGATCGTATTTGAAATTAGGAACATCGCTGTAAATAGTAAACCAATAATTAAAGCTATACCAATATTACGAGAGATCTTCACAAAATCGAATAACTTCTCAACTGTTCCTTTTCCGTATTTCACTTTTTCAACGAAATTTAGCTTTTCGATTTTCTTAGCTACTGAAATAACATCTTGTGGTGTTTTGGTTTTAACCACATATACATTTCTTAAAGGATTATCCTGTTCAAATAAAGAGAATGATTCTCCCATTGAATTAATTAATTGATCTAATTCTTCTTCCTTAGAAGAGAACGTAACTTTTTTGACCTGAGGTATCTCTTTAAGTTCTTTCTCAACCGTCTTCATATCTGCTTGCGTTGCAGCAACATCTAAATGAACACGAATTTCCACATCATTTTCAACATTCTTTGCAAAATTATTTAAGTTCATCATCAGTACGAAGAACACCCCTACTAAAAGAAGGGTAACTGTTACCGCACTGACTGAAGCAAATGTCATCCACCCATTACGACCAAGACTTTTAAAGCTCTCTCTAAAGTGGCGACGGATACTATTAATATTCATAACCGTAGTCACCTCTTTGTTCATCTCTAGTGATTTTCCCGCCTTCAATTGCAATAACTCGATGCTTTAAATTATCTACAATCTCTTTATTATGCGTCGCCATTACAATCGTTGTTCCACGTCTATTAATCTCTTCGAAAATATTCATAATCTCCCAAGAAGTTTCTGGATCTAGGTTACCAGTAGGTTCATCTGCAATAACAACCTTTGGATCATTCACAATAGAGCGAGCAATAGAAACACGTTGCTGCTCTCCCCCAGATAACTCGGCTGGTTGCATTCTCGCCTTATGCTTTAATCCAACAAGATCAAGTACTTCCATAACACGTCTTTTTATCTCTTTTGGTTCTTCTTCAATTACTTCCAATGCGAAAGCAACATTCTCGTAAACTGTAAGTTTTGGTAATAGTTTAAAGTCTTGAAAGACCACACCAATATTTCTTCTAAAAACCGGAACTTTCGAGTTACGGATACTCGCTAGGCCTATACCATTTACAACAATTGAACCACTCGTTGGTTTTTCTTCACGGTACATCATTTTTATAAATGTTGACTTACCCGCACCACTTGGTCCAACAACGTAAACAAACTCACCTTTTTTTATTTTCACATTAATCCCATTAACAGCTTTAACACCATTAGGATACGTTTTTTGAACATCTATCATTTCTATCATAAAAAAACCACCTATGCTTTTCCTTGTTATTCTTCATTAAAAAGGACTATTTATAATCTTTATTCGACAAATTATCATCATAAATTAACAAAATTAAACAAAAACCCTTATTTTCTACTAAGCCATTATACCATCAAACCTTACGAATGAGGGGCTAATTAATATTACATTTTCATTTCAATCGTGTGTTGGGATTGTATTTGTACCAATGTATTTAAATATTGGAGAAAAAACGGGATCGTGGAATTAAATGGAAGTAACTCATCTACAATGTAACATATTTATAAGCATCATTCACCTAGAAATTTGTCATAAATAAGAATTATTTGTCAAATATAACCATTAAGCATTGTCAATATAGTACTCGATTTAAACATACTCCAAACCTAATCTACTATGTAAAACAAAAAGACTAAATCCATCATGCTGGACTTAGTCTGATTAACTACTATTTTTTTTCAGATAACCATTGCGCAACTTGTGAAGCCTCTTCCCCTTGAAGCTGTTCTTTCGGCATTGAACCCTTACCTTCTAGAATAACCTTCTCAATCTCATCCTTTGATAAAGTAGCACCGACTTTCTTCAATTCTGGACCTACCAATCCTTCTAGATTTTCACCATGACAGCTCGCACAATTATTCTTATATAACTTCGCTTCTTGACCAGAATCAGCAGTTGTTGTACCGCCATCACTCGAAGGCTTATCATCTGCTTTATCTCCCCCACACGCAGCTAGAACAATGGACGTACCAAGCATTAAAGCAAGTAACTTTTTGTTCACACCTATCCCCCCTACAAAATTTACAAATACAAGAATATTATACCATTTTGTAGGTGCTATTAAACGCCATTAAATCCTTCTCCTAGAACCTCAGAGGCATCCATTACTACAACAAATGCTTGAGGATCAATGCTTTTCACCACTTGTTTCAATTTTGTGAATTGCGAAGTATCTACTACACAAATAAGCACTGGCTTATGCGTTTCTGTATAACCCCCTTTTCCATTAAGCTCCGTTACCCCTCGATCAATCTTATCAAAAATCGCTGTGCGAATTTCTTCTTCCTTATTCGTAATAATCATTGTCATTTTTGAGCTTTCAATTCCAACCTGTACAAGATCAATTGTCTTACTTGTCACATACAATCCAATCAGCGCATATAGTCCTCGCTCAATATCAAACACAAAGCTCGCTGTGATTACAATTAATCCATCAATAAGTGCCACACATTTCCCTAAACTAACATGCGTAAATTTGTGTAAAATTTGAGCCGCAACATCTGTTCCACCTGTTGAACCTTTACCTCGGAACACAATTCCAAGTCCTAAACCGACACCCAAACCTCCACAAATAGCGCCAAGTAATGCATCTGTTGTCCACGGGTCCCAATCTTTTGTTATATATACGACTAACGGAAAAAACATCGTTCCAACTAATGTCTTTAACCCAAACTGCTTACCTAATAAAACAACTCCCGCAATAAACAACGGAATGTTTAGTGCCCACTGCGTAAAAGCAGGCTCAATTCCAAATTGCGAAGCCACGATTGTACTGATCCCGCTTGTACCACCCGAAGCTATTTTATTTGGAAGCAAGAAAACATTAAAGGTAATAGCAATAACGGCAGCACCTAACAATACATGCCCGTATTCCCATACCGTATTTAAATACTTGTTGCTATTTTTCATACTGGCCTCCTATTGCAAAATCCATCTATTTCTAGTATTTCTTTTTTCTCATATAATTTTCACCAAAAATGAGTATAGCACCCTATAAATGTGTATGTAAATAACAGCTAGATAACGTAGTAAAGCGTTAAAACAACATTTTAGCTATATTTTTGTTTTATTTTCGAATGATGAATTGCGCTCGGGAGATTTTGATTCAACTTTCAATCAATTTCGTTCAACTTATCGTTCGTTCGGTTCAACTTCTAGCAAATTGGATTCAACTTTTGCTGGATTTGATTCAACTTCTTATTCTGAACCGGTTCCGGAAGTAGAACAAAAAAAACTGCAAGACTTATAACAAAGTCTTGCAGTTTCAATTAAGCTAATTTTGAGCGTAAATAAGCATCGATAAAGGCATTTAAATCGCCATCCATAACCGCTTGCACGTTTCCTGTTTCCACCCCTGTACGATGGTCTTTAACCATTGAATATGGGTGGAATACATAAGATCGAATTTGGCTTCCCCAACTAATATCACTCTTATCGCCACGAATTTCATCAAGCTTCGCTTGTTGTTCTTCGATTTGACGTTGATATAGCTTGGATTTCAGCATATTCATCGCACGTTCACGGTTTTTAATTTGCGAACGCTCTGTTTGACATGTTACAACCACACCCGTTGGAATATGAGTAATACGAACAGCTGAATCAGTCGTATTAATATGCTGACCACCTGCACCTGTTGCACGGTACGTATCAATTTTCAAATCTTCTGTACGAATATCAACTTCTATTTCATTATTAAATTCAGGCATTACATCACATGAAACAAATGATGTATGACGACGTCCTGACGCATCAAATGGTGAAATACGAACTAAACGATGAACACCTTTTTCAGCCTTTAAATAACCGTAAGCATTATGACCTTTAATGAGTAGCGTTACACTTTTAATACCCGCTTCATCTCCTGCTAGGTAATCTAGTGTTTCTACTTTAAATCCTTGCTTCTCTGCCCAACGTGTATACATTCGTAGAAGCATAGAGCCCCAATCCTGTGACTCTGTACCACCAGCACCTGGATGAAGTTCAAGAATAGCATTGTTTTTATCATAAGGTTCACTTAATAAAGCTTGTAATTCATATTCACTCATTTGAACAATTAATTGCTTTAATTCTTCTTCTAATTCAGCACGTAAATCGGCATCGTCTTCTTCTTTTAAAAGTTCAAATGTCAACTCCAGATTTTCATGATTTTCACTCATCGATTGGAATTGTCCCACTAATTCTTTTAATGCATTTGCTTCATTAATTACCACTTGAGCCGTATCTTGATTGTTCCAAAAATCCGGATGCGTCATTTCATGATCTAATTCCGCAATGCGAGCCTCTTTCTCTTCTAAGTCAAAGAGACCCCCTAAAGTCCGCTAATTTTTTAGCTGTTTTTTCGAGCTCTGATCTGATTTCTGCTAATTCCATATGCTCTTCACCTCAAAAATTTATTTATATCTAACAATGTATTCAAATCCCTTAACAATAATCCTTCAGGATAATTATCTAAACAAAGGAAAGGAGGAGGCAATGAATTGCCACTCCTCCATTGTTCCTAACTATACGCTCACTGCATTTATAGTCTAAAGACGATTATGCTTTTCTTATCGACCGCAGCAGTTTTTATATTTCTTGCCACTTCCACATGGGCAAGGTTGGTTACGTCCAACTTCTTCTTTCTTTTGAACAGGCTTTTTCTTCACTTCTTCGCCTTCTTTTGGATGTACAGCTTGTCCCTTCGCAACCTCTTCTCTTTCAAGGTTATTACGAATTTCAGCTTTCATGATATATTTAGCAATTTCATCTTCAATCGATGCAATCATTTCTTCAAACATCGCGAAGCCTTCTTGCTGATATTCTCTTAGTGGGTCAATTTGACCGTATGCACGTAAATGAATACCTTGACGAAGCTGATCCATTGCATCAATATGATCCATCCATTTGCTATCTACTGAACGAAGAACGATAACTTTTTCGAACTCGCGCATTTGCTCTTCAGATAATTGCTCTTCCTTATCATCGTATACATCTTTCACTTTTTCTAAAATAAGTTCCACAATTTCCTCTTGTTCTCTACCTTGTAAATCACTCTCAGTGATAACTCCTTCACGAAGAAGATTACCATTGATGTAATCTACTAAACCATGTAGATTCCAATTCGATTGCTCCTCATCTGTTGTAAAAGCAGCTACATGGCGTTCTACAGAAGAAGCGATCATTTGTTCAACGATGCTTCTTAAGCTTTCACTATCTAATACTTCAAAACGTTGCTTATAGATAATTTCACGTTGTTGACGTAATACATCATCATATTGCAGCAATTGCTTACGCGCATCAAAGTTGTTTCCTTCAACACGTTTTTGAGCTGATTCTACAGCTTTTGTAACCATCTTACTTTGGATTGGCTGATCATCGTCCATACCTAGACGAGTCATCATTGTTTTCATATTATCAGAGCCGAAACGGCGCATTAATTCATCTTCCATTGATAAATAGAATTGTGTTACCCCTGGGTCACCTTGACGTCCAGAACGTCCACGAAGCTGATTATCAATACGACGTGATTCATGGCGCTCTGTACCAATAACCGCTAAACCACCGAGCTCTTTAACCCCTTCACCAAGCTTGATATCCGTACCACGACCAGCCATGTTCGTTGCAATTGTAACCGAACCTGGTTGTCCAGCATTTAAAATAATCTCTGCTTCACGACCATGGTTTTTCGCATTCAAGACATTATGAGGAATTCTGTGCTTAGTTAATAAACTTGAAATAAGCTCAGATGTTTCAATAGCAACCGTACCCACAAGAACAGGCTGCCCTTTTTCATGACGCTCTTTAATATCTTCTACAACTGCGTTAAATTTGCCCATCATCGAAGCATAAATTAAATCGGCACGGTCATCACGCATGATTTCACGGTTCGTAGGAATCGCCACAACATTCATATTATAAATATTACGGAATTCTTCTTCTTCCGTTTTCGCAGTACCTGTCATACCTGCCAGCTTTTCATACATACGGAAATAGTTTTGGAAAGTAATAGTCGCTAAAGTCATGCTTTCATTTTGAATATCTAAGCCTTCTTTTGCTTCGATAGCTTGATGTAAGCCATCACTATAACGACGACCTTTCATTAAACGACCTGTGAATTGGTCAACAATCACAATTTCACCGTCTTGTACTACATAATCAACATCATTATGCATACTTACATGTGCTTTTAATGCTTGATTAATGTGGTGATTTAAAGACACATGTGATATATCAAATAGGTTTTCAATTCGGAAAGCACGTTCCGCTTTTGTAATACCTTCTTCGGTTAATTGAACACCTTTTGTTTTTTCATCATACGTATAATCTTTTTCTTTCGTTAATGTACGTACGAAGGCATTGGCTTGCATATATAATTGCGTCGATTTCTGAGCACTACCAGAAATAATCAATGGTGTACGTGCTTCATCAATTAAAATCGAGTCAACCTCGTCAATTACAGCATAATGTAATGGTCTTTGAACCATTTGCTCTTTGTACAACACCATGTTGTCACGTAAATAGTCAAAACCAAATTCATTGTTTGTACCATAGGTAATATCTGCACGATACGCTTCTTGTTTTTCCTCACGAGAAAGACCTGTTAAATTCAAGCCGACGGTTAAGCCTAAAAATCTATATAACTCGCCCATTTCAGTCGCATCACGAGATGCCAAATATTCATTGACTGTAATAACGTGCACACCTTTCCCAGTAATCGCATTTAAGTAAACAGGCATGGTGGACGTTAACGTTTTACCTTCACCGGTTTTCATTTCTGCGATATTCCCATCATGAAGAGTCGCGCCCCCCATTAACTGAACTGGGAAAGGAAACATTCCTAATACACGCTTAGAAGCTTCACGCACAACAGCGAACGCTTCTACTAGCATGTCATCTAGCTTTTCACCATTATTATATCGATTTTTAAATTCTTCCGTTTTCGCTTGAAGTTCCGCATCTGACATGGCCTCCATTGTAGGCTTTAGCACTTCAATTTGATCTGCTAATTTTTGCAGACGTTTCACTTCACGCTTATTTGGATCGAACACTTTATTTAATATTGATAACATTCACAAACGCTCCTCTGTTTTGTGATTATGATTCGAATAGCCATTTCTGCTATACCATGAACCAAAATGAACTATTGACACAATGACCTATTAAAAACCTATTCCAGGTTTTTATTTTCATTTAAAAGTAAACCTAATTTTAACGCCTAAATGACGCCTAATTCATGATAATTTAAAAAAATTATCCATTTTTTATAATACCATTTCTACAAACATGGTACAACTAGTGGAGATTGAGAGAGGCATAAGGATTTATTCATAGAAGATAATCAAAACAAAAGGAACAAAAGAGTATTAATGAAAAAAGCCAACTTTTCATATATTCATTAAGAATGTGAAAAGTCGGTCTTTTTTATGACAATAAGTATAATATTTTTCACTTGGATTACTGTCTAGCTTCAGCGCCTAGCCCCTCGATGTCATAAGTCGAGTCATCTAGAAGATCAAAGAGCAACCTTCTTGCCAACTCGACTTATGCTGGTCGGGGCTGATCAAGGCGCTTGCGCTTAAGTTATTTTATGAAAGAAGTTCTCTTTGAATCCTTAAGATTCTGGCTACTTCTTATTTATTTGGCTCAATTAATCCGTAACGGCCATCTTTACGTTTGTATACAACATTTGTCACTTCTGTTTCAGCATTTGTATAAACGAAGAAGTTATGACCAAGCATGTTCATTTGAAGAATTGCTTCCTCACTGTCCATTGGCTTAAGGTAAAATCGCTTGTTACGTACAATTTCTAATTCTTCTGCTTCAACAACATCTTGCGGATCTGCTTCATCTTCTGCTTCAAAAACAAATACCTCTGGAGTTGTTCCAGTTGCACGGAACTTACGATTTACTTTTGTTTTATGCTTACGAATTTGTCTTTCAAGCTTATCCGTAATCATATCGATTGCTGCATACATATCTGTGTTTCTTTCTTCTGCGCGCAATACAAGATTAGTCATTGGTACTGTAATTTCAACCTTACATGTTTTATCGTTATAAACCTTTAAGTTTACGTACGCATTAGCATTTGGTGTGTTGTTAAAATATCTTTCCAGTTTTCCAACTTTCTTCTCCACATATTCGCGTAGAGCTGGAGTTACCTCAATGTTTTCACCACGAATGTTATAATCCATAAGTGAGTCCTCCTTTAAATAAAACTATACTATATAAATTCTATGATACCCCTTTCAAACCCTTCATGAAACATAAAAAAAATTTGTCGAATTTTCGAACAAAAAACTTCATATTTTTTTCATTGTTTAAAACGTACAGATTTGTCTACTCTTATTGTTGATTTCGACAAAAATCGTTTACTTTCTGTCATAGCTTTATAACATATGTAAAATAGGCTGTCCGTCTATCAACTGAAAAAGCACTATCTTTTTGAAATCCACTAAAACAAAAAGGTAACTCCAGATGGAATCACCTTATTGTTTTTTATCGTAAAAATAGCTACTTGCTCCTGCATTACCATATCCAAGATAGCTATTATTCGATTTCTCTTTCTTCTTCAAATCTCTAATTTTGAGTTGAATTTGCTTTTTTATTTCTACTAGATTACGATCAATTTCTTTATTAAATTCTAAAATTTTCGAAGCATATTCTTGTTCTATAGTGTCTGATGGTTTTTGCAAGGCTGGAAATAAATGTTCGCGCTTTCTCAAAACATCATTGATTTCCTGATATTGCTCGTCACTTATATCATTTGGTTTAATTCTCGACAGCTTTAGCAATTGCCCTGTTAGTTCATAGCAATTTTTCAGTGTTTCTTGCATCAAATAGCTCCACCTTGGTATTGTTTTTTTCGATTCATCTGTACAACTTGCTTCCAAGTATCACGGAATTCTTTTACTAGTCCTTCTGCTTCCACTAACTTCGCCAATTCACTTTGAATATTGGCTTCTGTTAACAAGCCATTAATATATTCATAGATAGTCATCATATTTTTGGATACTTCATAATCCATATTCAAAGTAACCATTAATTCACGTATAATATTTTGTGCTTTCTGGATATTCGTATTGCGTTCCTCAATATGATTCTGCTCAATTGCTATTTTAGCTTTTCCTATAAACTTCAAACAGCCGTTGTAAAGCATTAAAGTTAATTCTCCTGGTGAAGCTGTTGTAACAGAGTTTTGCTCATATGCTTTATATGGATTGTTTATAGACAATTGTAACCACTCCTACTCTAATTAAATGTTCATTAAGAACTAAAGAACTGCGACAAATAGGCTGACTGAGAATTCGAATTTTGTATCGCCTGTTCCATCGCATTAAATTGGGACCAATAACGAGTTTCTAACATTTCTAAACGTTCCTCAAAACGAGTTTGTCTTTTTTCAAGATCATCTAATTCTCTACCTATTTTAAAAGTTTGATTCGTCGAATTGGAATTCCCTGCTTTCTCCTTTAAGGCATCCATTGCATTATTGACTGTTTTTTGTAGATTTTCGATAATTCCATTTTCACCACGGAATAATTGTTCAACAGATTCCGGATTTTCCTCAATCGCTTTCTTCAATTGTGTTTCATTGATTTCTAGCTTTCCTCCATCTAAATAATTCGCCGATGTCGTAATGCCAATTTTCGAAAGCTGATTATACTTATCAGAGATTTCGTTATTTTTAACCGTAGCATAAAAATTGGAACGCATGTTAGAAAGAACTCCGCTTAATATAGAGTCCCTACGTAATAAACCACTCTTCGCTAACCCTTCCCACTTTTCTTGTTGCTTATCGCTCAATGATTCTTTTTGATCATCTGTTAGCGGTTCATAGTCTTTATAACGCTTTTCATCAAGCTTCAATTGAATTTGACCAATCAACTCGTTGTATTTGTCGATAAAGCCCTTGATGTTGTCGTAGATTTTATTTGTATCGTTTGTGACACCAATCGTTACTGGTGAGTCCGTACTTTCAAAAGCTTGTTTCAAATTAAAGGTAATACCATCAATGGTGAAATTATTCGAATGACGTTCTGTATCCAGACCGTTAATCGTAAATTTCGCATTTGTTCCTTGTATAGTGGAAGCTCCAGTTCCAAAACGAAGAGTATTATTTAACAAATCACCGTATACTTCTAAATCATTTCCACTCTTATTAAAGTCTCCTGTTTCTTTCCGAGTAAGTGTCATCTGTCCTGTATGGGAATCATAAAACATGGATACCCCTACATCAGAATCACTGATTTTTCCAGAAAGGTCATTTAAGGAATCTGACCCAGTTACTAAAAACTTCTCATATTGTTTCCCGTCAGATGTATTGGTAATTAATGAGACATTTGTGTATTTGTGACTATATTTCATCTCTAACGTATAAGAAGCATTATCATTTTTAGGAGCTTTCTCATTAAATTTAATTTCGCCCGTTTCCGCATCAACAGCTCCAATAACTGTATCATTTTCATCTAGTATTTCACCAGTAGATTTTAAAGTGTAATTGACCTCTTTTTTCTCACTTGTCTTTTTATCAACAATCGTCACTTTTAGTTTCTCTTCTGTTCCAGCACTTGGTAACGAAATTCCAATTTGTGAAAGCTTGACTGTACCATTTGTGGATACAGCTACATTTTCCGTTTTTTTCAAACCTATATAATCCAAACGAATATCACTATTTGCATCTATATTATCCTTAAATGTTAATGTTTTTCCGTCATTGGATAATAGCACCTGATTAGCATCTGGTGTCCCACTTGTCACAACTTGATACGATTTCCCATTTACCTTTACACTCCATGAAGACAGCTGATCTTTGTCGATATTATCTACATTAAAACTCTCACCATCATTCATTTTAATTGCGCTCAAATCAATCGTATTGCTTTTTTCCGTTGTTTTAAAATTTTCCGTTAAAACGGCTCCTTCTTTCCAATTAATTGGTCCAGTAGTAAATGAATTATTTTGTGAGTATAAACTTTTGGAAGCATCAAATGTTGAACCATTTTTCGTAATCGAACCTGCATTTTTTCTCACTTCAGCAGTAGCAAGTTGTTCCACTCGAGAAATTGTATATGAAGCATTACTTGCTGAGCTTGTAGCAGTTGCTGTTATCTTACTTTCATCAGATGAACTTACTACTTTTGTACGATAACTACTCGTCAATTTCATATTCACTAATTCATTAGTACGGAAATTCAATAATAATGTATTCATTGAGCGATAATCATCCCGCTGCCATTCAAGTAATTGTATCTTTTGCTTTATTTTATCTAATGGAGCTCTTTGTGCCTTCATCATATTTGAAACGATACTATCAATATCCATACCGCTTGCTAAACCACTGATCCTAGTGACCATTATTCCTCACTCCTTTAAATCTTCTGATCTACCACTATTCCTAATACCTCTGACATCATCGAGGCATACATATCCAACATTTTCTTAGAGGGAATTTCTTTGATGACTTCCTGAGTGACATCATCGACAACGGTCACATAGTACTCTCGTAATTCGTCATGAAATTCAAATTTCAAATGCGTATTAGAAGCTGTCAAAAACTGATTCATGCTATCTACAACTTTTTCAAGCTGTTCTTTTGATTGACCATTTTTGATTTGTCTTTCAAATTGTTCAATCTGTTTCAACCCTTCTTCACGATTCTTTGTTCTATCCAAATCGATTCCGCTAGTCGATTTAATCCCAACCGAACCAGAAGAACCCGTCACTTTGTCCATCATTCATCTTCTCTCCTTTCAACTAAACGACATCTTTATGTATATTATCGGTTTCAGCTTTGAAGTTTTTACTTGATGTAGAAATATAGTTATCTCTTTTATATAATAGTCCTTTCCCTAAGTTAAAGTTCCTCTTACTGAAACATAGTCTTCTCTATCTTCTCTTCTTAAAATAGAAAAAGCCCTAACTCTATTAAAAGGAATTAAGACTATTCTATCTCGTAATATAATGATATATAGATACTTTACTTTTTTTCTATTTGATTCAGCTAAAATTCGTTTAATCTACCATCACAAAAAAGAGACTCTAGAAAATCTAAAATCCCTTTCTTTAATATTATTAACGTAATAGTTGAAGAACACCTTGTGGTTGTTGGTTCGCTTGAGCAAGCATTGCTTGAGCAGCTTGTTGTAGGATGTTGTTCTTCGTCATTTCCATCATTTCTTTCGCCATATCAGTATCACGAATTCGAGATTCAGCAGCTGATAGATTTTCAGATGATGCACCTAAGTTATTGATTGTGTGCTCTAAACGATTTTGATATGCCCCAAGTTTAGATCGTTCGCCTGATACAGTATCAATAGCTGACTGAATTTTAGTAATAGCTGCAGCAGCGCTCTCATGCGTTTCTACACTTAGTGCAGCTTCGACAGACATATTGTTTGTACCATTATTAACCGAATTATCATCTGTAAATCCATTCGATCCTTTTACTCCTGTAATACCTAACGCACTAGCTCGTAAGTCTTTAATTTCCATACTCATCGATTGGTTTTCGTTTGCACCAATTTGTAATGTAATAGATGTTCCTACTAACTTAATATTTGGAGCTGTCGCGTTACCTGTATTTTGCTCTAGTTGAATTTTCCCATTAACATTACTAGCCGTATATTTAGCACCTAAAGTTCCATCTCCATTAATTTGCGCAACTAAAGTATCGACATCTTTATAACCTGAAACACCTGTGGAATCGTAGTTAAGCGCAATCCCATCAATATTAAAATCATAATTACTAAAATCAAATTGATATTGTCCCTTAACCTCTGTAATAGGAGGCGTAGCTGTTCCATCTGCTGTCACACCTGCTAATGTAGTGAGCACATCAACACTTGATAATTCAGTAGATTTTTCACCATTTAATAATTTTTGAGTATTAAATTCTGTAGTATTTCCGATACGATTTATTTCAGAGGTTAATTGGTTAATTTCCTTTTGAATTTCACCACGATCTTGGTCATTATTAGTATCATTTCCTGCTTGAACTGCCAACTCTCTCATACGTTGTAGAATACTATGTGTTTCATTTAAAGCACCTTCCGCTGTCTGAATTAACGAGATACCATCTTGAGCATTTTTGGCAGCCATATCTAAACCTCGAATTTGACCACGCATTTTCTCAGAAATAGCTAAGCCTGCAGCATCATCACCAGCACGGTTAATTTTCATACCTGAAGATAATTTCTCCATATTTTTTGATGATGCTGTTTGATTTGTCCCTAATTGACGATAAGTGTTTAATGCTGCAATATTGTGATTGATACGCATATAAAACTTCCCCTTCCATGAGCTCCATTTTCAATAAAAGCATCCTTACTTTTAAAGTTTTGTAGGATGTCATAATGATTTTTGATAACTAATGCTGTTTTTTTTACAAATGATTATCATATGTAAAGATGCTTAAAACATTTAGAATAAGTTATCAAACTTATTCAATATCAGTCTGTTCAATTTACTCTAAGGTCATTATGTATCTTACAAAATAATTTATCGGAGCTATTAGGTTAACTTATATGAACAAAAATCACTATTTTAAATATTCAGTTATTTATATCTATTTGCTTATTATATACCTCATACAGCAGCAAATTAGTAAACTATTAGTCATATTTTTCAAATAGATAAATATATATATTTATCTATTTACACAAAAAAACTGGGGATAAAATAATCCCCAGCTTTTTATCAACCTATTATTAACGTAATAATTGAAGAACACCTTGTGGTTGTTGGTTTGCTTGAGCAAGCATAGCTTGAGCAGCTTGTTGTAAAATATTGTTCTTAGTCATTTCCATCATTTCTTTAGCCATGTCAACGTCACGGATACGAGACTCAGCAGCTGTTAAGTTTTCAGAAGATGTACCTAAGTTGTTGATAGTGTGCTCTAGACGGTTTTGACTTGCACCCAACTTAGATCGCTCACTAGATACTGTATCAATTGCTTTTTGTATCGTAGTCACAGATTTAGCAGCGTCTGCATGAGTTAAAACATTTAGGGCAGTTTCAGTTGCAGTATTATTAGTACCATCAGTTACTGCCAATTTAGAATTCGTATTACCAGCTGTAGTAATACCCAAAGCTGCCGCTCTCATGTCTCCAATAGTAATTGTCATACTTTGGTTTTCATTAGCTCCAATTTGCAACTGTAAATCTGCACCTGCTCCTGCTGCTTTACCAGTAACACCAGGTGTAGTTACAGCTAAAGTTCCACCAGCAACTACAGGTTCCGTTGAAGATTCTGCACCAGTTTTTTGTGTTAATGTAAAGTCAGTACCTGTTCCACCACCAGTGTATTTACCTTTTAAATCATCATCTTTAGCGATTAAAGCTGCTAATCCTGCAGCAGTTTTAAATGTTGCTACCGATCCGTCATCAGCACTATTAGTATCATATTTGAAAGTTTTCCCATCAATTGTTACATCTGCAGCACCTATTGTTATTGCATATTCACCAGCAACTGCTTTAATTTCCGGTGATCCATCCTTATCACCATTCAATAATTTTTGAGTATTGAACTCAGTAGTATTACCGATACGGTTAATTTCAGATGTTAATTGGTTAATTTCTTTTTGAATCTCTTCACGGTCAGTTGTTGTATTTGTATCATTCGCTGATTGTACTGCTAATTCACGCATACGTTGTAGAATAGATTGTGTTTCATTTAATGCACCCTCAGCAGTTTGGATTAAAGAAATACCATCTTGAGAGTTTTTAGATGCCATATCTAAACCGCGGATTTGTCCACGCATTTTTTCAGAAATAGCTAGACCAGCAGCGTCATCGCCAGCACGGTTAATCTTTAAACCAGAAGATAATTTCTCCATGTTTTTAGATGCTGCTGATTGGTTAGTACCCATTTGACGGTATGTGTTAAGAGCTGAGATATTGTGATTAATTCTCATTATATATTTCCTCCTTGAATTTAGAAGTTCACGTCCGTGTGAACTTTATGAAATTTGGAAAGGGTGGCGGCCGTCCACCATTTTCTTTACACGCTATATATCGACATACTTTTCGATTATTTTAATAGAATTAACTAAATTCTTTTATTTCTTTTGTCCTAGTAGCTGCTCCAAATGGTTCAAATGGTTTAATGCTTGTTTATTTTCATTTTGAATCGCTTGATAGATTTCTTTTCGGTGAATTTCCACATCTTTTGGAGCTTGAATGCCTAATTTGATTTGATCGCCTTTCGATTCTATAACCGTGATTTCGATTTGCTCACCAATAATAATCGTTTCGCCGATTTTTCTTGTTAATACTAACATGTCATCACCCCTGTTCAGCTTTCAAAGATAAAGGATGCTTCGTTTGATAGTCTGTTTCATGAAGAATAATCTGTTTTGCATGGTGATTTTTCATATTAAGTATGATTGGTGCTTGTAAATTTGCAGTAGAGTTTTCGAGCGTATCTTCTAATGTTAAAATAACGAGTGGACAAACCTCGTTTTCATTACCTATATCTAAAGTTGCTAGTACATTTTCATCAAGATTAAATTCATAGTCTTTAAAAAACGCAAATGGATTTGCAACAATAAACGCAATTTCACTATGTACAACTGATTGTAAAATTGAAAAAACATCCTGATCTGCTAACGGATATAGTAAAAATTGTTTTTCCTCTAGAAATCCAGGTATCCCTTTATTAAAATGCCAAAGGTCGTTCTCATCTACATCCATCTCGCCATGATATTTCGTCATTATTTTCATTTTGTTCATCTCCTCATGCATTAAAGTCTACGTTTACATAATCAATTTGTAAGGATTCTTTTTGTCTCAAGCCTACCTCAACCTTACCAGGTGTGTAATCTAGTGTCGGCTTATTTGTTCTTGTATTATTTTCCACTTTATTCACTTTCCAATTTATATCAAGTTTCGTTGGTTCATAATGTAACTTTACACTAAAAAGAGGTGGCACAAATCCAATATTAAATTGCTTTTCTGGTCTCTCACTATTTTGTTTAGCCTGCGATACTATAGGGTTTCCTCCATTTTCTATTCGCATTAATTCATCGCCTTCATTCGCTCTTCTCGCCAATCCTTCAAGCCATTCTTGTCGTCCATTTTCAGCAAACTCTTCAATCCTTTTTCGAATCGATTTTAAGTCAACCGCCTCTCTTGCTGCCGTTTGATCAATCGTCAGCTGAGAAGGTGTTCTTTCAATGGTCATTTCAGCAGGTGGTTGCTTGATATCTAATTCCGCTTTAGGTTGTTGAAGCTGAGCAACTGCGTTTTGAGTTTGAAGGGAAATAAGAGCAGACTGCGACTGCAGTCGGATTTGTGGCAATTTCATCATCATGCCCTCCTTTATATAAATGACAATTTTTAAAAAGGACAACATCCTAACACCATATAGGCCAAAAAGAAGCTCTATATAGTGTAAGGAGTGGTTGTCCCCAAAAGTCATTTTATTACCAATATTTTACATAAAAGTAGTTATTATCATTTCTCTATCGTAAAAAGTCCATAAGTGTAGGTTGGATAATTCTTGCACCGACAGCCATTGCTGCTCGATGAACACTTTCCTGAGCTGTCAAAGCCATAATCGCTTTTTCCATATCGACGTCTTCATTATCGGATAGGATACGTGTTGAAAATACTTCCTGTGAACCCAAACGATCTTCCATTAGTTCCACACGATTTTGCTTAGCACCAACCGTTGCACGAACAGCTAAAAGATTATTAATTTGGGTATCCAACTTAGACAGAAATGTCCCAATTTCTTCTTCACTGCCACCATTTTCTAACGTATTGATTAACTCTTGAAGAACACCCGATTTTTCTGGGTTCGTAATAGGTGATGGTTGACCATTATCTAGCGTGATAGTAAACGTCTCATCTGTTTTGGCATTTGTTAAATCAATGGTAATGCCATTAATCGTTGCGTTTTTACCATTAATATCTACCTTTTCTGTACCGTTATCTAACTGCCATTTTTGAGAGGCTGTATCATAGGATACTTTTAATTCGGTAACCGCGTTATCACCATATGTTCCTTTGACATTAATAGTGGAAGTTCCTGTATCACTCGTAATATTGGAAGAAGCAGGAGTTCCAACTAAATCAGGAAACAAGCTTGCTCCTTCTGTATTAACGGAAAATTTGATTCCGTTAAAGATTTCAATTTCGATTAAACCTGTTGCTTGTGAGAAATCATCCGACGGTTTCACATCTGTTTTTGTTCCGCCAAATAAATATTTACCGCCAATTTGTGTATCTCCCACTGATTTAATTTGCTCTTTTAATTGCTTAATCTCTTCCGCAATATAGGAGCGTTGGCTTTCTTCAAGGGTTCCATTACTTGCTTGAACAGTTAATTCACGAATTTTTTGCAAAGCCAAATTGACATTATTAAGGGCGTCATCTGTACTATCCACCCAGTTGTTGACTTCTCCAATATTTTGTTGATATTGCTGAATACGATTTAAATCTGATCGATATCCCATTGCTCTCATAGCCGCAACTGGATCATCCGAGGGTTTTGTGAATTTCTTGCCCGTATATAATTGCTTATCTAATTGAGATAATTTAGTATAGCTACTCGATATTTGTCTCAATGTATTATTACTTAGCATAGATTGTGTTACACGCATTTAAATAAGCCTCCTTATCTGCCAACCGTTCCCATTCCGTTTATAATCTTATCCAATACTTCATCAACCACAGTGATCATTCTTGCTGAAGCGTTGTAGCCGTGCTGATACTTAATCATATTGATCATTTCTTCATCCAACGAAACAGAGCTGGCAGACATCCGTCTTTCTTCTATAGAAGCCGTAATCGTAATCGAATTTGTTAAATTAGTATACGCTCCTTGAGAAACCACACCTAGTGAGCCGATTACACCTTGATAGAAGGAATCTATATTGCCTGTCATCTCTGATGGTAGATTCCCGGCAGTTATGTATTGAGAAAAATCCTTACTTTTAATCTCAGCTAGCTTTTGAGCATTTTCGTTATTTCCGGCATCACCATTCGGATTTCCAGCTGCAATTTTAGATGAATCCTTCATAATTTCATCATTCACTTTAATGATTTGTGCGACATTGCTAATATCATCTAAACTATACATTCCGTTAGCATCAGGCGTTAGTCCATCTAATACGAAGAAATTCATTTCGCTCGGTGCTGTTTCATTTAACGCTACACCTTGACGGTGGATGGCGTTAAATTCATTCACAAAGGCAATCGTCATTTTGTTTATATTTTCAAGCATTTCTGGATAATGACCTTTTATAGTATCCTTTTCGATATATCCATAGTTTTCGATAATCCCTGATAGCTCACCTGTTTTTTTGAAATCACCTATATCAATGGTATGTGTTCCAACTTTAATTCCTGTAACCATATTCGATTTATCTAGATCCTTCTCAATAGAAATCGTGTTTATCTGACCGATTCCATTACCTGTTACTTCAATTAAATTAAGGCCACCATCAACATACGACGTGCCATCTTCTTTTACAATTTCAATATTATATAAGCCTTCTGCCATTTCCTTAGCATTACCATATTCATCTGGCTTTACTTTAGTTACCTTTATGTTAACAAGTCCTGACAGCTGGTCAACTAGTACATCACGTGCATCATATAAGTCATTTGGTAATAAACCGTGTGGTTCTACTTCCGATATTTGCTTATTTAACTCGGCAATTCGATTAATAATATTATTAATCTCTTTCTCTTTCACGCCTAATTGATCCCCAATATCCTTTTGGACACGTGTTAAAGAATTGTAATAATAATTAAATGTCTCCGCTACAGCTTGACCAGTTGAAGCCACTACATTTCTCGCTCCGCTATTTTCTGTATTAGCTGCCAATGTTTGTAGGGAATTCCAAAACTTATCCATTGTTTGTTGCAAGCCACTGCTAGACGGCTCATTCAGGATTTCTTCCATTTTCACAAGCGAATCATTCAACGCACCGAAATAACCTGTTTTATTGTATTGCGTTCGATATTGCAAATCAGCAAATTCGTCACGAATTCGTTGAATAGAACTTGCCGTGGCCCCTGTTCCTAATTGACCAGCAATACCTGGGCGATTCAACCCCGGACTTGGATAGGGTGTTGTCGTGGCAAGATTCACTCTTTGTCTTGAGTATCCAATCGTATTGGCATTTGAAATGTTGTTTCCAGTTACATATAAAGCATTTTGTTGTGCGTTCATTCCCCGTCTTGCTGTTTCTAATCCAAAAAAGGTTGAAGCCATCTTATTTCCTCCATTATCGCTTATTTACCTATTTAAGCTTTTGAATCGAACATTCCTCTATTTATACCTTTTGGTGCTGCATTAGTTGGTTTCTTATAATTAAAGTCTGCTGGTGGTGCAGGTCTTAACATATCCAGAGTTAAATTAACGTATTGTAATGAATTGTAAATCAACTGTTGATTCAATTGGTTTTGACTTTTTAATTGATTTACAAGCTGCAAAAGCCTTTCTCTTTGGCCTAGCAATTTCCCACGCTCTTCATCTGATACATATTTCACTACATCGGTTAAGCTTGTCGATTGACTTTGATTGCCTATTAAACTAGCAACAGTATGCTGTCTTTCACGTTCAACTTGTTCAATCGCCTTTACATACTTTTGCTCATCTTTTAAAAATTTATCGAGACCTTCCATGTCGCTTTTCTTTATTACATCCGTCTTTTGAACAGAAAGCTTATACAGATTTTCATGAAGTTTAATTAATTTATCTAATAGTTCTATAATCTTCGCAGCAGACACGGTGCTCCTCCTCTATTTCTTTAAATAAAAGTTGATTAAGCTTTTAGCAGTTGCTCTTGCATCTAGTTGGTATGTGCCGTTCTCAACAGATACTTTTATCGCTTCTACCTTTTCCTGACGTTGTGAAACGAGCTGTGATGAATGTTGAAGCTCCTTAGCTGTTGTTGAAATTTCAATTTTATCTTTTGTATTGAAAGAAGATTTTTTTAGTTCGTTCATTTTATTTAGGTTTTTATTATAGGGATTGATCCCGGAAGGACCTACGTTATTAATTTTCATAAAATACTCCCCTCACTTTCAAAACGTATCAAATAATCTATTTATAATATCGGCTGTATTTTAGTAAGTTTTATGTCATTGTAGCATTTTTTATTGACAAAAAGAAAAGCTGAAAAGCCCTTCCAATGCTACGATAAGTAAATAGTCTATGGTAGAAAAGTTTGGATTTATAGCCAGATAGAATATTGTCTTCATTTATAGATTTTTAGCACCAAAAAGCTGTATGACAACAGTCATACAGCCTATAGATCCTTAAAATTTTTTGTATAGTATGTAGTCTTCCGATCTCTTTCTTCAATAGCTCGTTTACGATCTTCTTCTTGTTGGTAAACCTTCAAATCTGATAGAAAGGTCTCGGAGCATTTACTGCAAAGAATACCTTCTCGTATAATAGTCCCGCATTTCTCACACTTATAACCCAGATTTGGAAATTGAGCTAATTTGAGTCTACCAGTTCGAATAAATTTAAAAAGCAGTTCTTCATCTATATCTGTAGCATCTATCACTTGCTGGATTGTTGCTTTACGATTTTCTCTTTTTCTTATGTATTGATAGACCTTTTCAAAGAGAAGTTCTTCCTGTTTATAGCAAGCATCACAAACATCTCTAAACTGAGTTTTAATAAATATCGCTCCACAATTTGAACAATTTGACAAGTCATTCATTTCTTTTCTCCCCCCTCCTTAATTCAATACCTCGTTCTATAATTACTCATTCCATTATATATCTACTGTTAAATCTTTCATTTTTAATTTGTTTCAATTTTAGCAAAATTACCTCGCAATAGTTAGCGAATATATATTTTGGGCACCGATTTCTTTTAAAACTTTTGCCGCATGGCGTAAAGTTGATCCGGTAGTATAAATATCGTCTACTAGGAGAATTTGTTTATCTGTTAAATCTTTCTTATCAGCAGACAAAAAAATAGACTGTAGTTCTAGCCTTTGTTGACGTGACTTCTTTGACTGTTTTTCCGTATGGATTCTAGTTAAAATGAGAGAAGGAGTAACGCCTGCCACTCTAAGCAAAGCCTCACTTTGATTAAAACCTCTTTCAAGTAGACGCTCACTACTTAACGGAATAGGAACTACATAATCTACCTTCAATTTTGAAATGACAGAACGGATATCTTCAGCAAATATTTCTGCGATTGCATAATCTCCTCGATATTTAAACAAAGCTAATAACTCTTGAAGAAACGTATTATACTTATACAGTGATATATTTTGATCCAAAATATTTTTCCACCTATCATCCTGCTCCCATCTATAGCAATCTGAACAAAGATTATCATATATATAATCAGGCTCCAACTCCGATAACATTCTTGAACATTTACAACAACGTGGTTCAGCTAATAATTGAAGTTTGCTTTTACATTGATTACACAAATGAATTTTTATCGGTTTGATAGAAAGAGATGCCCAAGAATAATCTAGAATGGTTTTCGTTCCACAAATCCAGCATGGTTTTCCTCGAAAAATATCAATCATCAATTAATCCCCTTTCTCTAGCCTCTCTATTCATCTTGTGAATTTGCTTAACAGCCTGTACCATTTCATGAGTTTTGCCATAATGAAAGAATACAACCTCTCCTTTTGGATCTTCTTTACTTCTCCCTACTCTCCCAGCAATTTGGACCAAAGCACTTTCTGTAAAAATATCCTCTTCAACACCAATAACAGCTACATGTAGCCTTGGTATTGTTACACCTCTTTCTAAAATAGTAGTAGTTAATAGACCTAATACTTGTCCTGTTCTTAAATGATTCACTTTGGCTTTTCGCTCTGGGTCTTCTGCATGGACAGAAGATAGATTTTTATCATGCTTCTGGAAAAGAGGGAGATATTGATTCATTCGTTCAATGTTTGGAAAGAAAATAAGGAAAGGAATTTGCAGTTGAATTTTTTGTAGAAACCATTGATACAGCGGAGAAGGTATTCGACCTTTGGAGAAGATTTTTTTCCAATTTCCTGTCCATTTCAATTGAGGAACAGGAATAGAATGACGGTGATATCGGGCAGGAATGGTAACGCATGCTAATTTCTTTGCTGCAACTAACCTTTGCATTTGTTTTGAAGCTGTCGCGGTTAAATAAATAAGAGCTGATTGAGACTTTCGTGATTTCTCTACTGCAAATTGAAGAGATTGATCCATAGAGTATGGAAATGCATCTACTTCATCGACAATGATTGTATCAAATGCTTGATCATACCTTAATAGTTGATGTGTAGTACTAATGACGAGCTGTGCACAATTTTGTTTTTCTTCGCTGCCACCATAAAGAGCAGCTATTGATGTATAGGGAAATGCTGTTTTGATCCTCGGAGCTAGTTCCAACACCACATCGGTTCTCGGAGTGGCGATACAAACACGTTGATTTAATTTCAAAGCTGCTTCAATCCCAGAAAAAAGCACCTCGGTTTTCCCCGCTCCACACACAGCCCAAACAAGACAAGTTTCTTTCTGTAAAATAGCTTGCACGACTCTATTCGATGCAACTTCCTGCCCTTCTGATAGCTTTCCTCCCCAACGCATGGGTCCCTCTTGTTGCAGAAATTCAACATCAGGACCTATCCATGTCACAAGCTGCACACATTGTTGAGATTTCCCCATCATAATGCAATTTCGACAATACACACAAAGTTTGCTACAGCGAGCACATTCATGCTGATAAAAATGATAAGACTTATTCGTTCCACATTGATTACAAATCCAATGATTCTCTTTAGAACTAATAGCATCAGAATAAGCAACATACCCATTGATGAAGTGTTCATGTAGAAGAGACTGAAACTCTAAAAGTTCGCTTTGTAGAAGAGATTTACCGTAGAGAATTTTTTGAAGTTGATTTGAAGGTTGAAAATCTGTAATAATGAACATCTCCTTTTTTATACAAGTCTTATTTGATATTTCTTTCCTTTACAAACATCCAATTCTTTTAGAATTTTATAGGATATATTTCTAGAAGCTATTTTAAAAAAGCATCTACATTCTTGATTCGTAATAGTTGTATCTATTAAAAGTGCATAATCTTCAAATGTATCTATATGCGCCGTTTTAGAACGATATTTACATAACGGACAATTCCAAAATCCTTTATTACGCGTCATAGAAACGGAATGACAGGCTGGACAATGAACACCCTTTAGAATTTCATCTTTAGGAATGGAGTAATATTGAAGAAGATTGGGGTTATCGGGGATATCTTTCTTTTGTATAAGAGTAGATACACGTTTCAAGTCTTTTTTCTCGAAATAATCATATTTATATTTTTGGTGTAAAGTTATTAATCGATCAGGAAGCGCACCTGCATGGATAATATGGTATGAAGTTTTCCTAAATTTAATAATAGTGGAGGGATTACTAATTACAACGAGGAATTCAATTGGAATATCAGGAAATTTATCGAGCGATAGTCTTTTTTTCAAAAGAAGTGCATTTCTTTTCACTTGAAAGATAGGATGTGCATAACCTTCTTCTTTCTCTTCAAAAGTTCGAATCATTTGCATAAGTTCTTCATCAAAATGCAGGGTACCAGCAAAATTTTTCACTTCAAGTATAACTATAACTTGTTGTGATACTAGAAGAGTGTCGATTTGAAAGTAGCTATCATTAATTGGGAGCCTCACATCTTGATAAATATCAAATGAACTCCCGATGTATTTCAAGTGATAGTCTACTGCAAGTTCGCCACGAAATCCCGCGAGATATTTTTTATAATCTTGTTGGATTTGTTCTCTCTTCGGATGTGATTGAGGTAACCTTCTCAAAAGAGCTTCATATTTTCTAATTCTGAGCGTCTTCTTACGCTCTTTTTTTATCATTACATCATCTCCTTCCATTTTATATTGAAGTTATTCTCTATAAACATGATGATTCCTACAGAAAATTGTTATCATTTGTGAACTTTTTAAAACATAATTGAACTTGCAGTTTTAGATTCATTTAACAAGTTTTCATTCTCATACTCTTTGCGTCTGTTTCTCCAGTTTATGCGTCTAATTCCACACTTTTTGCGTCTATTTCACCAAGTATTGCGTCTATTTCACCAAGTATTGCGTCTATCTAACTATAGTTTGATTTCATTCTCCATTTTTTTGCGTCTAGAACTAGATTTAACTCTATGCAATCCACAAAACCAAAAAAGGAATTAACCCTTTACGGCTAATTCCTTCTTATATTTCAAATCTATCAATCATAGTATGGACCTTTAGTTCATTTCCATCACGGATGATATAATGTTGCGTTTGGTAGGTTTTCTGTGTTTCTTTTTGATCTGCATAAATGAGTTGATATACTTGGTTACTTACGACACTATAACCTTCATCTAGAGGAGTTATATTTATAACTTCAGTATTCAATAGCTTTCGTGTTACATCAGTATTCTCGATTCTTTCGAAGTATTGGTTCGCTTCAATATGAATTTTATCTTCGGCGTCAATATAAGGAAGTAAAATAGAAGCATCTTTCTTGTTAATTGCTATTGTAGCACTTTCAAAGAAACTCTCCATAAATTGCTTAATATCCTCTTTCGAGAACTCTTGCTGATCTGCCGTTATACTTTTCATATAATCTATTTCAAACATTAGATTTACTTCTGGCTCTACAACCGTAACGGCGTCCGTTTTTTCAATTAAGTTGCCTATTGTACGTTCTGCTTGAATTGTGACTGAGCCATCCATTGGGACTGGACCAAATTCTTTGACTTCGCTTATTTTTTTACCTGTATTTTTTCCATTCACATAAAGTATTGCATCTACATCATTGGAGTAGATTTTTACTTCCTTACCTTCGAGCTTTGGAGTTACTTTTAAGCGATTTTGGTTGGCGTTTGAAAAGTCAATTTCCTCTTCAAATAAAAGCTTTGTATATTCATTTTTGTATGTTGCCTTCAACCTATGCTCTCCTGGAAATAGGTAAGCCACACGATTCATTTTATGCGTATCTACAAGTGTTAACATTTTTTCTTTATCTACAAATATATCTGTTCCTGGATAATAGGAAGAAACAAGAAGCTCAATCGGATAAAATTGAATTTCGTATTCTGGATAGAAAAACCATTTCTTTTTTTCCTCTACTAACGAAAATAATTTGTTTCCATTACCATCTGTAATAACATTTCCCTCATTAATCAAACGATTGATTAATTCCTCCAACTCTTCAGAAGCATATATTTGTTGTAAATATACAGCGTATTTTTTGGCCTCTTCTTTGCTAACACGTAATTTATTTTGTCCCTCATTCATGATTTGAGCTAAACTTTCATAATCTTCATTCCGTATCGCTTCTTTAAATTCTGAAATGACTACATCGGGATTATATTTTTGCTTCATATATATATGAGTAGCCACTATTCCAACGAAAAGCATAGACGCTAATACTAAAAGAATAACAGCTCCTTTTCTCTTAAAAAATCGTGACTGTTTTTCCATACAAAATATACAATACTTTTCTTCTGGAAATAGGGACTCTCCACATTTTTTACATGTTTTCATCTCAATCTCCTTTATATTAAAATCGTATATTATTTTACTTTTATATAAATGATACAAAGTATCATCTTATTCAAAACAATATTATTACATTTTATGAACAACTCTATCTATTATATTACAAAAACATTACAAAGCGCATTCCATTTACTTCCACACATTTCAAAAGAGTTCATACAGACAAAAAAGAACGTATCTTAAACGAAGCTCAAGATACGCTCTTTTTATATATTCACAACAGTTGTGTAATATTCTTTATTTTTTGTACCAACCCATACCCATTGCACCTTCACCTAAATGAGTACCAATGACAGGTCCAAAGTAGCTAATTTCAAAATTCACATTCGGATATTGCGCTGCTAATTCTTCTTTCCATTCGATAGCTTCTGCTTCACGCTTAGCATGTATGATTACTGCTTCCATTGGAACACCCGTTTTTGCATCTTCATCTAATAGCTCAACGATACGTTTTAATGCTTTTTTACGTGTTCTAATTTTTTCAAAAGGAACAATTTTTTTGTCTTCGAAATGAAGCACCGGTTTTACTTGCAATAGACTACCCAAAATAGCTTGGGCACTATTTAAACGTCCACCTCTTTGTAAATGCGATAAATCATCAGCCATAAAATAAGCGCGAGTAGATTTCTTTATTTCATTCAAACGTTCTATAATTCGGTCTGGTGTTTCGCCTGCTTGAGCCATTTTCGCAGCCTCTAGAACATAAAAACCTTGGATGCTGCAGCTAATTTCTGAGTCAAAGCCATACACATCTATTCCTTCTACCATATCTCCTGCTGCTACTGCTCCTTGGTAGGTACCACTAATCCCGCTAGACAAATGAATGCTAATAACGGCATCATAATCCTTTGCTAACTCTTCAAATTTTTCAACGAACATTCCAATAGAAGGTTGTGAAGTAGTTGGAAGTTTATCCGCATTCTTCACTTCTTCATAAAAGTCATCTGCTGTTATGTCAATTTCTTCACGGTATGATTCAGCTCCAAAAACTACACTTAACGGAACCATATGTATGTTTAATTTTTCACGCAATGTTTTTGGGATGTACGCTGTACTATCCGTTACAACTGCCGTTTTCATAAAATAGTACCTGCCTTATAAAATATTTCTTCCAATTATATTTATCATTTTATATGATTATGCCTACTTTTGCATTAAAATGTTATTTTACCGTAAATTACACATACTATGTAGACTCATTATTATCATTTTAATTACATTTTACACATGACATTCTTTGACTCATCGATTTCTCGTCATATTCCTTTAACTATTTTCTGACTTTATAATAAGGAAAGCATTCTCATTTAAGAGACTTACGGTGGATTTAATAAGCTGAAGTATTTGTTCAAGTTCATTTACAATAGGAACATTTTTGATAAGAAAAAATCAGAAGACTTCACTTTGTATCTACAAAAAGAGATGCTATAACATATACGCATCTCTTTTCAGACCAATATTTTCTATGGATTTAAATTATACCTAATAATCTGTTCATTAAAGGTGAAAAACTATTATCTTACTTCTACCCAGCCATTTTTAATAGCCATGACAACAGCCTGTGTACGATCGTTCACATCCATTTTTTGCAAAATATTGCTCACATGGTTTTTAACTGTTTTTTCCGAAATAAATAATGTTTCACCAATTGTACGGTTACTTTGTCCATCTGCTAATAATTGAAGAACTTCACATTCTCTTCTTGTTAACAAGTGGAAAGGTCGTCGTATTTCTGGCGTTGAATGTTGTGATGCTTTATAATCATCCATGGCTAATCTTCTATATTCTTTAACAAGATTATGTGTTACCTTCGGATGAAGATACGAGCCTCCATCAGCTACTACCTTTACTGCATCAATTAATGCGTCTGCATCCATTTCTTTTAAAAGATATCCAGCTGCACCTGTTTTCAAAGCATGTGTTACATAATTTTCATCATCATGAATCGATAAGATAATAACCTTTGTTTCAGGATATTGCTCTACTAAATGCTTTGTTGCCTCGACACCATTTGTAACAGGCATATTAATATCCATAATTACTACATCAGGATGATATGCCTCTACTAAATTTATTGCTTCATTGCCATCGTCACCTTCGGCAAGTACTTTAAAAGTAGATTCAAACTCTAGTATTCTCTTAACTCCTTCGCGAAATAGTTGATGATCATCAATAATAACAATCCCTGTAGTATTCAACTCTTTCCCCTCCCTTTATCTATTCCTTGTTCATATAAAAAACGATCAGCTATATAACAAAGCATTCCTTATCTAAAGTATTTACTTTTGCTATACAGCGATTGGAATACTAATAATAATAACGGTACCTTTTCCAATAATTGAATCAATCGTAATTTCACCATCTAGAAGTTCTGAACGCTCCGTCATTCCAAGTAAACCAAATGATCCTTCTTTTTTTACATTTACGTCAAAACCCTTACCATCATCTTTAATCACAGCAATAACATTTGACTTATTAATTTCAACTTTAACGCTAATTAACGAGGCATTCGCATGTTTAATCGCATTTTGAACAGATTCTTGAATCAATCGAAACAAGGCAATTTCAAACTTAGTTGGTAACCTTATTTCTTCACGAATAGGGATGAAATCAATTTTGACAGTTTTATTGTATTCTTCAACATTACTCAAATATTTCCGTAAGGTTGGTATTAAACCTAGGTCGTCTAATGCCATCGGTCTTAAATCATATATAATACGTCTTACTTCATACAAAGCGTTTCTAACCATTCTCTTTAAATCGCGAATTTCTTCCAAAGCTTCTTCTGATCCACGTTCACGAAAAATTCGATCTATTAAATCAGATCTCATCATTACATTTGCCATCATTTGTGCAGGACCATCATGAATTTCTCTCGACAAACGCTTTCTTTCTTCTTCTTGCGCTTCAATTATTTTAAAGGCAAATTCCTGACGTCTTTTAGCATCATATAGTAGTTCACCCATATGAGCTAAATCGCCAGTAAAGAAATTCAAAACAATACTAATTTGAGAAACAAGATGATCTGCTCGTTCAATGGTTTCTTTAACACCAATTAATCGTCGTTCAATATCATCTCGTTTATTTCTAAGTTGCTTCTCTAGCTGCCGGTTCATCTGCAAATCAACTTGTAGCGAATGTGCTATTTCATACGCTTCACGAACTTGCTTTTCACTATATGTATTAAAATGTACACTAACTTCTGATAAACGTTTGCGAGCCATTCTAGCTTTTACTTCAAGTTCGTCTCCTTCTTCAATCACCTGAACGACCATTTTTTTTACATGATCTAATTCTTGGCGCAGTGTTTCAAAATCAGTTCTACTTTGTTCAGCAATTTTGAACACTTCATCTTTACTATGATCTACTACTCTAACCATCTTATCTAATATTCTATCTAATTCTTCGATGTCTACTTTTTTCATGGACATGGACATTCCTCCGAGTTGGTCCAAAATCTCTCTGGGGTCGTTCTCGATGTTTTTGAATAAATGACTATTTATACGGTAGGTGATGAACTATGTCAAATATAGCCTATATATTCTCTATCATATTGTTTTTTTTATAAAAAATAAATTATTATGCAGAATTTTTTATAAAAATAATTATTTTTAATTTATTATTTGCAAATTACCATGTATAAAAGTTTGACACAGTATTTTATTATTTTAAACAAAAAGAATTAACTTTTACATATGTCATTTATCCTGTTCGTTCCATTATTAAACTCTTCAAACAAAATATACCTTTTATTTTATTTCATATTTCTATTACACTATCTTTTTCTATTATTATCACTGATTTGTTTAACAAAGTCATCTTAAAAGCTTATAATATCACGTTTTTTTACGCACTATCGAAAATAGCATCTATTTAACGTGTATATTCTCCGATTATATATGCGAATTGCTAGATAATATTAGGAAGATTATAATAAAGAAGCTAATAAACATCTCATAAGAAAATAGTTCTATGAAAGATTTCCTATTCGAGGAGGGATTATATGCTTCAAGAATATCTAACAGTCAAAGGGTATGGAGAACATGAAATTGTTATTCAAAAATCTCGATTCATTGCTTATATTAATCGTGTAGAAACAGAAGAAGAAGCGCAAAGCTTCATTCAAGATATAAAGAAAAAGCACTGGGATGCTACTCACAATTGCTCAGCCTACATGATTGGTGAGCATGATCAAATTCAAAAAGCAAATGATGATGGTGAACCAAGTGGTACAGCCGGCGTTCCGATGTTAGAGGTTTTAAAGAAAAAAGGATTAAAAGACACTGTCGTCGTCGTTACAAGATATTTTGGTGGAATCAAATTAGGTGGCGGGGGCTTAATCCGCGCCTATGGAAAGGCCACTTCTGAAGGAATTAATGCAACCGGAGTAGTAAATCGTAAATTAATGTGCGTCATGCATACAACCGTGGACTACACTTGGTTAGGAAAGTTAGAAAATGAATTGCGATCCTCTCATTACGGTTTAAAGGAAATTCATTATCTAGACAAGGTTGAAATTGAGACATTCGTTTCCGTTCCTGAAAAAGAACTCTTTAGAAATTGGATGATTGAGTTAACAAATGGTCAATGTGAAATAATAGAAGGCAATTTATTATATCAAGAAGAAATTGTAACGTAACTTTTCTTGTTTTCGTCTAATTGAACAATACTACAAAAGGGAGAAAACAATATGGAGCAGAAAAGAAGTAGAATAGATAAAAAAACAAGGAAAAAGAGAAGATGGAAGAAATTCCTCTTATTCTTTATGGCTATTATATTATTAGTTGGTGGATATGGAGCTTATGTGGTCTATCAAGCGATGCAAGCTGCTAATAGCTCATACAGTGAGCTAGATCGCGGAGATAAATCTTCTCTACGAGACAAAGCTGTAAAATTTGGTAAAGAGCCCGTTTCCATTCTATTATTAGGAATTGAAGACTACGCTTCTGGAGGTAAGGGCGGACGTTCCGATTCCATTATGGTCGCAACCTTTAACCCCGAATTAAAAACAATGAAGCTTATGAGTATCCCTCGTGATACAAGAGTTTATATACCTAGTAAGGACAAAAAAGCAAAAATCAATTCAGCATATAATAATGGAAAGGATTCAACTATCGAGACCGTTGAACAATTCCTCGATATTCCAATCGATTATTATGCAACGATTAATTTCGAAGGATTTAAAGACATTATCGATGAAATTGGTGGCGTAACAGTAAATGTCCCATTTGATTTCTGGGAATACACAGATACATTCCCTCGTAAAAAGCTGTATTACAAAAAAGGTGAACAGACTTTAGATGGTGAAGAGGCATTAGGATATGCTAGAATGCGTAAACGTGATCCAAATGGAGATTTTGGGCGTGCTGATCGTCAAAAAGAAATCGTTAAAGCTGCTTTAGATTCTTTAATATCTCCGAAAAATTTATTAAAAGTAGACGATATTGCTGAACATCTCGGTAAAAATATCGAAACAAATTTAAAAGCGAGCGATGGTTTAGCATTCGCTACAAAATTTAAAGATTTTTCATCTAAAGATATCTCAACTCTTACATTAGAAGGTGACGGAGATCAATCTACAGGAACATGGTATTTCGTTCCGAATGATGAAAGCTTAGAGAAAGTAAAAAAAGAGCTAAAAGAGCATTTAGAATATAAGAAATAATAGTAGAGGGCTGTCTAAAAGAGATTGAAATCACTTTTTAGACAGCCCTTACGCTTTATGTTTACCTATTTCATTATCAGTCATACTCTTTTATAAAAGCTGTACTGTCGCGTTATAATCGCGATAAGAAAACCTTTTTGCCCTGTAAGAGGCTTACACTAATAATTAAAATATAGGAGTGTTCCCAAAAGGATTCATTTTAGGAACACTCTTTATGCTTTAATTTGACTTTTATTACACCTGAGCATAAACGAAAGCCCACTTTATCATTCAGACTGTTTTCTCCTTTCAAAAAGACTCGCTGAGTAAAGTTCGCAGATACAGAGGTTTAGTTGATTGAGCGATAAGTGCGAGATTCCTGCGGGAGCAGCGGTATAGCTGAGACATTATTGGTGCTTGCCAAGAATGCTCCGGAAAGCGAGCATCCTGAAGCAGAATTCAACCTATACTCACTTCTTATTAATAACCAACAAAGTTCACAAAAACTTCCCAAAAAATAACAAAGAGGCATTCCAAGAACCATTTCCCAATCATTTCTTGAGCACCTTTTCATTATATAGTGTAGGATATATCTCTTTTTCTTCATGCATCTAGTTCATTTCCCCTACTTTTAAAATACTCGAATGATTATTGCTGAATAATGAATATTTATCCACTATTCTTTGTAACATAAATATAATTTTACGAATGAGAAAAAAAATTGTAAAATATAGTTTAGCGTATTTATGATGTTAACTAAAAGGAGAACTCAAGAATGATGAACCGTAAAGTATACGTCGTCAAAAAGAGGAAAACAAGTCGTAAAAAACTGGCTATACTCTTATTAACACCAATTTTTGTATTATTACTCGGAACTGGAGCATATTTTGCACATATATACAATCAAGCACAAAAAGCAGTTGATAAATCTTACGAATCGATTGATGGTACCGATAAAGCAGTAGCAGAGTTAACGAATAAAATCGGAAATACTTCTATATTATTCATAGGAGTCGATGATAGTGATTCACGAAAGTATCAAGAATCTACTCGTTCAGACGCTTTGATGCTTGCTACCTTTAATAAAAAAGAGAATTCAGTTAAATTATTAAGCATTCCTCGCGATTCTTACGTTTATGTACCTGCAAGAGACGACTATACAAAAATCAATCATGCATTTGCTGTCGGCGGTGCTAAAAGTACCATTGAAACAGTCGAAAATCTATTGGGTATCCCTATTGATTATTATATGCGTATGAACTTCTATGCATTCATCGACGTCGTTAATGCACTAGATGGTGTCGAAATCGATGTACCTTATGAAATGTATGAAAAGAATTCACAGGATAAACATAATGCCATTCATTTAAAAGAAGGACTTCAAACATTGGATGGAGAAGAAGCATTAGCCTTCGCTCGTACACGTAAACAAGATACGGATATGATGCGTGGACAACGTCAGCAAGAACTATTAAAAGCCATTATGAATAAAGCTACGTCTGTTTCTTCTATTACTAAGTACACAGACTTAATTGAAGCACTTGGCGATAATATGAAAACAAACATGACCTTTTCACAAATGAAGGGCTTTATGGCACTTGCTATAAAGAATAAAGGCTTTACTTTGGATACGATCCAATTGAAGGGTGAAGATAGTTATATTAATGACATCTACTATTACAAACTAGATGAAGCGGCTTTAGAAGAAACAAAACAAACTTTAAAAGATCACTTAGCAGGAATTCCATCAAATAGAACGGAAAATATTGTTCAGGATGATCCAAATAGTGATACGAATCAAGATTTATAAAAACACAAAAACGAGAGAAGATATCTTCTCTCGTTTTTTTCCTATTTTTCTTAGTCTAATATTAAAGAATTAGTGCAGCAATTATTCCAAAGATAAATAAAGGAATATTATAATGTAAAAATGTTGGGATACAAGTATCCCAAATATGATGATGCTGTCCGTCTGCATTCAACCCAGAAGTTGGACCTAAAGTACTATCTGATGCCGGAGAGCCTGCATCTCCTAAAGCGCCTGCTGTACCAATTAAAGCCGCTGTTGCTAACGGTGATAAACCTGCTGCTGCACATATCGGCACATATAAGGTAGCTAAAATAGGAATAGTACCAAAGGAAGAACCTATACCCATTGTAATGACTAACCCAATTGAAAGCATTACTACTGCAATCATAACTCGAGATGTTCCTAGCAGAGCCGTCGTTTGTTGAACTAAATCATTTACAGCACCTGTTTCCTTTAAGACCGTTGCATAACCAGATGCAAGCAACATGATAAAGGCTATCATTCCCATCATACTTACACCCTCCTGAACAACTCGATCCCCTTCCCTTTTATGAACGACCCCCGTTATAAATAAAATCAAAATACCACCTAAAGCACCTAATACTAAAGAATCCGTCCTTATTTGGATCATTAAGGCGACAATAATAGCTAAAATCGTAAACCACTGCTGTATGCCCCATTTTGTTTCTAAGCTCATATCTGGGCCAACAAACAATGTTTGCTCGGTTTGATATTGTCTATTTTTTCTGTAGCTAATGAAAACAGCAATAAACAATCCTACTATCATAGCTAGACCTGGAAAAAGCATCGAGAGCGAAACTTCTTTCAACGAAATCATCATATGATTGGCATTCATCTCATCTCGTATTATTCCTTGAAAGATTAATCCAAAGCCAACGGGAATCATAATATAAGGAGCTTTCAAACCAAATGTTAAGGCTGTGGCTACAGCTCTTCTATCCAATTGAAGCTTATTAAACAATGATAGTAATGGCGGTATTAAAATAGGTATAAAAGCTATATGAACTGGAATCAAATTTTGGGATAAACAAGCAATTCCAGCGAGCGTTAGAACAAGCGTTAGTTTTTTCCCTTTAAAAAGTGACAGCATTTTATTAACGAGGAAAGTAGTAATACCCGATAAACCAATCATCACAGCAAAAATCCCAAGAAAAATATAGCTTAAGGCTGTATTAGCTTGCCCAGTCATACCGGATATCATTAATTGAGTTGTATCTACAATCCCCTCACCCGCCAACAATCCTGCCGTCAAAGTAGCAATAACAATCGAAAATAAAACATTTATTCTAAATAAGCTTAGTATGACCAACAAAATCACACTAATTAATACAGCGTTGAAAATCATAATAGTTTCCCTTTCTATGTCTCTCTAATACGTTGCCTAACTAAAGTAACATAACATGACTCCAGTGAAAACACGTTAAATAATGGAAAGAAAGGGACATTTACATACAAAAAAACC
>NZ_CABKRX010000063.1 GCF_902374955.1 Bacillus massilioanorexius
ATTAGCCGTTCTTACACTTGGTTTATTCTTTGTACAAAAGAGAGCAAACTCTTGGTTAATACTTGTAACAGCATTTGTTGGATTAGTAGATGTATATAGCATGGCAGCTGTTTATTCTAATACATTAGTAAACGGTTGGGATAGCGCTAATACATTTCTATCATTTTATGGAACAACCTTTACACTTGGTGCTATTTTAATGATTAGCTTAAAAGCAACTTTTATCAAAAATGCTGAGGTTACGAAGCAATTATTTAAAATTGGTTTCACAGTAGCGGCAGTGGGTATTGCTGTTCAATTAATTGGTGCTGCGTTATTCGCTGGATTTAATGGAGAAGTTCATTTGATTTCTGGTACTGCTGCATCTGTAAGCTTAGCAGATTACCAATCCATTATTATTACACGTTGGGTAATTGAAATCATAGGAATGGCTATTTTCGGATTCTATGCTATTTCTTCAAATAAAAAATCAATGACTGCAGTAAGCTATGCAGCACTTGCAGCTATTCTTGTAGCTGAAGGTATGAGCAGATACGTGTTTTATGTTCTAGGTGCCTAATTAAAAAGCCGAGTATTCATTAGAATACTCGGCTTTTACATAACTTTTGCAAAAAACAATAGAAATTCGAACGTTTCAATTATCATTTTTTCTCAGCTAGTATTAGACATGAAGTCGGAAAGTCTTTTTCTCGAAACATCCGTGAGTTTAGAAATGATAAGAGTATTATTAAAAATTCAAGGAGAAAATTAAAATGGAAATTGTTAGTTTAGGAGGAGAAAAGGATATTGAAATTAGGGTTATAAAGAAAGGGAAAAGAAAATATCTTGCTTTAGCTAATTTTATCGATAATCCAGAGAAAGTCTCATGGGTAGATCATGATCTCTTAAAAGCAAAGATAGGTGCTATTGAAACATTATTAAATAGTAAATGCTAATTGTAGAGGATTAAGGTACTATAATTAGCTGAAATGAATATTTTAAGAAATATAAAAGGAGGTACTAGTTTTAATTTTCAAAGTAGTAGTATCTCCTTTGTTTCAGAGAACAGAGTTAAATGTCTTTATATTTCTACACACATTAAATGTGCATACTTTATGCGTACTTTCTTTGAAAACTAATATTATTTTTCACCAAATCCTTTTTTTGACTTTTTATATTCATTCTCAATAGCATCCACTAAATTAAAATTTTCATCATTAAACGGATTAACAGCATTTGGCCTTTGAGATGTAGTTATCTTTCTATAAGCTTCATACAATTCGAATTCAGATATTTGGTCCATTCCATTCTTTGCTGCTTCAACTGTGGCCTCTTCTAATATTTTCATCACAAAAAATGGAATACCTTGTGTTGCATAGAAGAATTTTTCCGAAAGCTTTGAATCAGCTAAATGTGCTTGTCTTTCAAATGGCAATTCTGTATCAATATGTTTTAAAAAAGTCCTAAATTCAATTTGTTCCTCTCTTGTTCGGTAATTGAAAGGCTCTAAAGACTCCCTAATACAAAACCTTCTATCCAGTTGTTTATTATGTTTGAAAATTTTTTGGGATTCGGGCATTCCACAGAGCAACACTGGAACATTCACTTCCTCTAAAAAAGTTTTTACCCAATCAGAAGCTTTGTTAAGAACATGATCAGTGTCCCTATCTATTAAGTGCTGAAACTCATCCATAATTATCATTTCAACTTTGCATCTATCTACAAAGTAGAAAATTCTTGTCGTTTGTTGAACCTGAGTTCCTTTATCAAAATTTATATCTCCCAGCTCATATAGTATTTGTGAAGCTACCGCTTTTGGTGTAGCCCCAACAGGAACTTTAAAATATATAATAGGAACAATCGTCGTTCCATCTACTATTTTTCTTGGAAATCTATCAGCATACTCTTTTAATAAAGTCGTTTTCCCAACACCCGATTTTCCTGTTAAAAAGACTCCATCAGCTTGAGTAGAACCTACAGACAAAAGATGAGTTTCTTCAATTCTATTATATATAGATTTATAATTGGGATGATTAACAATTATCCCTTTAACTTTTTCTTTTCTAGACTTGATATCATCAAAGCTTGCTGGTTGACCATTTAAAAGAGGATAAATTGATTTTTCCATTTTAATTTGCTCCCTTTATTGTATACTTCCCATTCAGGCAAGTCATTTTCATCAAGCTGATAACTAGTAATGTAGGGTAATTCTTCATTAGACAGCACATGAGCTTTTTTATCCTTCTTGTCTTTAGCTTTTTTTCTCTTTTCTTTCTTGTTCTTCCCTAATAAATCGTTACTTTCATCTTTTAAGATTTGAATTGTATCAGCTGCCTCTGGAGAGTCTAATTGGATATACGAGATGCCCTTCGTCGAAACTCCTATATAACTTCCATCCGAAATATCAGAATCACTATCACTCTTACCACTTTTAATTTTGGCTATTCTTTTGGAATCATGCTCTTGAATCAACCTTATCTTCCTATTACTTCTACCAATAGATTTGATATCAGTTTGATGATTTTTCTCTTCATAGTAAATTTTCGAATCCAACTCAATATCAGAATAATGCACTGGCATTTCGAGCAAAAATCCTTTATCTTCAAGTTCTTTGTTGTAAGCCTCAATATATTTTTTCTGGAATGGATTGTACACAAAAATACTCCTTACATCAGATAAATCAAATCGAACTCTAACTTGCTGATTTTCAATTCCTCTTGCTCTCATTTCTTGCCTTAAATTCATTAACTCTGAAGAAGTGTAATATTCATTCTTAAGAGCAATGCCCCTATTAGTTATCTTTCTTTCCTTCAACCCACACATAAGAATAAGTTGTAGCTCTCTTTTTGTTCGAGATAATGAAGGAATAATTTGTGGATTGGCTTTCAAACCCTTCTTCCATTTTTCTATAGGTTTCATTCTTATTTTGCTATTGAATTGATTAGCAACCAAATCCACTAAAGCAATATGGCATATATAGATAAAAACTTGCATAGTTAAACATGCTTTCTTCTCAGAATCGTAACGGCCTCTTTCAAAAATATTTGATTTTGTTGTTCCTTTTAGGGTATGGAAAACTTTCGTATTAATTGTCTTAAAAGCTCTTTCAATAGTTCCTTTTCTATAACCTGAATCCACCGGACAAAAAGTTTTTTCAATCCCCAATTGAAAACATACGTCATCAATGTCGAACGATTCATTTACCTTAGAATTATCCCAAATGAGGTTTTCTGGTTTCCCGAAAGCTACCCACTCATTTTCAACTTCGGGATAAATATCTTTTATATACGTTTTTGGCATAAGACAATGTAATAAACATTGTTTCACAGCATTAGAATCAATATCATTAAAGGTTACATAGAAGCCCAGAGGATGATTCGAAAATTTATCTATTGCGTAAACTAAATTTGGTTTTCTAGCTTTTAAAGTATTCGGATCAACCAATAATATATCCACAGCCGTCCAATCAAGTTCTACCCGTTCTAAAGGTCTAGTTGCTTTAACTGTATACTTAGAACCATTCATATTTAAGTCTGCTATTACTTTCCCATGTTGAATTATCTCTACTTTATGAATATCCAGCACTTCATTCTTTCTTCTATAAAAAGTTGAAGAAGATACAGGTTTGACTTTATTTTCTTCATCTCTACATGCATTTAACTCATTAATTCTTGCTATATATTCAGCATATAGATACTGGAGGGTATATTTTTCTCCACTATATAAAAACTCTTCCACTATTTCATCAATTACCTGAATAGCAAGTTCATCAGACCAATGTCTTTTAGGTCCTCTCAAATCTGTTCTAGACACCAAGCTTCTGATATCATTAGTCTTTTCATATCTCCTTTTCCAGTTATAAAGTGTTGATAAAGCTATCTTAGGTGACAATGATTCTACATAATCTTTAAATTCAGATGGTAAAATATCACCATCCAGAACCGGCTTTAGTACTTTCAACCTCTCATTTGCTTCCTTTTTTAGTTCCTCAGGAATTAAATCATAGTCAGGAAAATCAATTTCGAATTCAGTGCCTTTATGTACTTTAAAAGACAACTTACCAGCATCCCATTTTTCTATTAGTTCAGTAAGACTCCAGGTTTCAATAGATTGATACGATAAATTCTTTAATTCAATTTCATCGCCAAGTTCTTTTCGTACAACATATTCATTGTCATCTATTTTAAATGCAGTGCCATGTGTAAATCTATAATCATACATTTACCTCACCTCAACCTAGCATGATTGATATTCAGTATAGAAGTCTCACCTAAAATAGTGTTAATTAAGTCAGTATATATTTGTTGTTTAAAAATCAAATAATAAATGTGCTTATACAACAGTGATTTATCAAATAATCCTTCCATTTTTTCAACTAGAGAATTAATTTTTATGGGTTCTTCATTCTTTATTGTCTCTTTCAATTTTTCTAACAGAGCTACGTTTATTTGATCATAACTTATGTGGAATAGTTTTCTTAGATTTTCTTGCAAAAATCCCTTTCTAATATTATCTTCAGTGACCACAAGGAACTCCCAACCTCTTTCCTCACAGTACATTTTTCCAGCCTGATACTTTCTCAAGTTCTCTTCTTTTTGCAAAAAACTTCGAGGCTTTACTTCAACAATCTTTATACGATTATCAGTAGTGAAAATTCGGAAATCAGGGTAATAGCAATACTTTTTTCCTTTATAAAGATAATCGATTTCTACTGATTGGGATTCAAAGTATTTAACATTAGTGTCAAATTCAAGTAAATAGATATAATCTCTCTCTAACAAACTCTCCCATTGAATCATAGCTCCACATTTCTTACTTGGTGTACTTCCTCGATAATTCTTTTTTTTGCTTGCTTTAATCTTTCGCACTTGCATCTTCATCATTCCTAGAAGTCATATTATCTATATTTAATTATTACCAACTATTTATAGGTGCAACATATAAATTCTGTCTTTTCTGTTAAAAATAGAACCAAAAGTCCGAAAGGGAAGATACTATGTTTCTGATTAATCCAACACCATATTCAGATGAAACCTTACTTAGTTTCTTTTATAGAACAGCCGAAGAAAACTGTATGATTAATCACAACTGGATTATTGGTAACTACGAAGAGTACTACCAATCAAATTTGAATCCCTATGAGATTAATTGGCTGGAAGGTGAATCTTTAAAAAGCATTTCCGATTTTCTTAATATTCCCTTCCAATTAGCACAAGATTTAACCCTACCACCTATATTAAAGAAACTAAACATTGATATAGGTAGTTACAATAAGAATCCCTGGTTTCTTTATACCAAAGTAAGATGTTGTCCCCTTTGTCTGCAACAGAAGGCTTATCATCGAAAAAACTGGACAAGTTCACATTCAATATTATGTGTTGAACATAATTGTTTTCTTATCGATAGCTGTTCTTACTGTATGATGCCATTTGACATTCATTCTTTAATAAAGGGATATTGTACAAAATGTAAGACTGCCACTACTACAAATGAAGTTATAAACGCAAATGATAACGGGATAATTTCCTACCAAAAACACATAAATAATTTATTTACGAAGAACACGCTTGAATATACGCACCCTTATATAAATCAACCAGCTACTTTTCTTAAGACAGTTGAGTTTTTTGCTCATTGGTCTACTCATTTATTATCAAAAGATGTTCTTTCTTATGATCGCAAAGATTATATTTTTGATGAAAAAGCAATAGAAGGAACTCGCTTAAAAAATGCAAAGACCATCACTCAATCAATCTGTATTTACTCATTTGCTTTTGAAATAGTTGACAATTGGCCATCTTCCTTTTATAGGTTCATACAACTAGTAGAAATAGAAAACAAAAAGAAGCTCACTCACTTGATTAAGAATGTTTTACCTTCCTTGTACACTACAGATTTAGAGTTCATTACTAAAGAATTTTCGAATTACATACTGTACGAACGAGAACAGCTATCCAAAGAAGAAAAGTATACCAATGCAGAGGAAATTAGATTTTTGAGTAATAAGTTTAATGCAGGTATCAAACATAGTTATTTAATCTCAGAAATTAAGTTTGATTATCTAGGATACTCAATCGCTTTTGTTAAAACCCATGCATTGGAACAACTTTTGATTAATTATGAAAGTAGTATTACGAAAGATGATTTACGAGAAAGATGGGGAACAAGTGCTCGAGCTACATTAGCAATTTTAAAGAGCAAGCTGCTAGAAAATACATTCAATTACTCATACGGAAACATGGAGACTTGGGTAGTACCAATAAATTCAATAGAAAAATTTGAAATAAAATTAAATGAACATACTAAAGAGCCTCCTAAAGATGCTATTGACTTAAACCTTGCCTTTCAATGGATTGATCCTACAAATAGTCACATTTTGTTGCAAGGGATTCTGGAAAATAAAATAACTTCACATTGGAAACAAGGACAATTAGCAGAAGCATTAGTATCAAAGTATGAAGTATACCTATTTATAAAAGAGCAATTAATTGAAGAATGTAGACGTAGTCAAAGGATGCCGGTCAGAATTTTAGTCTTTCTCCTTGGAGTAAAAAAATCGGATATATACCACTGGATTAAGACAGGCAGATTCGGAGCTATGCAAGAAGATAAACCAATCACTATACCGTTTAATAATTACCTTTTATTTTCAGAAAGTTATCTTACAACTTTTGAATATGGTATAATCCATAAACTGAAAGTTACCCAAGTGATTAAAAAGCACAGTATGGGTCATTTGAAAAGTGTATCAGGGCCTCACCTTCAAGATGGAAAACGTCTACTTTTTTTAAAAGGAGATACTACTGTCTGTGACAAGCTGAGTATCTAAATAGATGACTATGTTGGTATATATTATTGCTTAAACTATCAGGGGCTTTACTTCAATATCAAGGGCTGCGGATCAGCTCTTTTTTTGTTATGCAGCTACGGGGCAGAATAGTGCAATAAGAAAATCCCTTAAAATGGTATTATTGAAGTGGTATCGATAGTTATTTATAAAAAGGGGGTGTTTATTTTTATGAATAGAAAGTATTTGTGGTTTTAGCTTGCTTTAATTGCTGTATTGGCATTCATTACACGAGAACTAGTTACTTTTATGATGCTGACGTTAATTTTGCTTACTTTAATTGAAATAAGTGATGAGATAAAAAAGAGAAATGGGCGATCATAGCATTGTGAAATAATGTACTTAAACAAATAGGTGCGTTGATCTAAGAAGGATTAACGCTTTTTGTTGCAAGTTCTTATTGAACAAACGGTGCAGTTTAGTCGAATAAATAAAATTAGAAAAAAGCGAAACTTCAGTTTATTTTTATTCGTATAATTATTATGAGTTGATTATTATGACACTTGAAAGGTGGATTTTTTATGTACAAAGTGAATGGTATAGAAGCTTATGAAGCACATAATCGAACCGAGTTATTAGCAGGTTTAGAGGCAAAATCTGAATATATCCTTATTAAAGGAGACTATTATAAAGAAGTAAGAAAAATTATGGATACTCATCTTTCGGAGAATGAGCGTTTAGGAGTGGAATTAGGAAGTGCTGGCGCGTTAACACCTCTCATTTATGCTTTAGATAGAGTCCAGGATTTATTCAGTAAAGCAGATAAAATGGATAAAGAAATTGACAGAAAGTTAAATTTATTCAAGATTAAAAAGATTACAGATGATGGTTTATTATTGAGCTTAAAGCAGTTAGATTATTAGAACTTGCATACATAGAACTATTTTGGATAGTTCTATGTGAATAAATACACTTAAACGATCGGGTGCGTTAGTTCAATAATGGAGACAGCTTTAAGCTGTCTCTTGTTTATTAAGCCATTAGCAATAATCCTTATGAACAAGCCTAAATTAAACAAAGTTTTTTTGCTAGTCGATTAACATCAAATTCTTTATATGATTTACCATAGTTGATACTCTCTAAATAATCATCATATATAATACAGTGCCTTTCAACTAAACCATTTAAAATCTGCATATAAATTGTGTAGTTCCTCAAACTATCTTCATCTAAAGAAAAGTACTTTACATCGTCATCGAGATCAATAGGATGGTATTTAGGACATGCTATTTTTTCATCAATAATCAACTTTTTTACTGTATCAACTTCCAAATGGTACTTATCCAGTTGTATTTCCGATAGCTTTCTCATATATATTTTCACCGGCTCAATACTTAGATTTCCCCTAATTAAATGGAATGGTATATATTTTTTAAATTCGTACTTAAAATTTAAAAATTTTTCACTGTCTAAATCTCTGGTTACAAAAGAACTCAAGTTACTATAGCACCGAGCTTGTAAAATGTCTTCCCAAGTTGGTTCATGTTCTTTTTTAAAATAATCCAAATAAGCACGAAATCCCCACGGCCAATCATTAAAGATTTGATATATATTTCTTATAAACTCTAGGTATCCCTCTCTTTCATCTCTGATCTTACCGAAAGAATAGTAATTATTGCTATAAGTGCATGTCTCACGAATAAACTCCTCTGTGAGATATAAAATTTCTTCTAAACTAAATGTATACATTAATTTTTCGTACATCTCTACATTTACTAAATCAGTATTAAGTCTATTGACCTTTTGACCTATAAGCCTAGAGTAATTAGTATCTAAATAGTCAGCTTTTATCGGCTCTATCTCTGTAAGTTTTGTTCCACAACTGCATGTCTCCATATTTTCTTTGTAATGAGATATCCTCTTTTTACATGTTGTACATTGTCTAACCAATAAACATTTGTGTTTGTGACAAGCTGTAACAGTTTTATAATTCCACATTTTTCTATAATAAGGATTCTCTTGAAGACAATTTGGACAAATCTTTCCATAATGTCTGTCAATAATTGATTCAATCCAAATTAAACCTTCATTAAGCTCAAAAGTATACGTTGGATAGGCTACACTGATTTAGACAGAAAAATTAAGGTCAAGTAGAATAGAACTAACAGATGAAGAGGAGAATCTACATGACTAAAAGACAAAGAAGAACATTTACGGACGAATTCAAGCATCAAATGGTGCAATTATATTTGAATGGTAAGCCACGAAAAGATATTATTCGTGAATATGAGTTAACATCTTTT
>NZ_CABKRX010000064.1 GCF_902374955.1 Bacillus massilioanorexius
GGTTATTTTTTAGCTTCGCTTTCTTGAATCCTTCTGTTGCTTTTATCATGATAGTTTCTCCTTGAAATCCCTTAACCCAATATGATTACTCAAAGGTAAAAGTATTTTTACTAGGTGAAAATTAGCAAAGCAAAGTATATTACTTGCAATGGATTCCTTTTATAGAGATTCAAAAAATCCTTTAAATGCTCACGTTTGATTATAAAAGGAACTGCAAAAGAAGCTTTATCCATCCCCGCGGAAGTGTTATTCTTTAGGTTATGAGGCTTCTTTTATAAGATATAAATGGAGGTGAAGTTGGTGAAAATACTAAATAAACTACCCAAACATAATCCAAATTTACATTTAGAATTTATTAAAAATAAATGGATATCAATGAAAGAACCAAAAAATTTAACAAGTGCGATTTTGTTATCCACACCTTTAATGATTATCGCTGCATCCATCTCTATTGGGATAATAAACATCTTTTCTAAAATTTCTTTAAGCGATTTTGGCCTAAAACCTGAGGGAGTAACGATTACAATTAATTTAAGTATTATTCTTTGGCTATTTTTGCTGTTAGTAATCCACGAATTCATTCATTTAATTTTCATTCCAAATTTTTTAAAATCAGAACAAACATATGTAGGATTAACACTGTTTGGAGGATTTGTGATAACAGAGGAAGAGATTTCAAAATCAAGATTTATCGTTATTACAATTGCTCCTTTTGTAGTTATCTCTATAATTCTCCCGCTGATATTAGGTGCATTTGGTCTATTAACAACAACATTAAAGTTCTTAATAATAATAAACGCAATGGCATCATCAGTCGATCTACTTAATCTTATTCTTATCATGACGCAGGTACCGAGAAATGCAACTTTAAAAAGTAATGGTCCAAACACATATTGGAAATTAACTAGTAAGATTTAGAGATAAAATCGAGACTGCTAATGAGTATGCAGTCTTTTTTTGTTATTAACAGAGATTAGTACGGACTCACCTTTTTTATATTTTGATATATTTACAAAGAAGGATATAATGACAAACGTAATTTATTTTTTTATTCAATCTCCAAAGATTCATATGAAATTGAAAGTATTCTCATGTTGCATTACCTCTTTAATAAAAGGCAATGAAGCAATAAAAAAGAGGTAACCCTAGGATTACCCTTTTTCCGAATTGAATTACAGTCTAATGAAAGATGGAGAATCACAACCTATTGTGATTTTTCATAATTAGTTAGAATGACTTGTTGATATATCGGGATTTTATTAATCATTTTTTTCATGATTAATTGGAATAAAGTATCTAAATGAACATGGTTAATCACATTTTTTCACAATTAACTAGAAAAACCTATCATTTTATTACTGGAATAACCTGTCTTAGCTAGATAGTATTACTTTTATTATTAATTCAATTTAAGATTTTCTTATTTAGCTAAAGGTTCAGCATTCCTGTAATAATTGTAAATAAAGTAGGTTTAACATTTCTACTCTTCTCCTCTAGAATCGATGGTTACTATGAATAAATTAGAAGCAACTTAACTTATCATTGATTATTTTCGTTAATATAGAGCTGAGTCTGACATGCATAAGAACTAGTATTAAAAACATCGTAATAAAGGTCTAGTTCAATCCCATAGTCAACATGTAAGTTATTGTCCTTTACATATTGCCCTAACAATCGGAGTTTTTCTAATTCGTCATTTTTATCATAAGAAATGGTTAAAAAGTTTCCAGCTGGAAGTATAAAAAAATCATTGGAATTCATTTTAAAATCTTTTTCGTTTATTAATAAAAAAACAAAAGAAGGTCTTAAAGTGCCTGCATGACCTTTTTCGTAAAATATACCTCTGTTGTATATTTCGTGGATTCCATACGTTCTTGCCAGCTTCTCCAAAGCTGCATAATCTAGCGGTTCTTCAGAGGCATTCATAGCTAGTTTTAATAGGTATCGCTTAGGAAATTCTGTAAGAGTTATTCCATCATTGTCCATAGCTTGAAAGGAATAATTTATAGTTGATTCTAATGAAGTCAATTTTTTTAAATTTGATTGTAACTGTGCAATTTGATTCTCTGTTTTCTTTTTCCTTTGAATTATATAATTAAGCAATTCTTTAGTCTGAGCAGATTCAAATAAATCTCTAAGTTCTTCGATACTTAATCCCAGCTCACGACATATTTTTATGATGAATGTATATAACAATTGGTTAGAAGTGTAATATCTATATCCAGTTTTTGAATTAATATATGCAGGTACTAGAATTCCTTCGTTGTGATAATATCTTAATGCTTTAATTGAAATACCTGAAATTTTCGATAATTCCCCTATTGAAAATAACTTAGCTGATCCATGCATGATTTCTCGTTCCTTTATTATTAATTAACAAAATTTGGAGTTATCTTTCTGATTTGCTTGCAAAATTTGAGATAAACAATGTAATTTAATGAAAAATATATCAATATAACATATTATAGTTGATTGATTTTTTGTTCAAGCTGATAAAAAAGGAATTAAAGGTTCCGTAGAAACATAAATATCATTATCAAACCCTACTTTCATTAAGAAAGTGGGGTATTTTTATCAGGAGATTTAAAGTGATAATGTCATAAAAATTTCTTAAATTGATATATAAATATATTTTTCCACTGGAAGCGTTTGACTCTCCCGTAAGGGGAGACTTTATTATTTTGTTCAGGAAATAACAATTTTACTTCATTCTGTAACGGAAAAAACAGTTGTATTCATGACATATGAAAAATTACTTTTCTTGTCATTGAGAAGGGAGACTAAAAATGGGAATCATACAAGAACCCAAGATGATTTCAATTAGTAAAGAAAGAGAAACGATTTACTCATTTTTAAGAGTATCTCTTCAATGTCCACTAACAAAAGAAATATTATTGCACTGGAAAGAACATTTTCCTTCTGAATTTAAAAATGTATTAACAGAGGGTAATGAAAATTTACAGCATTTCTTCGGAAAATTACACGAAAAAAATCTAGATTCTATTGTAGAGGAAGAAAAAGAGGTGTATTTAGCTACTTTTTATATATTCAACGAAGAAGGGAAGATTCCAGCTCCACCATGGGAATCGGCTTATACGACTAGAGATAGATCTCTTTTTGGTGAACCTGTATTCCAGATTAGAAAGAAATTAGCGGATTTTGGTTTGCAGTTTATCCATGAGAATACAGATCCAGACGATCACATTGCGATTGAATTAGAGTTCATGAATCATTTAATTAACTATACACTCTCTGCTAAAGAAGAAGGGAGAGAAGAAGATTACGCTAAAGGTGTTTATACACAATATTGGCTGATGAAAGAACATTTGAACAGATGGATTACCCCTTTTACGAAGGATATTCTCTCTTCTAATACAAGTGATTTATATAAAGGTATTGCACTATTATTAATCTTATTTGTAGAAGAAGATTTTGAATATATTAAAACATTGAAGGAGGACCTCGACAATGAGTGAGAATATTTTTGAAAAAATCTCAAATATAAAGATGAAACGCCGCTCATTTTTAAAATGGTCGGGTGCAGTAGCTGCACCAGCAATTATCGGAGGTACTGCGGTCTCTAGTAATCTTGTGAAAAAAGCAAGCGCTGCAAACACAGATAGTAAAATAGATGCTAGAGTCATTCCAACATGTAGTACACTGAATTGCGGTGGAAAGTGCGTTATTAAAGCGCATATAAAAGATGGTCAAATTGTACGGATAAGCACAGATGATGATCCAAGAGATGAAAATGCTGATAATGAACAGTATCCACAAATTCGTGCTTGTGTACGCGGCCGAGGATATCGAAGACATATTTATTCTCCAAATCGCATTAAAAAGCCATTAAAACGTGTAGGTAAACGTGGTGAAGGGAAATTTGAAGAAATTTCCTGGGATGAAGCGATTAAAATCATTGCCAAAGAAAATAACCGTATTAAAGAAAAATATGGTCCTGCTTCTCGCTTTAGTCTTTATGCAACGGGGCAAACTGGAACAATTGGTAGTGGAGATACAGTAATCCAAAGGCTTCTTGCTCTAGATGGTGGATATTTAGGACGTTATTCGAACTATAGTTCTGGTCAGCATATGGCTGCAACTCCATTTACGTTTGGTGTGCCTTCAGCAGGAAATAGCTGTAATACATTATTAGATTCTAAACTGATTATTTTACATGCTATGAATCCTGCTGAAACCATTTTTGGACATTTTAATATGTATTTACGTATGGCAAAGGCTAAGGGTGCAAAAATTTACACTATCGATCCAAGAAAGACAGATACAGAAGTAGCTCTAGCAGATGATTGGTTCCCGGTTAAACCAGGAACAGATAATGCTTTAATAGCTGCCATGGCTTATGTAATGTTTACGGAAAACTTACATGATAAGAAATTTTTAGACACATACTGTATTGGTCATGATGAAGCACATATGCCAGAAGGTGTTCCAGCAGGAGAATCTTATTACAGCTATGTTATGGGTGTGAAAGATAAAACGCCAAAAACACCAGAATGGGCAGCTAAGATAACTGGATTACCTGCAAGTCGAATTAAACAGTTAGCACGTGAAGTAGCCACTACAAAACCAATGGCTTGGGTACAAGGAAATGGTATTAACCGTCATATGAATGGTGAACAGATGTCTCGTGGCGGCTCACTTATAGCTGCATTAACTGGCAACATCGGTATTAGTGGAGGATGGGCAGGTGCTGGTGCTCCAATGATGGCACTTGCTCCGTGTGTTCCTTTCCCAATCCCTGATAATCCATTGGGAATTGGTATTCCATGCTTCAAATATACCGATGCAATTGTTCGTGGTAAAGAAATGGGAGTAAAAGATGGTGTAAAAGGGCTAGAAGAAGGGAAAACATTACCTTCTAATATTAAGATGATCTTTAATATGGCAGGAAACTGTCTTGTAAACCAACATTCAGATATTAATAAAACAATCGAAATTTTAGAAGATGAGTCACTGTGTGAATTTATTGTAACTTCTGATATTTATATGACTCCATCTGCAAAGTATTCGGATATTGTTTTACCAACATGTACATTCTTTGAACAAAACGACTTAGTTCCACCGTGGAGCTATGGCCAACACATTTTCCTATCACAAAAAGTGGTTGAGCCATTATACGGTTCCCTAACGGAATATGAGTGGATGAGTAAACTGGCTGCTGAGCTAGGAATTGAAAAAGAATTTACAGAAGGTCGAACACAAGATGAATGGGTTAAGTGGATGATTGATGAATCAAACAAGATGATTCCAGGTTTCCCAACATATGAAGAGCTGAAGAAAAACGGTGTTCATAAATTCAAAGATGTTACAGTTGTGAATTTCAAAAAACAAATAGAAGATTTAAAAAATAATCCGTTTGAAACACCTTCTGGAAAAATCGAGTTGTTCTCAAAAATGCTATACGATATGAATGATCCAGAGAACATCCCAGCTGTTCCTAAGCATGTTGCTGTTGAAGAAGGACCTGAAAGTAAATTAACGAAAAAATATCCATTACAAGTATTCGGTTGGCATGTGAAAAGACGTTGTCACTCAACTTGGGATACAAGTGACTGGATGGAAGAAGTTCAAACGCAAGAGCTTTGGATTAATCCTATTGATGCGGACAAACGTGGAATTAAAGATGGGGACAAGGTTGAAATTTTTAATGATCGTGGAAAAATGGTCATCCCTGCAAAAGTTTCAAGCAGATTCATGCCAGGGGTAGTTGGGTTACCACAGGGGGGCTGGTATAACCCAGATGAAAATGGTGTAGATAAACGTGGAGCAATCAACGTTCTTACAAGTCAGAAAGCTTCACCATTCCATTGTAACCCACAACATACTAATCTGGCAGAAGTAAAAAAAGCGTAGGGAGGAATAAAACATGGCTCAATTAGGCTTTTATATAGATCAAGCTCGTTGTAATGGCTGTAACGCATGTGTCGTAGCTTGCAAAGAC
>NZ_CABKRX010000065.1 GCF_902374955.1 Bacillus massilioanorexius
CCCCGATAGTTGCATAAGAAATTATGAATACATAATTACTCTTTAGTTTCCAAAAGCTCTACTTTGAATTTTTTTTAACAGCAACACATAATAAAATTAATTTAAGGAGATGGAACACAAATGTCTTCACACAACAGTATTCAAAGTATTTTAGGGGTCAATGTTCGTGCTCGTAAGTCAACTGAAGCTAAGATTTATGACCCTTTTAAAAACCCTATTATCCATAAACGAATAGATGGTCTAGAAATAGTAGTGATTGATACGGAAAGATTGTGGGGAAGATAAATTCCCCTTTTGACTTGAATAATTTTCTCTAAATCACAAATAATAACCTTATTACTTATGATTGGAGGAAAAAACTGTGTTTAAAAAAATTCTTTATTCATCTTTTGCCCTATTGTTATCTGCAATGCTGTATGGTACGTCAGTTGGTTATGCTAATAACCACATTACTGACAACAAAGTCATCCATGTTGCTCAAAATGATGATAACACTGATACTAATGACGATGACGGCATGGATTGGGGTTGGATTGGTTTAATTGGTTTAGCTGGTTTACTTGGTTTAAGAAAAAACGATAGAAAATAAGACAATAACCCTTGAACTAATCAATAATATTTTTGATAAAAATAATCTAATACTTAGTAATACAAGACAGGGCAAGTTATATTCTATACAACAATGATTACTTGCCCTGACTTTACAATAACTTCGTGTGTACCTGATTTCTAAAAATCTATAAGGTAAATAAAAAAGTCGAATTCTTTGCTTACAAAACTTCGACTTTTTTACGGTTATATCCCCCCGAAATGTTAACATTCCATTGTAATTTTTTCAAATACATTACTCAACTAAACTCCCTCAATATTTGAAACGAAATCTCTCGATTTCTCCTGTTTTCTTAGAATTTCATAGTCATTTGATATCATTAGCTATCTCTTTTATAGCTAAAACTATCTCATAAGGGGAATTTTGGATATTTTTTAAAAAAAGACTCATAGCCCACTAGCCAACCTTATACAAAAATTGGATAATAATTATATTATGATCGCACTTAATGGATGTCCACATGTCTCATGGAGGTCAACCCTCCCATGTCTCACAGAGTCTTCGCTCTCAAATTCCTTCGTCCAACTTTCCATGAGGTGGATGTCAGTTATGCTGCCCCACAGGGTCCATGCCCGAAGTTTAGTTGCTTGACTGACTAATACGTGCTTCAGTTGTCCAATAACCATTGATACATTTCGACTCTTCAATCCTATCCAAGCAAGAGTTAAGCGACTGCTTTTACCTTCTGATAACCTTCCATATGAGGAATATCTTTTAACATTCTATCTTCTTGAAATTCAAACTGTTTTTTGCCGATGGCAAATAAGATACGAATAAGTTTATTACACAAAGCAATAATAGACTGCATCTTTTTCAAAGGATTATTAGACCGTTGTGTATAATAGGCATGAAGGGTTTTGAACGCTGAATTCTTCGCTACGAGTATCATACAAACCCTAAACAATAATGCACGTAGTTTCTTTCTTCCTCGCTTTGTAATTCTTGTTTGTCCCTTGTGCTTACCAGACGTATTTTCTTTGAGACTTAACCCAGCTAACTTTATGATTTGCCGAGGGTGAGCGTACGCATTTAGATCTCCAACTTCGGCAAAAAAGCCTGCGACAGTATCTCTTCCGATACCTTTGATGGCAAGCATTTGTTGAACGCCAGGTATTTGGTCAATTAATTGATCTATTTTAGTATCTAATTCTTCGAATTTAGACTTAATTAATTCATATTTATCAATCAATGTTTGTAATTCTAATTTCGCCATATCAGCACCTTGTCGAATACCAATAGACATACTGGCTGCCTGTTTTATCGCCTGAATCTTTTTAAGACCGACACTACATGTAACTGCCTTTCTTAGATGCGTTAATAGTTCTTGATCAGAGAACTCTACGAGTTCATGTGGCAGTACATTTAGTTTTAATAATTGTAGAGCTGCCTTACCTTCCCAGTTTTTAAAAACCGTAAGGAACTCAGGAAAATAACGATCGATCCAGTTATGCATTTGACCTTGCACAATTTGTTGATCAACAGTTAAGAGATCACGCACTTTTTTAGCCACTCGGAGTTCCGCATAGACCCCTTGTGGAATAACAGGTTCGGCGAACCTCCCATCCTTGACCAATTGTGCAATGACTTTCGCATCTTTCACATCATTTTTAGTCGGTGAGTTATCGTCTAACTCCTTACATTTCTTTACGTGTAATGGATTAACTGCCACAAACTTAATCTCATATTCTTTCAAAATATGAGCTAAATTAAGCCAATAATGACCTGTTGACTCCATACCAACAATCACATGATTCATCTCTTGAATTCGCATAAGCTTGGTGATCCAATCAATAAAATGTTGTAATCCCTCTTTCGTATTTTCAAAGTAACAAGGCGAACCAAACTCTAAACCTCTAAAGTCTTGAGCTCTAGCTACATGTTTGAATTTTGCGATATCAATACCTACAATCAATGTGTCAGAAGTGATTTGAGCGATTTTCTTATTTTGGTTATAATTCATGATAGGCCTCCTGGTCTTGATGTAATTGTCCTTTTCGCTGGCGAGCTCTAGGACACCTTCATCATACCAAGGGGGTTTTTTTGTGTTCAAATCTCATTTTCATTCATTACAGGAATGCTGCCCCGTTTGTTCAATAAAAAGAAGGCTGCCTTTTATCGGCACCCTACTTTGCTTTAGAAATATTTTTTATATAATTCTCTACGTAACGTACCACTTAAATAGGCATAAATTTTAGTCGTTTCACTTTTTTCGTGTCCCATTAGATTTTGAATAACTTCTAACGGTGCTCCATTATTTAATAAAGTGGTTGCATAACTATGTCTTAATTGATGCGGATGAATACTTTTATTGATATCAGATCGTTTAGATAACTGTTTAATAATGTACCTCATTTGCGAAATACTCCTACGATGTGGAGACCTAGTTGTTACAAATAAGGCCTCGTGATTATCTTTTCTCTCAGTTAAATATCTCTTCAACCATATTTCACATCTCGTATTAAAGTATACTTCTCTTTCTTTATTTCCTTTTCCTAGAACAATAACAGATTGATTTGAAAAATTAATTGAGTACCGATTTAAATTAACTGCTTCTCCAATTCTACAACCAGTTGAATACATAAATTCAAATAGTGCCTTTTCAAGAGTTGTAAAACAAGCCTCTCTTAAATGTTCAATCTCCTCTTCGGATAAGAATTTCGGAATTCTAATATCCAATTTCGGTTCTTTAATCTTTGAAGCTGGATTCCCATTCAGAATATTTTCATCTTGCGCCCATCTAAATAAGGATTTTATAAAACGAATTCTATGTCCCAAACTAGATGGCTTCAATTCCACAGCAACTTCTCCAAGATATAGCTTTAAAGAATCTGTTGTTATATCTTTAAGTGAAATATCACCCATATACTTAATAAGTAAATTTAATTGAACCTTGTACGCTTTTAATGTCTGAGCCGAATAACCTTGAATCTGTTTGTCAGCCTTATATAACTTCCACGCCTCTGATACTATCATTCTATTATTCACCTCGCCTATTTTCTATAGTATAGACAAATAGAAGGGGAGTAATACTAGAATGATAATATGTTATTCAACATTTGCACCCGATCGTATTAGTGCAATAACAAAAAAGAAGCTGCTCACAGCTGCTATTATTCGAGTAATGCACCTAATAGTTGAAGAAGATTTAATCATTTATTGCTGGATTAACAGCAACTATTGTATTAGCTGGTTAGTTCAACAATTGGATCAACACTAATCTTAACTTAATCAATTTAGCGATAAAGGACTCGACAAATCTCCAAAATGTAGGGATAAAATGAATAAAAAATAGACGATCAAGCAAAGTATTGATACGCCTTAAATCTACATTGTTAAAAATCTGAGTCGTCGTGTAGTATTACTATTATTTCTTTAGTTATTGTAAATTCATTATTATGTATTAATATCTGTTTATTTAAGCTTTCTTTGGTAACAATAGATTTACATCTGTTTATCTAAATATTGAAGCATATTTTTGCCGAAAGTAAAATGAAGCATATCGTTGCCAAAACGGCAAAAATATGCTTCCAATCACAAAAAATAAAAAACCACCAAAATATGTATTTGGTGGAGACGGTGGGAGTCGAACCCACGTCCAGAAATATTGCCACTTAAGCTTCTACGAGTGTAGTCGATTTATTAGCAATTCGCAAATGTTTCAGCCAATCGACAGGCTTCCACATTGCTAGTCTGATTACTCTCTTCCTTTTCCCTCAGACGGCGAGATCCGGCGTAGCCCACTTAAAGTGAGTCCCTTACCCTACCACATGGGCGATGGAGGGAGGAACCGCTATAGACTGTTATTAAGCAGCTAAAGCGAAGTTGTTTTGTTGTTTGCCAGTTATAGGCTTTGACGTTTTAACGAGGCCGATCCCCTCGACTCGCAACTTAAGCTCAAACTACCCCTGTCGAATCCGTAACGTCCCCATGATATAAGGAACGAACGAAAATGAATAGTAAGCTCATTTGCTTTCTTATTCAGTTATCATTCTGTATAAGAATTATAACATATAGTGACCGAAATGCAATTGTCAGTTACTGCATACTGTGCTAATTGCTAACAATATTACTTACATTTCAGAGCATCCCCTTTGTACTAACTACATTTTTTGACGATCACGGAAAGCACGTTCAATATCACGTTTTGCTTCTTTTCGTTTTAAATCTTCACGTTTATCGTATTGCTTCTTCCCTTTTCCTAGTCCAATTAAAACTTTGGCAAAGCCATTTTTCAAATAAACTTTTAAAGGAATTAACGCATATCCTTGTTCCTTTGTTTCACCGATTAATTTGTTAATTTCACGACGATGAAGCAACAGTTTACGTGTACGTAATGGGTCATGATTATATCTATTACCTTGCTCATATGGGCTGATGTGCAGGTTGTATAAATACATTTCTCCATTTTGAATACGAGCATAAGAATCCTTTAAATTCAATCGAGCTGCTCGTATGGATTTGATTTCTGTACCTTGTAAGACAATACCGGCTTCATATGTTTCTTCTATAAAATAATCATGATAGGCTTTTTTGTTTTGTGCAACTTGTTTTCCCATACCTTTAGCCATGCAATACTCCTCCTGACTCCTTTAAACGAAAATACATCTGTTCTTCTATAATAGCGGAAAGAGAGCCTGTTTAAAAGGCTCTCACACGCACTTTATTCCATTCTACAGGTAATAAGCGGTACTTCAATTGATACAGCTACTCATTACTAAATGATACCCACAATCAGTCAAAGTCTTTCTTTATCTTCTTTTCGATTTCTTCTTACGCTTATTTTTTGGTACATTTTCAAAGAACTTTTTCTCTTTTTTCCCTTTTCGTCCAGCAGAAGATCCCGATTTTGAACTTGGCTTCACACGTTCATCTTTTCTTTTTCTTCTACGAGAATGTCCTTCTCCGTTTGATGATGAACCCTTACCTCGTTTTCGATCTCGACCACCAGCATTAAAAACTCGTTTCTCATGATTCTCACGTCTGCGGTTATTTTTCATGCCTGCTACTTCGAAATCAATAGCACGTTCATCCTTATTTACATTTGTAACTTTTATCGTAATTTCATCACCAATGCGGAATACCTTAGCAGTTCGTTCACCAATCATAGCTAAATGTCGCTCATCAAAACGATAATAATCATCATTCATGGCACTAACATGTACCAGACCTTCAATCGTATTTTCTAACTCAACGAACATTCCAAAATTCGTAACGGAACTGATAATACCATCATATTCCTCGCCAACTTTATCCAACATAAATTCTGTCTTTTTCATATCATCTGTTTCACGCTCTGCATCAACAGCTCGACGTTCACGTTTTGACGTATGATCCGCTATTTCTGGAAGAAGATGTGCCCATTTATCTTTAGTCGCTCCATCTAATTTCCCTTCAATTAAATAAGTTCGAATTAATCGGTGGACAATTAAATCCGGATAACGACGAATTGGAGATGTAAAATGCGTATAAAACTCTGTAGATAACCCAAAATGTCCAAGGCTCTCAGGATCATATTTCGCTTGTTGCATAGAGCGTAACATAACCGTTGAAATAACCATTTCTTCTGGTTTCCCTTCCACCGCTTCAATAATTTCCTGAAGCGCACGTGGATGAATAGAATTAGCTTTCCCTTTTACTACGTATCCAAAATTCGTAATAAACTCAAAGAAGCGTTGTAACTTTTCCTCTTTTGGATCTTCATGAATACGATAAATGAATGGAACGTCCATCCAATGAAAATGCTCAGCTACCGTTTCGTTAGCAACTAGCATGAACTCTTCAATTAATTTTTCAGCAACAGAGCGCTCTCGAAGAACAACATCTGTCGGATGACCTTCTTCATCAACTAGAACTTTTGATTCTTTAAAGTCAAAATCAATCGCACCTCGACGCATACGTTTTTCACGAAGAATGCTTGCGAGCTTCTCCATTCTCTCAAACATTGGAACCAGTGCCTCATATTTTTTTCTAAGTGCTTCATCTTGATCAACTAAAATTTTATTCACATCGGAATAGGTCATTCTTTCAGTTGTTTTGATCACACTTTGAAAAATTTCATGTTTAACAACTGTACCTTGGTCATCAATTTCCATATTACATGATAGAGTTAAACGGTCTACTTTAGGATTTAATGAACAAATGCCATTAGATAACCGATGAGGAATCATTGGAATAACACGGTCTACTAAATATACACTTGTACCACGTTCATAGGCCTCCGTATCAATCGGGCTTCCTTCTGTAACATAGTGACTAACATCGGCAATATGTACTCCTAATTTATAGTTTCCATTTTCAAGTTTCGTTACCGTAACAGCATCATCTAAATCTTTCGCATCTGCACCGTCAATAGTTACGATAACTTCATCTCGTAGATCTCGTCGATTTTCTAAGTCACTCTCCGAAATTGTTTCAGGCGTTTCCTTCGCTTGTTTCAAAACATCCTCTGGGAATTCTAGTGGTAAACCATTGCTATGAATGATAGATAGAATATCAACACCTGGATCATTTTTATGACCAAGGATTTGAATAACTTCACCCTCAGCACTAGCTCTTCCTTCTGGATAAGCTGTTAATCGAACAACCACCTTATGACCATCCACAGCTCCCATTTTTGCTGTTTTAGGGATAAAAATATCATTTACAATCTTTTTATCATCTGGTACGACAAATCCAAAATATTTGCTCTCTGAATACGTACCAACTACTTGTGTTAATCCACGCTCAATGATTTTTTCGACGCTACCTTCTCTTCTTGAGCCTGAGCTCTGCGAAGAAACACGAACGAGTACGATATCACCATGCATCGCATTTTTCGTTTCATGTGGAGGAATAAAAATATCATCCATTCCAGGTTCTTCTGGTGTCACAAAAGCAAATCCTTTAGCATGAGCCGTTAATTTACCACGTACCAAGTTCATTTTTTCCGGCATACCATAGCGATTACTTCTTGTGCGAACAACAAGACCTTGTTCTTCCATTTTCACTAACGCTTTTACAAAACTCTTAAAATCCTCTGACTCTTTAATACCTAATACTTCTTCTAATTCTTGAACGGTCATTGGTTTATAAGACTCTTCTCTCATAAACTGAAGTAACCGATCAAAATAATATCGAATGTTTTCTTCCATTCTTATACAACCTCCCTTTTCTTAAGGGTAAAAAGCTATTCTTTCCAGTTTAATTGCTCTAAAAAGTCATATACATCTTGATGTAATTGGCTTTTTTCTTTATCGAGCGTAATAACATGTCCAGATTCCTCATACCATTTTATTTCTTTTTTTGTTGAACTAATTTCATTATATATAATATTTGCACTATCAGGGTTAATAACATTGTCTTTTCGTCCTTGAATTACAAATGTAGGAACTTCAATGTTATGAATAGAATCTCTCACACCTGCAATTAACTGTTGCAGGGATTCTAACGTTGTCATTGGAGCAATTTGTCCAACTTCTAATTCAATCTGTTCCTTTGATTTTCCTTCTCTTCGTTTATATTGTCTAGCATAATCCAAAACACCTTCGTACATTTGCTCCTGACTCTTAAAAGACATAGGTGCACACATTGGAATTATTCCCTTAATAGGTACATTGTAACCCAATTTCAAAGAAAATACGCCACCTAAAGACAATCCAGCTACAGCAATTTCTTCGTGCCCTTTCCTTTTTAAAAAGTCATAACCCATTAAAACATCCTTCCACCAATCTTTAGGACCGTATCTTACTAGTTCTTCAGGTGGTACTCCGTGACCTTTATAATGAGGAGCATGACAAGTATAACCTTGTTGTTCTAAAAAACGGCCTAACATTCTCACGTCAGAAGAATTTCCAGTAAAACCATGTAATAATAAAACCGCTCGTTTACCACCTTCAAAAGTAAACGGTTCTGGTGTCTTCAATTTCATATTTCAAAACCCCTTTATTAGAAAAGCGTCAGTGCCGTGGACAGCTCTGAAGAACATAAGTCGAACCAACTAATCTATGACATCAAGCTGCATATGTCATCCCTTAACAGTTATGACATGTACAGGCACTGAAACTAGACGAATGTCTATATGATGTTATTTTTAAGAAAAAACGGTATTAGTTTAAATTCCCTAAGAATATTGAAACACTAACTTCCTTTATTTAAACAAACTTCCAAGGATTTTGCTATGAAAAAACGTTCCGACACACCTCATTTTTTCGAGTTGTGTCGGAAACAGATTTTACACATTAAATTTATATCCCATTCCTCTGACTGTTAGGATAAATGAATGATTGCTATATTGATTGAGCTTAGAGCGTAAATGAGTAATGTGCACATCAATTGTCCGATCATTAATCACTTTTTCACCATGCTCATACAGAACATCCATTAACTGTTCTCTCGTTAATAGTTGATTCGGATTTTGCATTAAAAAGTGAAGTAATTTGTATTCAAAGAGCGTTAAATCAATAACTTTATCTTCATATCTTACTATTCCTTTAATAGGTTTAATCGTTAAGCCCAGATAGCTAATTTTACTGCATCGATTTGCTGTACGCCGCAAAACTGTTTCAACTCTTGTGACCAACTCCATTGGACTAAAGGGCTTCGACAAATAATCATCAGCTCCTTTTTCAAGTCCTTTAATACGATCCGCCTCATCACCTCTAGCACTAACTATAATAATAGGAGCATTACTTTTTAACTCGTTGCGAATCCAATTACACAAACTCATTCCATTTTCTTTGGGTAGCATAACATCTAATATAACAAAACAAGGATCATACTTTAGAAATTGAGAACGAGCACTCTCTCCATCTTCCGCTTCTAAGACTTCAAAACCATTTCTTTCCAAATACAATCTAATGATTTTACGAATATTATTTTCATCTTCCACAATCAGAATGTTTTTTCCTCGCAAAGCTTCCTTCACCTTTACTCACCCCATAATTTGGAAGTTTTTTATACTTCCATTATGACATATGTAAAAGAAAGACATTTATTGTTAATATGTCTAACTATTAACAATATGGAGCCTTTATTACATTCCGTATCACGAATTTTACTGTCCGTGTCTCCTTATTTACTGTCCACATCACAACTTTTTCTAACGAAACACTATCTCGTATGACCTCGAGGGACTAAAAAAGAGACTATTTCAAGGTAAAATAGTCTCTCTAGTTAAAGAATTTGCGAGCTTATCTTTGCTCAAGAGCAATATTATTTAAATGCAATCGCCATGTTGATTCTAACTGTTCGAGAGTTCCTTTGCTAAAGGTTACTTTTTGCTTAAACAAAGGTCCATCATATACAAATGTATGATATTCTCCTTTCTCTCCCATTGGACAGATAGGAAGTTTTATAATATCATTATAAAACTCTTGATCCACTTCTCGTCCTGCCCAATCTTGTGAAAAATGTTGTTGCATGATTCTAATAACTTTAGCCCGATAACCAGATTGTACGAATTGCTGTAAAGCAATTGGGGCCGTACTTTCTTTCATCCATAAAGGATATAAAGCTTGTAATTCGGCCTTTAATGCTACCTGCTCTCCCCATTCACGATGTTCCTCTAAATATAAATCCCCAAATGCTATTGCTTTTATATCATATTGCTCTTTTACCTTTTTAACCTTAGAAACAAAATCTTCGGTATAGGTTGAAAAAGTACAATCAATCCATTCAATAGGAATATCAAGCGCTTTGCCTTGGGCTTCAATTGCTTCCTTCTTTTCGCCATGTCCGAAAGTTACATTTAGCTCTTTTGGGATGGTTGTTAATAAACATACGACTTCAAATCCTTGCTCCTTTAGTTTATGTACAGAAAAACAGGCATCTTTACCACCACTCCATGACAATGCAACTCTCATTATTTAAGCTCCTCCCAAAAGTAAATTTTTTGACCGTTTATCAAAAAATCATTTGTAAGTCATAACGTTTTTGTAATTTATCACCATATTTTCCGTTGTTACTTTAGCCACTTACATAGCTTCTATCGTAACATATTTCTATTTTCTTTATCTTCTTACTAAGATTTTCACAAAAACGAGAGGATACACATCTATGTAAAAAAGACTTTAGACAAACAGAAGAGACTATCCAAATAAATAGTCCCTTTATATATTAATCATTTATTCATTTTCTTTTTTTGAGCCAATGTCTCATATGCTACGTCATCAGGTGCATCTCCATTTGGCCAATCATGGATTTTATCCGGAAAATCAGGGCGGTTTTGAGAATTAATATAAGCCGCAATATTAAGAGCCTCTTCATCCGTAAGTGAACCTTGCTCATATCCTCCCATAGTTGCTTTCGGCACATATGCTTTTATAAAACCACCCGCTGTTCTTAAACGTGTCATTCCAGCACCAATATTATAAGAATTATCTCCCCATAATGCTAAACCATTGTTAGCACCTTGACCGTTTTGACCATGGCAACTAGCACAAGCTGCTTGATAAATTTCTCTTCCATTGTCTACATTCGGTTTTTCCGGAAGCTCCCCTTCAATTTTTGCTAATTTAGCCCAAGGTCTTTCCTTTGTTCCATCAGGTACATTTTGTGATATATAATCAAAATAGGCCACCATTTCTTTCATTTCTGGACCATCCTTCGATAAAGGTTTGCCGTTCATACTTCTTCGAAAACAGCCATTAATACGATCTTCTACCGTAACCTCTTTTCCCGCTCTAGGATTATACATGGGATATGTCTTCGTAATCCCCACTAAATCTAATGATCCATCCATACCACCGTTAGCATGACAACTAGCGCAAGACAAAGTATTTCCAACATAACCATCTAAAGCCGTCGCTGTTTCCGTAGAATACTTATACCCTAGTTTAATAAGTTCTCCTTCTTCACCATCAGGAACATCTTCTATACTAGGTGGCTTATATTTACTGTATTTGTCTTCTCCTTTAGCTTCTAATGGGTCTGATTTAGATACGACTGCTTGCTGACTTGGTTGATTTACGAAAAGAAAAAAGATGGCAAAGCCAAGAAAAATAGTAGATGCAATAACAGTAATTGAAATATAAACATTCCTTTTCATCATCTCATCCCTCTTTCAATAACTTATATGCTAAGAGTAGTAAATGATTGTTAAGATTGTATTAATTTCACAAATAATAATTGCATTCATCCACCCTACTACAACAGTCAGGTGATTTTTTACTTATAGCCCCGAATCTCTTTGAAAATCACCTTAAGAGACAAAAATCACTTAAGCTACCTCGCAATATGGAAATGAGAGAAGGTTTGATAAACAAATAAAAAAACCAGCTTAGGCTGGTTTTCATGGATTATATCTTATAATCCGAAATACGCAAGTGCAATAGTAAGAACAAATAGTAAAACCGATAACACGATTGTAATTCTATGAAGAACTAAATCAATTCCACGTGCTTTTTGTTTTCCAAATAGTTGTTCTGCTCCTCCAGAAATAGCTCCTGAAAGTCCTGCGCTCTTTCCTGATTGAAGTAATACCATCACGATTAATGCAATACAAACAATAACTAGTAGAACTGTGAGAAATGTAGTCACGCAGTCCACCTCCTACATTCTTGACAACATTATCATTAATTTACCATATATTCAGCAAATAAACAATGTATTTTACAGTCAAGAAAACTTTGGACGTCAATAATACCAAAGTTTTCTTGACTGTAAGATTTCTCTTTAGTAAATAAGGGTATACTGTTATTAGGAGAGGACGTGAACTAAATGTTTATTAGTATTATTAGAAAAATAGATATGGTAAACGTTTTTTTTGCCATAATTGTAGCCATTGCTTTAATATGGAATGAACGTGAATACATACAAGCACTCATTTTACTCATTTCTGCTATATCCTTGCTCATTACCAAATATAAATATAGTAAAGCTTCCATCTTTATCTCATATACATGTAGCTTATTCTTTTTTGGAATTTTATTAACAAAGCTTACAGAAGTAGCATCTTTTCAATCCATTATGCTACCTACAAATGTATTTGTCATTCTTTTGATTTCTATTATTATTGCCTTCATTGCTTCCTATATTCAGTTTGGAAGTGGAACTCTAACTATTGTATGGTTCATCTTACATCTATTAATGATTGGCTCAACCATTCATTTAAGTGAATCCTCTTCATGGCTGGCTGTTTATTGGAGTAATGAAGCTCAAACTTATACCATTCACTCATTTTATCCATTTTTATTAGCTGGAATGCTAATCGGTATATATTTAGAAAAATATCAAATCGCCATTAAAAGAGAGAAAAACAATAATTAGAATATAAAAAAAGGGCCAATGCCCTTTTTTACTTACCTTATTATTTTTTATATTTCATTATAATAGCAACAACTACAGGGATGATGGTTATGACACCAATGACCATGAGAACAACGCCTAGTTTATTAGTTCCACAAGCTGTTTCATTATTCATGTAAATCGCTCCCTTTTCATTTATTAGTCATTTCAATACAGTGAAGCTTTGATTGCTGAAGATTTTCATTTGTTCCAAAGAATTATCTATTTCTTAATCTCCTGCTGAAAGGATAATATCTCTTCTTCATTTGGAAGGGGGAATTTTAGCTCCCACAGGAACAGAAAAATACGTCATATTTCCATTCTACTACTTACCTTTTCCAATGAAATAAATTTACTTATAATTCATATTTTTTTGATTTTATTTAAAATTTTTTCTATCTTTTTCTTTTAGCTTTCTTAATGTCGATTGTTTAAATGGATATACCGAAAAAAAGCACTTCTATTGTAGATAATAGAAGTGCTTTTTTTAATCTTTAGGAATTATCATCCTAGCTTTAAGGGTAGAAAGCCATTCGCTTACCGAAGGCTTAGTATTTGTATCCGATAGACGTTTTTGCTTTTCTAACTCTTTTTGACGCTCTATAGCCATTGCCGATTGAATAATATTATTACATAAACACATATACATACCCCTTTATGCATTTAGTTCAACACAATGTATACATTAAATGTACCATACATTCATTTTTTCCCAAATAGGATAAATTACAGAAAATCGTTTGAATAAATGACGTAGTCACGCGAAATAACGCTAGTAGTTCTTACGTGACATCTTCATGGCAAAAGAATACATATCAGATCTAAATAACCCTTTGTAATATTCCACTAAATTTCCATCGCCATCAAAAATCATACGTTCTGTAATTAATAAACAAGTTGAGTCTGATATTCCTAAATGTTGGGCTTCTTCTTCTGTCGGAATACTGCATGTAATAATTTGCTCTGCTTCAAAAAAGTTTATATGAAGATCATCTTCAAGTACATCATATAAAACCGTTGTACTTAAATCATATTTTGACAGTTGTTCTCCAAGCTCTAAAGGATAGTAATGTAATTCAATCGCTATTGGTACATTTTCCTTAATTCTTAATCTTTTAATATGATAGACTTCATCCTCAAATCCATTAACATCTGCAATATTCTCGGGCGTAGCTACACGACCGTGATCTAACAGTTGAATGCCCATATTTTTAGTAGTCTCAGTAAAGCTAATCATTTTAAGCCATTCTTGTACTGGCTTAAGCGATACAAAGGTCCCCTTACCATGTCTTTTTTCTAAAATGCCTTCACGCACTAAAATAGAGACAGCTTCTCTTACCGTACTCCTACTAACAGAATACATGTCAATAAGCTCTCTTTCACTTGGGATTTTTTCCTTATAAAAACCTTGTAGAATCTGATCCTCTAATATATTTTTCAATTGAACATGTAAAGGGATTGGATTAGTATTATCTAACTTCATAAAAGTTCCCCCAAAATATAAGACGTTAGGATGTTCGTATCAATCATCATATTATATCTTAATTGATTTAAATATTCAAATAAATCAGTTATCGAGTACTATCTTACAATCGTTCTTGCACTTCCAATCACACGATAAAATAAGTAAGTAGTGACAGTAATACAGACGTGATTGTCATAGCAATCAAAGGACGCATAGCTTTTGTACGAAGTGTTTGAAAGCTAACATTTAAACCTAGTCCAACCATAGCCATTGTTAGAATAAATGTACTCATATTAGAAATCGCTTCCATAACCCTTGGTGAAACAGGAATATACGTACCAAACATATAACTACCCACAAGGCTCATGATGATAAATCCAACAAGGAACCAAGGAAAATCGATTTTGGCTTCCACACCTGACTTACTTTTTGAGCGTCTTTTCATCCAATACATAAAAATCAAACATAAAGGAATTAGTAAAAAGACGCGTCCAAGCTTGGCTAATAAGGCTATCGCTAAGGCATCCTCACCTGCTGGAGCACCAGCCAATGCAACATGCGCTATTTCATGAAGACTAATACCAGACCAAATACCATATTCTTCTGCCGACAGAGGAATAAGAGGACGAATTAATGTATATATAATGGAAAACAGAGTACCCATTAAAGCAATGATTCCTACTCCTATCGCAGTATCTTCTTCTTTTGCTTTTACTATAGGAGAAATCGCTGCAATCGCCGCTGCACCACATACACCTGTTCCCACTCCAATAAGAATAGAAATAGATGTATCAGCTTTTAACCATTTTGCTAGTAACATCATCACTATAATTGCAAAAGCTACAGTCCCTATATCTCGAACTAATAACGGAAGTCCCTGATTAAGGATAATATCAATATTTAATTTCAAACCGTATAAAACAATAGCAAAACGAAGTAGTTTTTTGGCAGAAAACTCGATCCCTATACGAAATTTCTCTGGATAGCCAATCATTTGACGATATACGATTGCAATTAGAATTGAGCAAGCAAGTGACCCAATTCTATTAAATCCTGTAAGTTTAGATAAGCCTAATCCTAAAAGAGCAATGAAAAATGTAAAAGCAACACCTTTCAAAATTAAAAGAGCCTTTGATTGTTTCTTTTCAACTAATAGAGTTTGGTCCGTGCTTTCGACATCATCTAACTCTTCATTGATTTTATATTTTTTCAGCTCCATTTTAAAGCTCCCCCCTTTTTCTATTCATATTAGTGAATCTTAAAAAGCATTATTCAAATCTATATTTTGAAAGAAGTCTCTCTCTTCTTCAATCTTCGCTTGCAAGAAGTATTCGTAGTCCCCTAAAAAAGGCAAATTAGGTTTTATTTCATCCCACAATTCTTGGAATACTACTGTTTGAGAATGATGAGATTTTAATGCTTTTATTTTTTCTGGTAACGTTTCAGTAATATCAACCTCCATTATTCTTTTCAAGTCGTACTTATTTGTTATTTTTTTATGAATCGCATGCCATAAAACAAAATACAATTTTTGAAGTGGAATATTATACCTTGTTTTAGCTTTCTTAAAAGCCAATGTCGCCGCACGGCCAATCGCACAATGATCAGGATGGCCCCCATATTGTTCATCAAACGTAAGCATAACTTGAGGCTGTATTTCTTGAATCACATCCAAAATATAATCAACTATAAAATCAACCTCTTTAAACTCTACTGTTTTATCTCTTATATTCATAAAACGAAGATCCGATATGCCTAAGTCATCACAAGCATTTCTCAACTCTTGTTCTCTCAATTGCGGTAAGGATTCTCTCGTTGCCAATAGAGAGTTTCCTAAACGTCTGCCCATTTCACCCTTTGTTGCACAAAGGAGAGTAACATGCCCGCCTCTTTTAATGATTTTCGCAAGTGTTCCACCGCAAATAAAAGATTCATCATCTGGATGAGCAAGTACGACTAGTAATCTTTCTTGAGCTTTCATAAATCTCCCTCCACAGTTCTCACTACTTATACCGATCATGAATAAAAAATGGGCATGCTTGCTGAATGATTCAGGCATACATACCCATTCTCTATAATGACTATCATTACTATAGGGGTTCCATCATACTACCTTAATTAACATAACTCATTTAATACGCATTTGACGGTATCAATGACAAAGCGTAAATCTTGAGGTGTTGAAGTTAAAGGTGGAGCAATGATTAGTACATTTCCAAGTCCAGGTACTGTATCCCCATTCCGACCGATGATTAATCCTTTCTCTTTACACATACCTATGACTTTTCCCATAAATTCCTCTGATACTGGCTCTTTTGTATTTTGATCTTCCACTAGTTCAATTCCAAATAAGAATCCGACACCCCGTACTTCTCCTACTTTACTAAGGGAATCTAATTCATATAATTCACTTAAGCTAGATTTACTTAATTCAGACACTCGTTCAACAATCTTTTCATTTTCTAGTATTTCAATATTTTTCAATGCAACAGCACAGGATGCAGGATGACCGCCATAAGTGGATACATGTCTGAAATGAGTTAATTTACCATTTTCTTTGAATTTCTCATAGATTTCCGATTTCACAGCAGTTGCTCCTAATGGAAGATAACCACTAGTTAATCCTTTGGCCATTGTCACAATATCAGGCTGTACACCATCTGAGTGCATGAACCCGAACATTTTCCCTGTTCTACCAAAACCTGACACCACTTCATCAACAATTAATAGCACATCATGCTTTTTACAAATTTCTGCTACTCTAGTCAAATATTCTTTTGAAGGAATGAGTACACCACCACCTGAGATAAATGGCTCAAGAATAACACCGGCTACCGTTTCTGCTCCTTCAAAATTAATCACTTGGTCAATGTATTCTGCTGCTAGTAAATCTGTATTCTCCGTATTCTCTCCAAACATACTTCGATAACTATATGGTGGTGGAACATGAAGGAAGCCTGGAACTGCAGGATCATATTTCACCCTTCTATTTGCCTGTGCAGTTGCACTCAACGCAGCGAACGTATTCCCATGATACGCACGATATCTAGAAATGAATTTATATTTGGAAGGATTACCGTTTTGTGCATGATACTGACGAGCGATTTTAAATGCTGTTTCATTTGCTTCAGAGCCACTATTACTAAAGAACGTTTTATATGACCCTTTTAAATGTTCACTAATTTTAGCTGAGAGTTCAATAGCTGGCTCATGACTTAATGTAAGTGGGAAATAAGATAGATTCACCATTTGATCATATGCGGCTTGAGCAATTTCTTTACGACCATGACCTAGATTTAAACACCATAAACCAGATACACCATCTAAATATCGATCGCCATTACTGTCAGTGAACCAGGAACCATCGCCCCCAGTTGCAATCATAGGATTTGCTTTTTCATCATAGCGATTCATCGCATGCCATAAATGATCTTTATCCTTCTGAACAAGGTTTTTCGCTTCAACCTCTAATTTCATTGTAAAACCTCCCTCTAATCGTTTTAATTCAAAACAGGACTTTTACTTAATGCTGAATCGATTGAACAATATTCATATCCATGTGCAATGGCTACAGCTTCATATGTAATCTCACCATTGACCACATTGAAGCCTTTCGCTAATGCTTTATTCTCAAGAGCAGCTCGTTTATATCCTTTATTCGCTATTTGTACACCATAAGGAATCGTAACATTGGTTAAAGCAATAGTTGATGTTCGCGAAACGGCACCTGGCATATTAGCGACTGCATAATGTACTACTCCATGTTTTTCATAAGTAGGTTCATTATGAGTTGTGATTCGATCAATTGTTTCGATTGAACCCCCTTGGTCAATAGCTACATCCACGATAACTGAGCCTTTTTCCATTTCTTTCACCATGTCCTCCGTTACTAGACGGGGAGCACGAGCCCCTGGAATCAGCACTGCACCTACAAGTAAATCTGCTTTTTTAACAGCTTCAGCAATATTTACACTGTTTGATACCAAGGTTGTTAATCTACCTTGGAACTGGTCATCTAATTGACGTAAACGATCTGGATTAATATCTATCAACGTAACATTTGCTCCTAAGCCAATCGCCATTTTAGCAGCATTTGTACCAACAATTCCTCCACCAACTATAACAACTTCCGCTGGAGCAACCCCTGGTACACCACCTATGAGTACACCTTTTCCACCCTTTGCTTTTTCTAGAAACTGAGCGCCAATTTGAACTGACATGCGTCCTGCTACTTCGCTCATTGGCGTAAGTAACGGCAGTGAACCATTTTCTAATTGAATAGTTTCATAAGCAATTGCTACAACTTTACGGTCGATCAGAGCCTTTGTAAGTTCTGGCTCTGGAGCTAAATGTAAATACGTATAAAGGATTAATCCTTCCCGAAAGAATGTATATTCGCTTGGAAGAGGTTCTTTTACTTTTATGACCATATCCGCTGACCAAGCTTCCTTTGCTGTTTGGACGATTTTTGCTCCTGATTGGATATAAGCTTGATCTGTAAATCCACTATTGATTCCAGCTCCCGATTCAATCCACACCTCATGCCCATTATTTTTGAAGATTGTTACACCAGCAGGCGTCATCCCGATACGATTCTCATTATTTTTAATTTCCTTTGGTACTCCAATAATCATCTCTATCCCTTCTTTCTCTATAAAGTGAAACTTTGAGTGTTGAGTTTTTTCTTCATCCCCGACCTAACATTAGTTGTCTTACTCCACCAGCCAGCCTCTCGAGGGCATAACCTATCACTCTTCCGGAAATGAAAACCACAGTTCCTTCTGCTAGCAATCTTATGCTTGTCAGGCTAAACAAGTTGAATCCGCATTTATGTTAAAAACAATCAGGTTCTTATTGACGCTTAATTCCCACTTATCTTCTGCTTCCGCTCGTGTTAAAGTGGGATCCTCAGCGCCAGTTTGTACGGGATAAAAGATAATTAGTTCCAGTTTTTATAATCTAAATGAGCATACTTAGGTAATAATCTTGTAGGCATCTTTAAAGCATCTTTTCTAAATGGTGGAGCTAGCTGAGTTCCATCTACTTGAATATCAATAACAGTAGGTTTATTTGATTTAATAGCTTCTAAAACTACTTTCCCTAACTCTTCTGCTTTTTCTACTCGAATGCCAACTGCTCCCATAGATCGAGCTACTTCAGCAAAATCTGGGTTTTCAATATCCGCACCGACAAAACGATTATTATAAAAATCTACTTGATTCTTCTTCTCTGCACACCATGCATTATTGTTAAATACACATGCAACAACCGGAATGTTCTCTTCCACTGCTGTACTTACCTCATGTAAGCTCATACCCCATGCACCATCACCGACGATTGCTACTACTGGTGAATTCGGCTCAGCTAATTTAGCTCCTAGAGCAGACGGATAAGCAAAACCAGTATTTCCAAATGTAAGTGCCGCAATATGTCTTCTACTTTGGTTGAATTTCAGATAAGCATTAGCCGTAGACGATACATTACCGATATCTGTTGTAACAATTGTGTTTTCTGGTAATACTTTCGTTAATTCTAGTAAAGCACGACGTGGATTAATTGGATCGCCATCCACCATTGCTAACTCAACAAGTTCCTCTTCCCATTGTTGCTTTTCATCTGTCACTTCTGAAAGACGTTGTTTATTTTGCTCTGGGTTTGATTTCGTTTCTTTCAATCTATTAAATATTTCTTTACTTGCCTCTCGAGCATCTCCAATGATTCCTACTTCCACTGGATGTGTTCTAGCAATTTGTCTTGGATTAATATCTACTTGAATGATTTGTGCTTCCTTTGGGAAATAATCAATGTCATAACATGGTAGTGTTCCGAATACAGATAATCTCGTTCCTACCGCTAAAACAACGTCTGCCTTTTTCAATGTATTCATAGCTGCCTTTGAACCCATATAGCCGATAGGACCAACTGCTAGAGGATGGTCAGCTGGGAATGCATCATTATGCATATACGATACAGCTACAGGAGCTGTTAAATATTCCGCAATATTTTTAATTTCTTCAATACCATCTGCATCGACTGTCCCTCTACCAGAGATGATGACTGGATACTTAGCGTTAGCTAATAATTCTGCCGCTCGATCTAATGATGCTGATGAACCACATCCTCTTGAATCGACTCGATATTGATGTGGTTGAAGAATTTGATCTTCCACTTCGCCATAGAAATAATCACGAGGAATATCGAACAAAACAGGACCTCTCTCAGCGTATGCGATACGAAACGCAGTTCGTAAACAATCTGCTACACGCCCCGGATGTGTTACTCGTACCGTCTCTTTCGTAATAGCTTTAAAGACAGATACTTGATCACACTCTTGGAATCCATCCCAACCGACAGTTGGTGTTCCAGCAGAAGGAGAAATGACAACCATAGGAGTGTGAGCTTGATTAGCTGCCGCTACTGATGTCACCATATTTGTGATACCAGGTCCATTCTGTCCGATAACAACTCCAGCTACACCTGAAACTCGACAATAAGCATCTTCCATATGTGCAGCACTTTGTTCATGACGAACTCCAATAAAACGAATACCTGCAGTTGGCAATAAATCAAGCATATCCATAAATGCAGAACCTAGAATACCAGAAATATGTGTAACTCCTTCTGCGATTAATGTTTCAACGATTGCTTCACTTGGTGTCATTTTTACTTTTGTACCTCTTAATGTTTTTGTTTCAGCCATAGTATAATCTCCTAACGTGATTTATTTCTGATAACGACGTCAAGACGTCCGTACCAGTTATTGGTTTTATGATAGCACCCACCATTATTTCGGGTCAATATAATTTTCATAATATTCTTAAAATTAATTCGACATATTTTTTACTACTCTTTCATGCACTTTTATTTTCCTAGCTATTAACGGTCTCTTCTTCCATAGCCATGATCACATTAATTTCTTCAATAACGCTTAATAAATCACCAATCTCATCAATGACAAAATCAGCTCCTGCTTCTAAAAATTTTGTTTCAGCGATTTGCATTCGCTCTCTTAATTCAACCTCATCTAATTGGCGAACTTCTGCTTCAGATAGCCCTAACTCACTGCCACCTTTTAGCACACCTACAGTCCACATTCCTGCATTAATGCCCTCTTTAATGTCTATAACTGTATCACCAACTTTTATCATTTCACTAAATGGATAGACTTTCAGTTTCTTTGCCGTTTCATAACACATCCATGGTGCAGGACGTCCTTCTGGAACTTCACACGATGAAACAATCGAATCTGGTTCATAACCTAACTTTTTAGCTTCCTGTGCAACAATATCAATCATTTCACGCGTATAACCAGTAGTTGTACCAATTTTTATCTCTTGCTGTCTTAATTCATTTACTAAATCTAGAACACCTGGTATCGGCTTAGCAAAGTTTTTCAACACCTTAAACAGCATTTCCTCAAAGTCCATATATAACGCCCGGACATCTTCCTCATTTGGTTCTCGGTCAAATGCAGCTAGCCACAAATGGGCAATCCGTTTCATGTCAAGAAGTGCTCTAATATGGTCTATTTTTAACAATCCCATTGGTTCTCGAGCTTCTTCAATTGTAATCTCTATACCTCTTTTTCTAAAAATCTCTACAAATACTTGTACTGGAGCAAAACAGCCATAATCTACTGTTGTACCTGCCCAATCAAATATCACAGCTTGAACCTTACTCTTATTATTGTTTACATTTTCCATAGATAATCACCTCATAACATAAATTTGTCTTTATGATAGATTCTCAGGGTTTGAAGGATTGGAGATAATCTCTTGTTCAACATACGAACCTTTCTTTTTTCGTATAAAAAAGAAAGAAGCAATGACAACTAGACTGAAAATTGATGTAAAAATAAATTGAGGTCGCTGTGCTTCAATGAATGCCATTAATGCTAAGACGACAAGCATTGCAAGAATCGTTGCATAAGTTAAATATGGGAATAACCACATCTTCACTTTAAATATGCCAGGATTCTCTTTTTCTAATTTCTTTCTTAAACGAAGATGTGAAATCGCGATGGCTAAATAAACAAGAATTCCTACACCACCAGAAGAATTAACTAAGAAGAAAAATATTTTATCAGGAGAAATATAATTGAAGATTGTACAAATAAATCCAAACAATGTACTACCAATAACGGCGTAAATAGGAACTCCACTGTTATTTACTTTCGAAAAAACTCTTGGTGCATCACCTTTTTGTGCGAGTGAAAATAACATGCGTGAACTAGTGTATAATCCTGAATTTAAACATGAAAGCAATGCTGTCAAAACAACAATATTCATAATTAATGGAGCATAAGGAATACCAAGTAACTCAAGTACTGCCACAAAAGGGCTTTTAAGCAATGAAGCTGAATTCCATGGTAATAGAGTTACGACCACCGTAATTGAACCAATGTAAAAAACAAGAATTCTCCATACCACACTATTCAATGCGCGTTTGACAGATTTTACAGGGTCACTCGTTTCTCCGGCTGCTATTGCTGGAATTTCAACTCCTACAAAAGCATGGAAAACAAGCGCTACTCCAACTAATACAGAGCTTATTCCATGAGGCATGAAGCCACTGTTATTTGTGAGATTGGTAAGTCCTGGAGACTCGATATTAGGAACAACTCCTAAAATGACAGTTACCCCTAAAATTAAAAATAGAATAATACTCCCTATTTTAATAATGGAGAACCAATATTCAAATTCTCCAAATGATTTAACAGAAAAAATATTAGTAAGTGTAAGTAAAATAATTAATGAAACACTAATTAACCAAAGTGGTATGGATGGAAGCCATCCATGAATAATAGCAGCACCTGCTATTGCTTCTAATGCAATCACAATTACCCAAAAAAACCAATATAACCACCCTGTCGTATATCCTGCCCATTCACCTATTCCTTCTCTAGCATATACAGCAAATGATCCAGTATTCGGATTAACTGTAGCCATCTCTCCAAGCATTCTCATAACGAACACTACGATTAACCCCGCTAATACATATGAAAATACTGCTCCAGGTCCAGTTTGACTAATAATTATCCCGCTACCTACGAAAAGACCTGCTCCAATCACTCCACTCAAAGAAATCATAGTCAAATGCCTTTGCTTTAAACCAGGCTTGAGTTCTCCATTTTGTTTTGTCATAACTTCCATCACCATCCTTTTTATTTTTCATCGCTCTTCTCCTTACAAAAAAGTAAGCGGTTACAAAACGTGCGTGGTATTCATCCTTTACCCTTCATCTACAAATCGCTAGTCGCTGAAAAAAATAATAATGGTCACGAAAATCTTTGATTATTTGAACAAATATTACCCTTTCATCTACTATTTTGTTCTAAATTGATAACTATGACTATACCCTCCTTTCTTACTACACGATCACAACATCATAAGGTGATGACGTCATGACCACTATTGAAGAATATAATACACGTCACTTTTTTTAAAGTCAATATAAATTTCTGAAATTTTAGTAAATTTTGTATTCGTAAGTTTTATTTGAAAATTGCACTATGAACGTATTTTCTTTATACGGATATAATTGTATTTGCATCAATCAGCGATAAGTTATTCAAGCTGCTTTTGTATCTGGATACAAAGAAAAGATTAACTCTAGTAAGGTTAGTCAATATAACTATGCTGTTGCTCTGCTCCAAAGTATATAGAACCAAGAATTCACGCTAATCAATCACTGAAATTTTCACAAAAAAATATTGATTAATATGGTAGAAATATGATTTATCTGAGGGAGTATTCTAGTGTACAAATTTATAGGTAAACATTTCTATAACTAAAAATTAGAACTTTTAATAAATATTCATCCTGCAATTAAACCAATGTACGACATTACCTTCTTGAATAGCGAGCAATATTGGTATCAATTAAAAAAAGCAACCTATATTCAGTAGATCCGGCAAAGAATCACTACTGAATTATAAGTTGCTTTTAAAATCACACTATTTTACTCTCCATAATGAATTGGCAAAGGCATTACAGCGGGAAAATAGCTTAAATTTATGTTCTACGATTAGCGTTTGATGTTGTAGAAAGATTTGATTCCATCGTATACTGCTAAATCGCCAAGCTCGTCTTCGATACGAAGAAGTTGGTTGTATTTAGCGATACGGTCTGTACGAGACATAGAACCAGTTTTGATTTGACCAGCATTAGTTGCAACAGCGATGTCAGCAATTGTAGCATCTTCTGTTTCACCAGAACGGTGAGATACAACTGCAGTGTAACCAGCACGTTTAGCCATTTCGATAGCTTCAAAAGTTTCAGTTAAAGTACCGATTTGGTTAACTTTGATAAGGATTGAATTAGAGATTCCTTTTTCAATACCTTCAGCTAATTTTTTAGTGTTTGTAACGAATAAATCATCACCAACAAGTTGTACTTTGTTTCCGATACGTTCAGTTAATAATTTGTGACCTTCCCAGTCATTTTCGTCAAGACCATCTTCGATAGAGATGATAGGGAATTCGTTGCAAAGTTCTTCGTAGAAGTTAACCATGTCTTCTGAAGATAATCCAGTACGGCCTTCTCCAGCTAGGTCATATTTCTTCGTTTCTTTGTTGAAGAATTCAGAAGAAGCTACGTCCATTCCTAAGAAGATATCTTTTCCAGCTTCGTAACCAGCTTTAGTGATTGCTTCGATGATTACTTCTAAAGCTTCACGGTTAGAACCAAGGTTTGGAGCGAATCCACCTTCGTCACCTACAGCCGTGTTAAGACCTTTAGCTGAAAGAACTGATTTAAGAGCGTGGAATACTTCAGCACCCATACGGATTGCTTCTTTGAAAGAAGGAGCTCCTACAGGAAGAATCATAAATTCTTGGAAATCAACGTTGTTGTCAGCATGAGATCCACCGTTGATGATGTTCATCATTGGAGTTGGAAGTTGCTTAGCGTTAAATCCACCAAGGTAACGGTATAATGGAAGACCTACAGAATCAGCAGCAGCGTGTGCAACAGCCATAGATACACCAAGGATAGCGTTAGCTCCTAGTTTACCTTTGTTATCTGTTCCGTCTAATTCGATCATTGTACGGTCAATTCCAACTTGATCAGTTACGTCCATACCAATTACAGCTTCAGAGATAATGTTGTTTACGTTATCTACAGCTTTAAGAACACCTTTTCCAAGGTAACGTGATTTATCACCATCACGAAGCTCAACTGCTTCGTATTCACCTGTTGAAGCACCTGATGGTACTAGAGCGCGTCCAAAGAAACCAGATTCTGTCATTACTTCTACTTCTACTGTTGGGTTACCGCGAGAATCAAGAACTTCGCGAGCATATACGTATTGAATGTATGGCATTTTTTATAATCTCCTTTAAATGTAAATTAGTATTATTTATTAATCAATGTAGATCCTGTCATTTCGACTGGTTTTTCTACATCTAATAAATCAAGCATTGTTGGGGCTAAATCTGCTAAAATTCCTCCGTCACGAAGAGTAATACCCTCTTTCGTTACGATTACTGGAACTGGATTTGTTGTATGAGCTGTCATTGGTTTTCCTTCTGGAGTAATAACTTCATCGGAATTTCCATGGTCAGCTGTAATAATCGCATGTCCACCTTTTGAAACAATTAGGTCCACAATTTCTCCTAAACACTCATCCACTGTTTCGATTGCTTTAATTGTTGGCTCTAGCATTCCAGAGTGTCCAACCATATCAGGGTTAGCAAAGTTTAAAATAATTGCATCGAACTTGTCAGCTTTAATTTCTTCAATTAAAGCATCCTTAACTTCATATGCACTCATTTCTGGCTTAAGGTCATACGTTGCAACCTTTGGAGAATTGATTAGGATTCTCTCTTCGCCTGGGAAAGTTTCTTCACGTCCACCACTCATAAAGAACGTAACGTGAGGATATTTTTCCGTTTCAGCGATACGAAGCTGCGTTAAATTGTTTTGTGATAATACTTCACCGATTGTGTTATCAAGGTTTGTAGGTTTGAAAGCTACATATCCTTTAACCGTTTCAGAGAAGTGTGTAAAGCATACGAAGTGTAAATTCTTCGGTGCTTTAGGTCCACGATCAAATGAACGGAAGTCTTCATTCGTGAATGTATTTGAAATTTGAATAGCACGGTCAGGACGGAAGTTATAGAAAATAACTGCATCATTATCTTGAATTGTTGCTACTGGTGATCCATCTTCATTTGTAATAACTGATGGCAGAACGAACTCATCAAAGATTCCATTTTTGTAATTGTCTTCTACACAATCCATTGCATTTTTATAAGTAGGACCTTCACCATAAACCATTGCACGATAAGATTTCTCTACACGCTCCCAACGTTTATCGCGGTCCATACTATAATAGCGACCTGAAATTGTTGCGAATTGGCCAACACCGTATTCTTTCATTTTTTCTTCAGTTGCTTTGATATATTTCTCAGCTGTTTGCGGACCAACGTCACGGCCATCAAGGAATCCATGAACGTATACGTTTTTAACGCCTTCTTGAGCAGCTAGCTTAAGAAGAGCAAACATATGATCAATATGACTATGTACGCCCCCATCTGATAATAAACCAAATAAGTGAAGATTTGTACCATTTTTTTTCACTTGTTCCATCGCATCAGTGAAAGTTTCATTTTTTTCAAACTCACCTTCACGAATAGCAACGTTAACGCGTGTTAAGCTTTGATACACGATACGACCTGCACCGATGTTCAAATGACCAACTTCAGAGTTTCCCATTTGACCGTCTGGTAAACCAACCGCTTCTCCAGCTGCTGTTAATTGAGCATGTGGATAGTGGTTCCAATAACGATCAAAATTTGGTTTTTTTGCTTGTGCTACAGCATTACCTTGTGTTGTATCACGAAGACCAAAACCATCTAGGATAATTAAGGCTACAGGAGCTGTTTTAGTCATTTTTACCTGCCTCCAATAATTGAAGGAAAGATTGTGCGTCAAGAGCTGCTCCTCCTACAAGAGCACCATCGATATCTGATTCAGCCATGTATTCTTTGATGTTTTCAGGTTTTACACTTCCACCATATTGAATACGTACTGCTTCTGCTACGTCAGAAGAGAATTGAGAAGCTACAACAGAACGGATGTGAGCACATACTTCATTTGCATCTGCTGCAGTAGAAGATTTACCTGTACCGATTGCCCAGATTGGTTCATAAGCAATTACAGTAGCTTTAACTTGCTCTGGCGTTAAACCAGCAAGAGCTTTTTCAATTTGTGCTCCAACAAGTTCGTTTGTTTTACCGCTTTCGCGCTCTTCTAAAGTTTCACCACAGCAAACGATAGGTGTTAAACCATGTTTGAATGCAGCAATTGTCTTCTTGTTAACAGTTTCATCTGTTTCGTTAAACATTTCTCTGCGCTCAGAGTGTCCAAGAATTACATACTGTACTCCAAGATCTGCAAGAGCTATTGGACTAACTTCACCAGTGAACGCTCCATTTTCTTCGAAGTGCATATTTTGAGCACCAATAGCAACATTTGTGCCTTTAGTAGCTTCAACTAGTTGACCTAAAAATGGTGCAGGAGAACAAATTACTGAATCTACTACATCGTTAGAAGGAACAACATTTTTCACTTCTTCTACAAAGCTTTTCGCTTCTGAAAGTGTTTTATTCATTTTCCAGTTACCAGCGATAATTGGTTTACGCATAAATGTACCTTCCTTTCCATAATTCCACACGTATGACAAGTATTTCACATATATAGTTAGGGCCCTTAACAAGCATATGCAATTTCTTATCGTTGTGTTTTCTTTAAATGATTAATTTTTGTCGTTAAGTGCCACTACACCTGGAAGTTCTTTTCCTTCAATAAATTCTAGAGAAGCTCCACCACCAGTTGAAATGTGAGACATTTGATCAGCTAAGTTGAATTTTTCAGCAGCTGCAGCTGAATCTCCACCACCTACAACACTGTAAGCATCAGAAGTTGCTAATGCTTCTGCAACAGATTTTGTTCCGTTAGCGAATTTATCAAATTCGAATACTCCCATTGGTCCATTCCAAATAACCAATTTAGAGTTTTTAATTACATCTGCATATAAAGCAGCTGTTTTTGGTCCGATATCAAGAGACATCCAATCAGATGGAATTGAATCAATATCTACCACTTTTGTCTCTACATTTTCACCAAATTCTGGCGCAATAACTGCGTCGATTGGCATGTAGAATTTTACACCTTTTTCTTTCGCTTTATCCATGAAAGATTTAGCTAATTCAATTTTGTCTTCTTCTAAAAGAGATGTTCCAATTTCGTGGCCTTGAGCTTTAATAAATGTGTAAGCCAATCCTCCACCAATAATTAAATTATCTACTTTATCAAGAAGATTTTCGATAACGCCGATCTTATCTTTAACTTTCGCTCCACCAATGATTGCAGTGAAAGGACGTTCTGGATTAGACATAGCTTTTCCTAGTACATCTAGTTCTTTTTGCATTAAGAAACCAGAAACAGCAGGAAGATGTTTAGCAATACCTTCAGTTGAAGCATGTGCACGGTGAGCAGCACCAAAAGCATCATTTACAAAGATATCTGCAAGATTAGCAAATGCTTTTGCTAATTCAGGATCATTCTTTTCTTCACCAGCATAGAAACGAACGTTTTCAAGTAATAGTACATCTCCATCGTTCATTTTTGCAATTTGAGCTTCTACTGCTTCTCCATATGCTTCATCAGCTTTTGCTACTTCTTTACCAAGAAGTTCACTAAGCTTTTTAGCTACTGGAGTTAAACGAAGTTCTTCATTTACTTGACCTTTTGGACGCCCCATATGGCTAGCTAAAATAACTTTAGCACCTTGCTCCATTAGGTATTGAATCGTTGGCAAAGCAGCGCGTACACGAGTATCATCTGTGATTACTCCATTTTGCATAGGTACGTTGAAGTCTACACGGCAAAATACGCGTTTTCCTTTTACATCAATGTCTTTAATACTCATTTTGTTCATAAAGAGTATCCTCCTTCTACTAATTACAAGAAATGAAAACTTTCTGGGAGTTTTACCTATGTAGATAGAATATCCCTATATTTGAAAACGTATAGTTTTCTTTAAATTAAAATAACAATGGCTATTGGCAAAGGCACCATTCCTACCCTAATTCTTGTAAGCGTTTCAAACATAAGAAAAAGGGAAAGGGCATTTTCCCCTCTCCCCTTTTTCTCTTTATATTATAGTCTCTACACTATTTTTTATCCAATATGTTCTTATATTGGATAGTATCGTTAGTGACAAAACTTTAACAGTTCTAATTAAAGACCTTTAGAAGCGATGAAATCAACTAAGTCTACTACACGGTTTGAGTAACCAGTTTCATTATCGTACCAAGAAAGAACTTTAACCATGTTTCCTTCCATAACCATTGTAGATAGAGCATCGATTGAAGAAGAGTGAGTGTTTCCGTTGTAGTCACGAGAAACTAATGGAAGCTCGCTGTACTCAAGAATTCCTTTAAGTTCACCTTCAGCAGCAGCTTTAAGAGCAGCATTCACTTCTTCAGCTGTTACGTCTTTTTCTAACTCAGCAACTAAGTCTACTACAGACACGTTTGGAGTTGGAACACGCATAGCCATACCGTTTAATTTACCTTTTAATTCAGGTAATACTAGAGCAACAGCTTTAGCAGCACCAGTTGTAGTTGGGATGATGCTTTCAGCAGCCGCACGAGCACGACGGTAGTCGCTGTGTGGTAAGTCTAAGATTTGTTGGTCGTTTGTGTATGAGTGAACTGTTGTCATCATACCGCGTTTGATACCGAATTTTTCGTTAAGAACTTTAGCGAATGGCGCTAAGCAGTTTGTAGTACAAGAAGCGTTAGAGATTACATCATGTTTAGATGCATCATATTGCTCGTTGTTTACACCCATAACGATTGTGATATCTTCGTCAGATGCTGGAGCAGAGATAATAACTTTTTTAGCTCCACCTTCTAAGTGTTTCGCAGCGTCAGCGCGTTTAGTGAAGCGTCCAGTAGATTCAACTACTACTTCTGCACCAAGTTCTGCCCAAGGAATTTGAGCTGGGTCGCGTTCTGCAACTACTTTGATTTTTTGACCAGCTACTACGATGCTGTCGCCTTCAACAGTTACTTTCTCTTCAAGAGTTCCGTGAACTGAATCATATTGTAAAAGATGCGCTAACATTTTTGCATCTGTTAAGTCGTTGATTGCAACGATTTCCACGTTTGGGTTTTTAAGAGCTGCACGGAATACATTACGTCCGATACGTCCAAATCCATTAATACCTACTTTTACTGCCATTTGTAGTTTCCTCCTTTTAATTAGGAACTGCATATTTTTTATTTTATATAAAAGGGATTAACCCTTTAATAACTGAGTTGCTGCTGCTTCATCTGTAATCAAAATGGTGTTGTCTGGAGCAATTTCCATGTACGCTTGAATCGCCTTAGCTTTTGTAGAACCACCTGCAATAGCAATGACTTCTTTTGCAGATTGTACTTGCTCAAGCTGGATACCTACGGTTTGAACTTTATGAACAATTTCTCCTGATTCATTAAAGTAATAACCGAATGCCTCTCCAACAGCATTTCCATCTTTGATTTGTTTCATGATGGTTTCAGTAGATTTTCTTCTATTTGCCATCATTGTTGCTTCTCCAATACCATGAATGACGATATCCGCATCATTAATTAATGATGTTACCTCTTTAATAGATGGTTCATTCATAATCGTATTGTACGATTCATGACTAATCTGGTCAGGAACATACAGAACGCGATATGACGAGTTCATTTTTTCTGCCATCTTAGCAACAATCGTATTGGCTTGGTCTTTAACTTCCTCACCAAGTCCACCTCTAGCTGGAACAAATAATAAATTATTACTTCCTAGTATCGGTGTTAACATTTCTGCTACAGAGGCCATTGTACTTCCTCCAGTAACAGCTATGATATTTTCCCCAGAAAGTAATTTTTTCATACGCAAGGCACCAGCTTTTCCAAGTTCGGTTTTCACCCAAGGAGAAGTGTCGCTATTCCCGTGTACAACAATCACTTCTTTGACATTGAGCTTCTTTTCAAGCGCTCGCTCTAGGGAGTCTAACCCAGAGATTTCTCTCATTATTTGATCAAGCTTCTCTAAGATTTCTAAACCTTCTTTAGAAAGCGACATCCCACTACTTGTAATGTCCACTAAGCTTTGTTCCTTTAAAAACTCTACTTCGCTGCGTACGACCCTTTCTGTAAGATCTAGACTAAGCGCCAAGCTTCGTCTACCCACAGGCTGCATAAATCTTATGTAGTGTAGAATTTGATACCTTTTTTGCATAACTTCTAACAAATCAGGTAATAATCTTTTTTGGATGTCCAATAGGGTTTGCATGGAGCATTTCTCCTTAAAAAATAGTATAGGACTTTTTTTGTCCATGTTAGACGTTTTTTGTCCCACAGTATCCAAAAAAATTTACCCTTGCTACAGATTCTATTTTATCAAGGGTTCATTTTTTTTTCAATAATCATTTGACCAGAAATTTATTTTTTATTATTCAAAAATATTCGAATTGATTGAAAGTCAATCTGACCATATTGTATCATTTCTCCTTGATATTCTACCACAGGAATCATCAAACCATACTCCTCAAGTAATTCATCATCCTGATATATATCAATTTCTCGAAAAGACACTCCTTCAGATTGCTTTATTTTTTCTAATTCTCGTTTAGCCATGTCACACAAATGACAATTATCTTTTGAATACAAAATTAATTCTTCCATTCATTTTCACCTACACGATTTTTAAAAACGCTTTCTTTTGGATGAAGATGGTATTTTGAGTTGATCTCTATATTTAGCAACCGTACGTCGAGATAGAACAATATGCTTTTCTTTATTTAATGTATCAGCAATTTCTTGGTCAGAAAGCGGCTTTTTCTTATTTTCTGCTTGTATTAGTGCTTGAATAGCACTTTTTGCTTCTTTCGCTGATACATCATCATTCGTCAAGGATTGAAGACTAGCAGAGAAGAATTCTCGCATTTCTACAGTTCCAAATGGTGCCTGTACATACTTATCCTTTACCGTTCTACTTACAGTAGATTCATGAATTTCTAATTCATCAGCAACTTCCTTCATAGTCATAGGTTTTAAATACGATAAACCCTTCTGAATACATTCCGGTTGTTTTTCAGCTATTTTACTCATAACTTTATAAATCGTTTCTCTTCTTTGTTGCACACTTTTTAAAATCCATTGGTATTCATTGTATTTATCTTTAAGAAAGCTGTTAACCTGCTTATCATTAACGCTTTTCATTTCATTATAATAATTTTGGTTAAAGTTTAGAGTCGATATAGGGTCGTTTGCCATTCTTATAATAAAATGATCTTCTACTATTTCAATGGATACATCGGGAACAACATAAGACGGCTTCTCATTTGAAAAGATTCCACAAGGTCTTGGATGTAGCGTTTGTACAAAATCAAAAATATCCTGAATTTCCTTCATTGAAATACCAAGTTCTTTAGAAATAACTTTCCACTTCTTTTCAGCAAATTCTATGAAATAATTTTTTAACACTTTATACGTGATCGCAGAACAATCTTTTCTCTCAATTTGCAACAACAAGCATTCTTGTAAATCTCTCGCCCCAACTCCTGCTGGCTCCAATGACTGAATGATTCGTAATACTTCTTCAACTGCTGTTACACTTTCACCCAAATTATTTGCTAAATCAATAATTGGAGCTCTTAGGTATCCATTCTCGTCTAAATTATAAATAAGGTTGCGAATGATTTTTTTCTGATTATCTTTTAAAGAATTCTGTGGAATTTGAGATAGGAGATAATTCTCCAAACTAACTTTCACTTCACCTATCTGTTCTATCCAGTACTTAGGATCGGCTTCTCGTTGTTTTTTGTTTTTTGTTTTAAAATCTGATACGGTTCCTTGGCTATCCAAAGAAATGAGTGGATTTTCCGTGGCCTTATTTTCTAAAAAAGAAACTAGATCTTGAGAACAATATTGTAAAAGAGCAATCGCTTGACTCAATTCATGTGTCATCGTTAACTTTAGTGTTTGTTGTTGAAATAAGCCTTGCTTCATATTCATAGCGACTCCCTCCTCTATTACTTAATTTTACATCCTCCTTGAATATTTTGACTATAATAAATTATACCAAAAATAACAGATCATACATAAATCATATAATATTACTTATTAATTTTCATAATAATTAGATTTATTAGGATGTAGTTTATCCGGTGTATATATCCAACTTATTCTTTTAGACTACTATAATTCTATAAATATGCTATTTGATTCATAATGCTTCATAAAAATTTACATCCTTTTGCTTCTGATTCCCCTATTATTCTTATTAGAAAACCATCTTCACGTATAATAAAGACGCGAGAGTAAGCCCTTTCATTTCTGACTCCTTCAAAAAATCCCTCTACGCATTCATGCATAGAGGGATCTTCTTTCTCCTCGCCTTTGACGCCCTCGGAGGGAATCGAACCCCCATTTTAAGAACCGGAATCTCACGTGCTATCCGTTGCACCACGAGGGCATATAATGGAAACAATCAGACTTTCATTATATTGTAGTCATTCAAATTTTGCAATAATATTAAAATACCTAGCAACTTTTCAACATCTGTAAACACTCGATATTCAAAGTTACATGATACTTATTTCTTCACTTTATAAAATTCAACTAATATAACATACATAAATTATCTCAATAAAATATTTTTGAAATGCATCATACATAATAGTTACCTTCAAAAATTAGCTAAAACCGATTATTTTAACATTTTCAATTCATTTAACTTAGATTTTTTACTCTCATTCATTATATAAATATAATTCATATCACGAATTACAATAGTTTCCTTTATCATAAAAAAATCCTGAAAAATGTTTATTTTTTTAGAACATTGGGAAAGATGTTATAAGTTGTCGAAGAAAATATAAGAGATATACAACGCTTTTGTTTGACCTAAATTGACCAAAAAGTGTATCATATGGATACAGCGATTTCATTAAGAATTGCGTTTAATTATTCTCTATACAAGGAGGAACAATAAAATGAATTTAATCCCTACAGTTATTGAGCAAACAAGCCGTGGCGAGCGCGCTTATGATATTTATTCTCGTCTTTTAAAAGACCGTATCATTATGCTTGGTAGTGCAATTGATGATAATGTAGCAAATTCAATTGTGGCACAATTACTTTTCTTAGAGGCTGAAAATCCAGAAAAGGATATTACGATCTACATAAATAGCCCTGGTGGTAGCATTACTGCAGGTATGGCAATTTACGATACAATGCAATATATCAAACCAAAAGTTTCTACTATTTGTATCGGTATGGCTGCTTCAATGGGTGCTTTTTTACTTGCAGCAGGTGAAAAAGGAAAACGTTATGCTCTTCCAAACAGTGAAGTAATGATTCACCAACCATTAGGTGGAGCGCAAGGTCAAGCCACTGAAATTGAAATTGCAGCTCGTCGTATTCTTCACTTACGCGACAAATTAAATGGCATTTTAGCTGAACGTACTGGTCAACCACTTGAAGTCATTCAAAGAGACACTGAACGTGATAATTTCATGGAAGCTCATAAAGCATTAGAATATGGCTTAATTGACCAAGTTATTACACGAAATGATCTTGAAGATAAAAAAGACAAATAATAAGAAAGTCACTGAAGAACAAATATGTGGCGATCACATTAAACCTTACCCTCTATAAGGAACTAGCTACTAGAGGGTAAGGTTTTTATTTTGACTATAAAGAAACGAGGTGACAACCAATTCATACTTTCTAGTATGTCGGCGCCACCTCCTTTTATTTATTGTAACCAATGGAGAATGAAGAAACATACTCACCAATTACAAGATTTATATTAGGCATCATTTTGCACGAATTCTACTAAGAAATCTACTGCTTTCTGCTCGTCTTTACCTTGAGCACTAATAATAATACTTGTACCCGAGCTTATAGCAAGACTCATTAACCCCATAATACTTTTAGCATTGACTTTTTTCCCATCTTTCTCTAAAAAAACATCACTTGAAAATTGGTTAGCTTCTTGAACAAATAATGCAGCTGGCCTTGCTTGTAAACCAGTTTTTAATCGTACTTCAACCTGTTTCTCAATCATTGTTTTTCTCCCCCAAATGTCATATTCATTATTTAACAGTTTCTCCTGCCCTTAATCGATTGGCAATGTCATCTATTTTTCTTAAGCGATGATTGATACCTGACTTACTTACCTTACCACCAGACACCATTTCGCCTAATTCTTTTAAAGTAACATCCTGATAAGCAACTCGTAGCTGTGCAATTTCTCTCAATTTATCAGGTAAAATCGATAACCCTACAGTCGCTTCAATATATTGGATATTTTCTACTTGTCTTAGTGAAGCACCTATCGTTTTGTTTAAGTTTGCGGTTTCACAATTGACTAGACGATTAACCGAGTTTCTCATGTCACGAACGATTCGTACATCTTCGAAGCGCATAATAGCATTATTTGCTCCAACGATTCGTAAGAACTCTGATATTTTCTCTGCCTCTTTTAAATATGTGATAAACCCTTTTTTTCTCTCTAGCGTTTTAGCTTTTAAATCAAAGCTATTCATTAAGCCACACAATGCGTCGTTATGCTCTTTATACAGCGAATAAATTTCTAAATGGTAAGAAGATGTTTCAGGATTATTTACAGATCCACCTGCTAAAAAAGCCCCACGTAAATAAGAACGTTTACAACATTTCTTTTTTACTAGTTCATTCGAAATAGTATGGATAATAGTAAAACCTTCTCCCAATATCTTCAAATCCATCAATATTTCTTGTGCTCTTTCAGAAAATCGAACAATGTATATATTATTCTTTTTTAATTTCATTTTCTTTCGAACTAACAATTCTACGTTCAAATCATAATTCTTTTTTAAAAGCGTGTAAATTCTTCTTGCGATTGCAGCATTTTCTGTTTGAACATCAATTACTAGTTTCCGATTAGAAAATGAGAGAGAGCCATTCATTCTAATAAGCGCCGATAATTCAACTTTCGAACAGCAATCCTTTAATTCTAGTGTCGTTAGTTCTTTTTTTGTTTCAGAAGCAAATGACATTCCCTCACCTCCTGTATTTCGCTTCCGCTTTCTGTCTTAAGGAAATGAAGTCGTATGTTGCTCTTACTTCCTATTACGTACCAGATAGCTCTTTGGTTTCATCCATTAGCATTTGAAATAAAATATTTGCTACTTTTTTTGTATCGTGGCGAATATATTCTTTTTCAAACGTCATAATTTGCTCTTGTACAACATCTAATCCTAATTCTAAAAGTCTCGCTACATCAAAGTGAACCGGATGTGCTAGCTCTTCTTTATATCGAAGCTTCATTTCCGCCGGTACCTCTTCATTATTCACTAGGATTGTATCAAGAAACGGCATACCTAAATGTTCATAAATTGCTTTTACATGATCACTAGCTGAGAAATTTAATGTCTCACCAGCTTGCGTCATAAGGTTACATACATAGACCTTTTTCGCCTTAGCTTTACATACTTCTTCTCCCAAATTAGGAACTAATAAATTAGGTAGAATACTTGTGTATAAACTTCCAGGACCAATTACAATCAAATCCGCTTCTCTAATAGCCGTTACAGTTTCTGAAGGTGGTCGTACATCTTCAGGTGTTAAAAAAACTTTTTGTATTTTCTTACCGACTATTGGAATATTTGATTCTCCTGATACAATAGTACCATCGTCCATTCTAGCATGAAGAACTATACCATGATTGGATGCAGGCAATACTTTTCCTCTTACATTTAATACTTTACCCATTTCTCTAATTGCATGAACAAAATCACCCGTTATCGAAGTCATAGCGGCTAAAATTAAATTTCCAAGAGAATGTCCAGACAACTCATTTGTATTTCCAAATCTATGTTGAAACATTTGTTCAATCAAAGGTTCTACATCTGATAATGCTGCTAATACATTCCGAATATCACCTGGTGGTGGAATTTGCATTTCATCTCTTAATCGCCCTGAGCTTCCCCCATCATCAGCTACCGTGACTATAGCTGTAATATCAACAGGATATTGCTTTAAGCCTCTTAATAAAACAGGAAGACCTGTTCCACCGCCAATAATTACAATCTTAGGTTGAGGAAAATCATTTCTCATTGCCAGGTTCCTTTCTATTCTTCATCTCCCTATGAGTTACAGTAGTATGATAATCTTCTTTAAAATAATTTCCTAAGTATTCTGCGAGTGCAACTGAACGATGTTGTCCCCCAGTACACCCAATAGCAATAACAAGTTGAGCTTTACCTTCTCTTTTATAGAAAGGTAGCATAAAGCTTAACAAATCTGTTACTTTTTCAATAAATTTTTGCGTTTCTGTCCATTTAAGAACATAGTTTGCAACTTCCTCATCCTGCCCCGTTTTAGGCCTCATATGTTCAATATAATAAGGATTTGGTAAGAAACGCACATCAAATACCGTATCTGCATCAATTGGAAGTCCGTGTTTAAAACCGAAGGACATGATATTTACCGAAAACTCCGGTCGATTATTAGAGGAAAATTGTTTCAAAATCTTTTCACGAAGTTCACGTGGTTTCATTTGTGAAGTATTGTAAATAATTTGCGCCCTTCCTTTTAACTCTTCAAGCATGTTTCTTTCCATTTGAATACCTTCAAGGGGCAGTCCTATAGGAGCTAAAGGGTGTGTTCTTCTTGTTTCTTTATATCGTCGAACAAGTGCGGAATCATCAGCTTCTAGGAAAAGTATTTGTGGCTTAATCCACGTTGTTTCTGTCATTTCATCTAAAGCCTTTGATAAATGCTCAAAAAACTCCCTTCCACGTAAGTCCATCACTAATGCGACTTTACTCATTTTATTTCCGGATTCTTTCATTAACTCTAAAAATTTCGGAAGTAAGGTAGGGGGCAAATTATCCACACAAAAATACCCTAAATCTTCAAAGCTTTGAACGGCAACCGTTTTTCCAGCACCAGACATCCCTGTAATAATGACAAGTGATATCTCTTTGTTAGATTCTGTAGTCATGATATATCCCCCATTCTTTTATTAATTAGGATCTAATCGATATGATAGTAATTCAAAATCAGGTGTATAGGTGAATGTCCCATAAATAAGTCCATTACCGTGTACCATATAATCTAATATATGATAATCACCTTCAGCCATAGGTAAATTTTTTATTTCAGCGATTGGTTTCCATTCTAGTTTACCCTCTTCGCTTTCATCTAAATTATAGCCATCAAAATCTTTTGCTATAAAAGTAAACATCATCCATTCTGATTGCACAACATCATTTTCTTTCATTATAAACGTAAAAATGCCTTTGATGATTGGATTTTTTACATAAATGCCTGTTTCCTCTCTAAATTCCCGAACACAGGCATCCTTTACTGATTCTGCTGGCTCCATTTTCCCACCTGGAGCTACCCACCATCCTCGGCGTGGTTTTTGTAGCAACAACACCTGATCATCTTTTATTAAGACACAATTCGTAACACGTTGCACGTTCCTCACCTCAAATCAATTCCCTATAAGAAAAACCGTCCGGTTCTTTTTGGTTATTTACTTTCTTATCTTTTAAAAACGAAACTTGTTTTTATCAGTTATTGTCTCAATTTCATTCATATCATTATCTAGTACATGCGTGACTCTTTTAGTACCCTATCGGACTTTTTATGAGAAGTTCTATTTCATTTATCACTGCAAATGAGATTTCTCTCTTTCTTTTAGCTTTAATGGTATAGATTAACAATACTTTTATCAGAAAACGCATTCAATATATTATACTATTTTTAATGCTAATACGAAAGTTGGGCATTCCCAGCAAAACGCTAATAACTATTCCTTCTCTTACATTCATTGTACGATAAACGTAGGATAACAGCATCTTCTATGTACCTTATATTTTTTGTCAATTTTCTTAATTATTAAAAATAACAATTAAAGATTATTCTCTCTATCATTCATGTGACATAATCCATGATATAAAATGTATTTAGTAACAAAAAAAAGACATAGGCCATCACCTATGTCTTCAAATGAAAAATGCAAATAAAAGGGGGTCTAATTCATTTGTATTATACCCTTATTTTATTTCATCAACATTACAGTGTAATTAAATGGAAATTACAGTTATTTCATTTAATTTATAAGAAATATTTAAGCTTCTGCTTTTTCTTTTTGAGCTTCAATTAACTCTTCTACATAGTGTTGAGCATTCTGAGCTGCAATACTTCCATCACCAGTAGCCGTTACAATTTGTCTTAATGTTTTTTCACGAATGTCCCCAGCTGCAAATATTCCAGGAACCTTTGTCTCCATGCGCTCATTCGTTTCAATATAGCCATTTTCATTTGTAATACCAAGAGAAAGGAAAGGTTTTGTTAATGGTTCCATACCAATATAAATAAAGACTCCATCAGCCTTTAACTCTTGTTCTTCACCATTTACAGTAGATACAAGAGTTATACTTCCTACTTTACCATTTTCTTCATTAATCTGTTTAACTGTATGATTCCAGATAAAATCAATTTTGTCATTTGCGAATGCACGATCTTGAAGAATTTTTTGCGCTCTTAATTCATCTCTTCTATGCACAATAGTTACTTTTGAAGCAAATCGAGTTAAGTACACGCCTTCTTCTACAGCAGAGTCTCCTCCACCAATTACATACAACTCTTTATTTTTGAAAAACGCTCCATCGCATACCGCACAGTATGATACCCCGCGTCCTCCAAGCTCTTTTTCACCAGGTACACCAATTTTTTTATATTGAGCTCCAGCAGAAATAATAATAGAGCGAGCTTTAAATTGTTTTGAACCACAGTCAATTACTTTGTAATCTTTATGGTCAACAACTTCTTTTACATCCCCATATGCATATTCTGCTCCGAATTTTTTAGCATGATCGAACATTTTAGTTGATAGATCTGGACCTAAAATAGAATCGAATCCTGGATAGTTTTCTACTTCTTCCGTATTTGCCATCTGCCCACCTGGGACACCTCTTTCAAGCATAAGTGTAGAAAGATTTGCTCTCGATGTATAGACAGCTGCTGTCATTCCTGCAGGACCTGCACCGATGATGACAACATCATAAATTTTTTCTTCAGACATTATTGTCACTCCTTCACATTTGCATAATCCCAATTTTCCATTCCCCAGTCAAAAGGATAACCAATAGTATTCCCTACCTTCATCCTATATAACAAATAAGTAAACGTCCAAAAATTTGCTTATTATAGAAGGTTGTTCACACTATTTACATACTTTCGTAAAGACGAAAGAGATATGTTATATTTATCAGCTATTTCTTTTTGAGTAAATGGCTGTTCTAAATTTCTTCCCCAAGCATAGTCACATGCTGCTGCCCATGCCTTAGAATTTGTTAAAGGTATTTCCTTATTCAATGCTTCAATACACAATGAAAACATCAGCTTATATAACTCTTCTTCTTTATGAGTAATAGGCTGATAATGATTAAATAATTGCTCCGCAACTTCGTCCATATCAGATACAAATTGATCCTCTAATTGATTATGACAAATCAAATGCAAATAACTTTTTTCAAGATCCATTAAGCTATTCAACTTAATAATAGGATGCTGCTCTATTTTCTTTTTTTGAGGACTATGCTTCAACAAAAACAATCCAAATAATCGTTCAACTTTTGATTCACTTTGTAATTTATGCAAAATCATAGGGGTTTGCTGCTCATATCCATCTATATTAGAGATAATTTCCCCCCATGGTTCTAATCCTTCTTTCGCAGGATTCTGCTCCAAAACCTTTTTCCAAGCTCGTTTTGCACTTCTTTCTAGACCTAATTGATGGGCACAAGTAGATAACCAATAATAGAAGGTATCATCTCCATCGTATCCTACTTTTTCTAATTGTTTTAACCAGATATATGCCCATTCATATTCGCCTATTAATGCAAATGTGGCTCCTAATTTATACTGTTGTTCAGATAGAATCGGACGTACTTTCTTAAGTGCTTTTATAAGTTCTTGCACATTATCCTCTTCTTTTTCTAAATGATAAAACACAGCTAAATTACACAAAGCATGTAAATTACCAGGATTTTTTTCCAAGACCTCATACAATGTTGAAAAAGCTCGCTCATGATCCCCTAAATAAAAATGTGCTAAAGCTAAATTGTTATAGGCAAACCAAAATTCTGGATGGTCTTTAATCGTCGCATTTAGTACTTCTATCGCACTTTCATATTTACCTGCCTCTAATAGCTCCCTCGCTTTTTCTTGCTCGTTAATTAGAGAATCTTGTTCAAAGAGACTTTCCTCCGATTCATTATTTTCAAATGTAATTAAATCTAATAAATCCTCAGCATCATCTACAAATTGCCCATCTATTTCTTTTCTCAAATATTCATGTGCGTGTTTGTACGTTTCCTTAAACATTCCCAAATGGGCATAATTATTCGCAAGAAAATAATGACACTCATACATATATGGATCTAAATTAGTAATAATATTATCTAGGATAGTATTGGAATGTGTATATTCACCTAAATCAGTACATACGATTGCAAGCTGACAAGCAATCATCGGCTCTAACGGTTCTAGTTCTTGAGCTCTTTCTAAATATTTCTTTGCTTTATATAAATCCTGCTGATGGTATGCTTTTAGGCCTTTGTTATAATAATATTCCCCCGTAGGGTGAAAAGAAAAAATCTTTGCTGTTTGACAAAACTTAGAGTCCTTACCCATGTAATCCTCCAGTATTAAAGTTGATTAACCTATGTATTATACCATAATTTTACGTTTGAATCACTGAAAAACCATCAAGTCCTTTCTAAACGTACCATTGTCTATAAATCATAGTTTAAGTGATAGCTCATCCAGAAAAATATGTAAATCTGACCTTTCCAGTTACTTCTCATACTTCTAAAAGATTGTTGCTTCAGATTAGCAAAAGAGGTTAACTGATTCAAGCGTAAAGTGCCGTATTCTGTGAGCAGCGGTCCTGCAGCAAAAAAGTCCCTTGTTAAAATCAACAGCAATCTAACAAGGTCTTATTAAAAAAGAAAACTTACTCACATATTATGGAAGTCATAAATGTAAGTAAGTCTTTAATCAGCTCTTTATTTATTTAAATGTCTTTCTTTTAACACCGAGATAACGGTTGAAAGAGACAAATTTTGCTCTTTTAATAAAACGAAAAGATGGAACAAGAGATCGGCGCTTTCCCATTTCAATTCATCATGATTTCGATTTTTCGCAGCAATAATAACTTCTGCAGCTTCTTCTCCAACCTTTTTTAGAATTTTATCTACACCCTTTTCAAATAAGTATGTAGTATAAGATCCTTCTGGACGTTCCTGCTCTCTTTGTGAAATCAGCTCCTCCAGTTCATAAAGAAAATGAATATCCTCTTTATCATCTAATGTTGACGAGTTCTTTTCAAATAATACCTTAGAAAAACAAGAAACAGTACCTGTGTGACAAGCTGGTCCTTTAGGATATACTTTTACCACTAGCGCATCTTGATCACAATCATATGAAATCGATTGAATGTCTTGCGTATGTCCACTTGTCTCACCTTTATGCCATAATTCCTGGCGGGAACGACTATAAAACCATGTCTGTCCTGTTTCTATCGATTTGTTTAAAGATTCCTTATTCATATAAGCAAGGGTTAATACTTCTTTTGTAGTTACATCCTGTACAACCACTGGAATCAAGCCATTATCATCAAATTTAAGTTGTTCAACATTCATCGAACGTTCACTCCTTCTTGTTGTAAATATGATTTTACTTCTTTAACAGATGTTTCTTTATAATGAAAAATTGAAGCAGCTAATGCAGCATCTGCTTTCCCTTTCGTAAAGGCCTCCTTAAAATGCTCGGCATTTCCAGCACCACCTGATGCAATAACAGGTACCGTCACGGCTTCGCTAACTGCCTTCGTTAGAATTAAATCAAAGCCAGATTTTTCACCATCACAATCCATGCTTGTAAGTAAAATCTCACCAGCACCTCTATTTACCGCCTCTTTCGCCCACTCGATAACATCAAGACTTGTCTCACGTCTACCGCCATGTGTGAACACCCGCCAAGAGCCAAGTTTTTCATCATATTTTGCATCTATTGCTACGACAATACATTGTGCTCCAAAATATTGACTTCCCTCATTAATAAGAGATGGATTCTCAACAGCAGCTGTGTTTAACGATACTTTATCTGCTCCAGCTCGTAAGATTCGTTTCATATCTTCTAAACTATTGATTCCCCCACCCACTGTAAAAGGAATAGCAAGCTGAGAAGCTACATCCTGAACGACTTGCACCATCGTTTTTCTACCTTCATGAGAAGCAGAAATATCAAGAAAAACAAGCTCGTCGGCCCCTTCGCTGTCATAAAATTCCGCCAATTCAACAGGATCTCCAGCATCTCTAAGACTTACAAATTGAACACCTTTTACAACGCGTCCTTCTTTCACATCTAAGCATGGAATGATTCGTTTCGTAATCATTTTTCTTCACCACCTACACAATTCATTGCTTGTTGAACCGTAAAACGATTACTATAAATGGCTTTGCCTACAATCGATCCTGATACTCCAGAAGATTGAATACTCGATAGCTGCTGAATATCTTCTAAACTACTAATTCCACCAGACGCAATCACACTTTTACCTGTTTCCAAAGCTAACTGCTCTGTTGCTCGAACGTTAGGACCCGCTAAAGTACCATCAGTTGCTATATCGGTAAAAATAAATACTTCTGCCCCTGCTTCTGCCAACGTTTTTCCCAATTCAATCGCTGACACTTTAGATGTCTCTAACCATCCGTGAGTGGCAACCATTCCATCTTTGGCATCTAAACCAATTGCAATGGATGACCCGTATTTTCTAAGCATTTCTTTAGTGAATTCAACATCAGAAACAGCTACACTCCCTAAAATAACTCGTTTGATTCCGTTATTTAAATAAAAAAGAATATCCTCTTCTGTACGAATTCCTCCACCAATCTGAACGTTCACACCTAATTCTTTTACTACTCGTATGACATGTTCATGATTGACACCACGACCTTCTTTCGCTCCATCCAGGTCGACCATATGAATCCATTTAGCTCCTTGCTCGACAAAGCTTTTTGCCATTTCAAACGGACTATCGCCATAAACCGTTTCTTGATTATAATCACCTTGTAAGAGGCGAACGCATTTTCCACCTCTCATATCAATTGCTGGATAAATTGTAAATGCACTCATGCCTTCACCTTCTTTTCAACTAACTCAATAAAATTCGCTAATAATTGCATTCCTAATTCACTGCTTTTCTCTGGATGAAACTGCATTCCCATTACATTTTCTTTCCCTACAATTGCAGGTACTTCTTCGTAATAGTTAGTTGTTGCAATAAATACTTCAGGATCATTACTTTGTAAATAATAAGAATGGACAAAGTAAACAAAGTCTTCTTGACAATTAGCTAAAATAGCTGCATTTCTCTTAAAATGTAATCTATTCCAGCCCATGTGAGGCACTTTATATGTTTCACCACTTGGGGTTTCCCCACTAAAACGAACAATTTTTCCTGACAATAAAGATAGGCCCTCACTGTAGCCGTTTTCATCACTTTCATCAAATAAAAGCTGCATTCCTAAACAAATTCCTAACAAGAGACCCCCACTATTTGTATACTGTTTAATAAATACATCTAATTCTTTCTCTTTTAAAAGAGTCATAGCATCCTTGAAGGAACCGACACCTGGAAGTATCAAACCATCTGCTTTTTGTAACTCAGCTACCTGATCAGAAATAAAATATTGGACGTCTAAACGCTCTAATGCCTTACTCACACTAAAGAGATTTCCCATCCCGTAATCAATAATACCAATCATTTATAGCATTCCTTTCGATGAAGGAATTCCTTTTACTCTCGGATCAATCGTCGTCGCTTCATCTAAAGCCCTAGCCAGTGCCTTAAAAATAGCTTCGATAATATGGTGCGTATTTTGACCATAGTGAACGATAACATGAAGATTCATTCTCGCTTCCAAAGCCAACTTCCATAAAAATTCGTGCACTAACTCTGTATCAAATGTTCCTACCTTTTGAGCTGGAAGCTCGGCACGAAATTCTAAATGTGGTCGATTGCTTAAATCAACGACAACTTGCGCTAGTGTTTCATCCATTGGTACAAAAGCATTTCCGTACCGTTTAATACCCTTTTTATCACCTAATGCTTGAACAAGTGCCTGCCCCAAACATATTCCAATATCCTCTGTTGTATGATGGTCATCTACATCAATATCGCCTTTTGCTTTAACATCCAGATTATAATGACCATGCTTTGTAAATAAGTCGAGCATGTGATTCATGAAAGGAACCCCTGTATCAATTTTTGAAATTCCTTCCCCATCTATTTCAAAACTTAAATTCACTTCCGTTTCACCCGTTTTGCGATAAATCTTTCCTTCTCGTTTCATCAGCAGCTTCTCCTTCAGCATTCTTATTTTTTACGAATATCAATGGCTCTAGCATGTGCCTCTAAGCCTTCCAATCTAGCAAAGGCAGCAATTTTATCTGCATTTTTTTCAAAATCTGCCTGACTGTACATAATAATGCTCGATTTCTTTTGGAAATCATCTACATTTAAAGGACTTGAAAAACGGGCTGTACCATTTGTAGGTAATACATGGTTTGGACCTGCAAAGTAATCTCCTACTGGTTCCGAGCTATATCTCCCTAGAAAAATCGCACCTGCATGGCGTATCTTACCTAATATTGACATGGGTTCTTCTACAATCACCTCTAAATGTTCTGGGGCAATTTCATTTATTGCTTCAATGGCTTCATCTATCGTTTCTGTTACTATCACTCTTCCATAATCCTCTATAGATTTTCTCGCAATATCCTGTCGTGGTAATTTAGCAAGCTGTTCTTCAACCTGTTTAACCGTTTCTTCTGCTAATTTCATCGAACTAGTAACCAATACACTACAAGCTCTAGTATCGTGTTCAGCCTGTGAAAGTAAATCTGCTGCTACTTCAGCTGCAATGGCCGTGTCATCAGCTAATACCGCTATTTCACTTGGACCTGCAATCATATCAATGTCTACATCTCCAAACACTTCTCTTTTCGCTAAAGCAACGTAAATATTACCTGGTCCAGTTATTTTATCTACTTTTTTAATACTTTCCGTTCCATATGCCAGCGCTGCTATCGCCTGTGCTCCACCGACCTTGTATATTTCAGTAACACCTGCAATAGAGGCTGCAGCTAACACAGAAGCTGGTAATGAGCCATCTTTTCCAGGAGGACAAACCATTACAATTCTTTTCACTCCCGCTACTTTCGCTGGCATCACATTCATAAAAACGGAAGATGGATATGCTGCCGTTCCACCTGGCACATACAAACCTACCGAATCAAGAGGTGTGATCTTTTGTCCAAGAATCGTTCCGGATTCCTCAGTATTCATCCAAGAATTTCTTCGTTGCTTTTGGTGAAAACTTTCTATGTTTTGAGCTGCTTCTTTCATAATCGTTAAGATACTGTGATCCATTGTCTTTACAGCTGCTTCTATCTCATCTTCCGTAACCACAAAACTTTTCAGCTCTACTTGATCAAATTCTTTCGTATAAGCAAATAAAGCCTCGTCTCCTTGTTCTCGAACAGTAGAAATAATCTTTCGAACAGTTTCTCTTTGTTCAGCTGTCCCTGAATCTACTGATCTTTTTAAAGATAAATTAGGTGTACGCTTCTCAATTTTCATAGCTATTCCCCGTTTCTTCAGCTCATTATGATCTCTATTGAATAACATCTGCTAGGCGATTTACTAAGTCTGAAATACGCTTCTCTTTAATTCGATAGGAAACTGGATTAGCAATTAATCGTGAAGTAACATCTGCGATTTTTTCATATTCTACTAACCCATTTTCTTTTAATGTCTGTCCAGAGGAAACAATATCAACAATTCGCTCAGCTAATCCAATAAGCGGTGCTAACTCAATAGAACCGTTCAGCTTAATAATCTCTACTTGTTCTCCCTGCTCTCGGAAAAAACTAGACGCAACGTTCGGGTATTTACTCGCGACCTTAGGAGCTACATCACTAAGCTTCGTTTCTGGTAAACCAGCGACAGCTAAATAACATGCACTAATTTTCAAATCTAACAGCTCATAAACATCACGATCTTCCTCCATCATGACATCTTTACCAGCAATACCAATATCCGCTACACCCTGTTCAACATAAGTAGCTACATCCATTGGTTTCGCTAAGATAAATCGGATGTTTTCTTCTTCCACTTCTAAAATTAATTTACGATTGTCATCAAATTCAGGAGGAAGCTGAAATTTGGCCGCTCGTAATAAATCCGCTGCCTCTTCAAAAATTCTTCCTTTAGGCATAGCTATGGTCAAAAAATCATTCATAGGATGTTTGCTCCTTTCTGCTACCTATTAAATACTGAACAGTTTGAAAACTTTTCGTAAAGGCATCCACATCATCTACTCCACTAATATCCTGCAGTACAACAAGATCTCCGTTATCTCGTAGATTTTTGGCTAATAAAATAGCTTCTTTTCTATTTTCTTTACTATACAAAATACACTTGATATCATTGCATTCTTCAAGTTCACCTAACGCTTCTAATAAACGATCAGCCATAATCGCAAAGCCTGTTGCAGGCGATTGCCATCCAAATTTATTTAATAAATTATCATATCTCCCACCATTTCCAATTGGTAAACCTACATGATTGGTGTACACTTCAAATAAAATCCCCGTATAATAGCTCATATGACTTACTAATGTTAAATCAAAGCTTACATAGGCTTGGACATCGTATTCTTTTAACTGATGCCATAACGCTTCAAGTTCTTCAATGGCATGGATGCCAATCTCATTTTCAAGGATGCTTTTCCCTAATTGAAAGATTTCTTCTGTACCTCTAAGATTGAGCAACGTTAGTATTCTTTGTTTATCAATTGAGGATAGATGCAAAGATTTTACATGTTCACGAAAACCTACATAGTTTTTTTCGAATAAGAATTTACGACATTGTTCTGCCCTTTCTTCATTACCCAAAATATGAAGAAATAATTCCTGAACAAAACCAATGTGACCAATCGAAACTTTGAATTCTTTTAAACCAGCTGCTTGTAATGTAGAAATTAAAAGCGCAATAGATTCCGCATCACCACTAACACCAGAATTGCCAATACATTCAACACCTATTTGTTCGAACTCTGCTGGTCTTCCTCCTTCTCTTTGCTGAGCTCGAAAAACCTTGGCCGAGTATGCAAGTCGAAGTGGAATTCTGTTTTTTAAAAGCTTTGAAGCTGCGACACGAGCAATAGGAGCTGTCATATCAGGACGCAAAACGAGAGTGTGAGCTTGCTGATCTAATAGCTTAAATAATTGTTGGTCATGAATAGCAGATGCTTCTCCTACCGTTTCATAATATTCAAGAGCTGGAGTTTCAATCATTTGATAACCCCAACTCGTTATTTCTTGTAACATTTTATTACGAATTTTATTTTTTGCTTCATATAGCAGTGGAAGAGTATCCCTCATTCCTAGTGGCTTTTCAAACATGAATAACTTCGTCATTCCCCTCACCTCTTAAAGAATATTCTGATATATTAATCGTACCCTAATTCATCAACATTATCACTTAATTCACCAAAACACTTTAGTTCGCTAATATACTAAAACATAAAGTTATTAGTAGTGTACTCTTCTTGCAATTGTTCGTCAAGAGGGATACTTGTCTTAAATTCCCTTTTCTATTAAAACAAAGGCGCATGCTCCTTCTTGCTAGTAAGGAACATCCTATAGACCTCAGCCAACATAAGACGGTTCCGACCAGAAAGTTATTCCTTAACCTTCTAATCGGATTGGCTTATAATCCTGAGGAAGTACCGTTGAAGCTGGACTTCAACATATTCGGAAAATAAGTTTTTCACATGTATAGGTTTTTATCATTTCCTAAACAAAAAGGTGTCTACAATATGATTTTGTACCACATTGTAGACACCTTACGTATTCCGAATATATTGAATACAATCATTATTTCATTGGAAGTTTTTACATACTTTGTTCCCTATACACTATTATTGGAGATGGGCTGAGGTGAATTCCGCTCCAATCGACCTTTTTATGCTAAATATATATTCACCGAACATATATTTAAAAACAACAATCTTTTACAAAACTGTCTTTTGAGAAGATCAACACTGATATTGAATTGTTTAAGAGCCCACGTTCACACCATAGATAGGATCGTCTTTCCAGCGTTCTTCTAATTGCTCTTTCGTATATACAATCGTCATTGGATTGCCCCCCACGAATGAACCTGCAGGTACATCTTTATGAACAACCGTACCAGCAGAAACAATAGCACCATCACCAATAATAACACCAGGAAGAATAGTCGTGTTTGCTCCAATCATAACTTCATTACCAATTTGCACTTTACCTAAGCGATATTCTTTAATTAAATATTCATGTGCGAGTATCGTGGTATTGTATCCAATCACCGTATTACGACCGACAGAAATCTTTTCTGGAAACATCACATCTAGCATGACCATTAATGCAAACGATGTTTGATCTCCAACCTTCATACCCAAAAATGTACGATAAAGCCAATTCTTCATTCCGAGAAATGGTGTATATCTAGCCATTTGTATAACGATAAAATTACGAACAACCTTCCAAAAAGGAACTGTTTTATATACATGCCATAATGAATTAGCACCCTCTACCTGATATCGTTTGGTTCTCCTCATAATCATCAACCTTTAATATTTGTAATAAGTCTTTCATATTATCTAGCATAAAATCTGGACCAAATGAGTTTAAGTACTCTTTCCCCTTAAGTGTCCAAGCTACTCCTGCAGTAAGCGTACCGGCATTCTTACCTGCTAGTATATCATGATGATTATCTCCAACCATAATGGTTTCCTCTGTTTTAGAATGTAATTTTTCTAATGCTAAAAAAATAGGTTCTGGATCAGGTTTAGCGTGCTGTACATCATCAATGGTAATGACAACATCAAAGAAAGACTCAAGTCTCCCTAGCTTTAAACCTTTTAATACCACTTCTCTTATTTTCGTTGTAACTATAGCCATTTTATATCCAGCTGCTTTTAATGCAACAATCGTTTCATAAACTCCTTCGAATTCTTTTACTAACCTATCATGATTCTTCCAATTATGTTCACGATAATGAGCCACCATCTCTACAGCCTGATTTTCATCGATCGAACGAAAAGCCTCTTCTAAAGGAGGACCCATAAATTGCAGAATATCTTCCTTTTTATATTTGTTAGGATAGTAATGATTTAACGTATCAGTAAATGAAGCAATAATCAAATCATTCGTATTTAGGAGAGTCCCATCTAAATCGAATAACAAAGTATTGATGCTAATGTCCATAAGTTGCTTCCTTCCTTTTATTCATATCTGCTCTTCTCCATGCATAAGCCACAAGCATGGTGAGCAGTATGGCTACAATCAGTCGTATAAGTAATAAATAAATGACAGGTATACCAAGCGGTATAAAAATAATCGTATCTTCAACAACAGCATGGCAAGCTACTAGAAAGATAATTGCTAATGTGGCATCCTTTCTACTAACTCCATCTTCTCGAACAGCTTGAATCATTACTCCTGCTCCATATGCAAGTCCGAAAACAAGTCCTGAAAGCAAAGTAAAAGAGGTGTTTTCGCTCATCCCTAATGACCTAGTAACCGGTCCCATTCGTTTTGAAATAGCATCCATCCATCGTAAATCTTTCATAATTTGAATACAAAACATTAAAGGAATAACGATAATAGCTAATTGAAGAATGCCCATCGCCGCTTTTTCTGCTGATAAAAGGATCATTTCAAAAACCCCATTTGGATGAGCCTGATTCATTTGAGCAAATCCGTATTTCGCTATTTCATCTCCACCTGACCAAACAATATTAATAATAATAGCTGATATAAATGCCAAGCCGTATCTAACTAATAAAACGACCCATAACCTCACGCCAACGCTTAAAGCTACACTTGTTTCAATGAAAATATTATGAGCGAATGACAGCATGACAGCAATAATGAATACCTCTTTTACTGTCAAATCTAATGATAGTATTCCACCAATTCCAGCATATAAATTCAAAAAATTCCCTAATACAAGTGGAACAGCCGCTTCTCCTGGCAATCCAAAGACTTTCATAACTGGTGATATAAAATCAACAATCTTTTGCAAGACAGGAGTAAACCCTAGCAGAGTGATAATAAACGTAATAGGAAATATCACCTTCCCTAATACCCATGTTGTTTTAAACCCCGATAATATCCCTTTTTTCCACGAAATTTTTTTCATAAGCAATCCCCCTCATTAAAACGCAAGCTCCTAAATTTGTCATAACAAACTTTAGGTAAATCACTTAGTATATTGCTTTGCCCTTTGGTTTTTCACAAACTGTTGCCTATTAACAAGTAGTGAATAAAGATTGAGTTCAGCTTCAGGAGGATACTCGCTTTCCGCGAGAGTCTCGCACCTTACGTTCCAATCGACTTTTTTGCTCATTTTATTCACTGAACATATTTAAATACAAAATTTTTTTGAAAACAGTTTTCCTTTTTAATCCCTATAAGTTAATGCCTGTTAGAGCTTTCTATAGTACTTTTTATACTTTCCATAAGAAACAAATCTCATTTAGCAACGATGCTAAATCTATAAATCAAAATGTAAATCTATAAATTATTTAAATTTTTAGTCAATAAAAGACATATATCCTTCTCAACAAATCATTATGAAGCAATTGATTTGTTGAGAAGGATTATAAAATCACTCGACGCTATTATAAATCTAAATATCGGTCCTTACTATACCCTTTCACACGACGAACAATTAATAGAATAATCGCTCCTACAACTAAAACAATGGAGATAACTTGTGCCATACGTAGACTTTCAGTCAACATTAAACTATCCGTTCTTAGTCCTTCAATAAAGAAGCGACCAATACTATACCAGATCACATAGGATAGGAACAATTCTCCACGTCTTAAATTTACTTTACGCAATAGAAGGAGAAGTATGACTCCAGCAAAATTCCATAAAGATTCATACAAGAATGTCGGATGATAATAGGAACCATCAATATACATTTGATTGATAATCCACTCAGGAATATATAAATTTTCTAAAAATTGACGACTTACTTCATCACCAAAAGCTTCTTGGTTAATAAAGTTTCCCCATCGCCCAATCGCTTGACCTAATAGTATACTCGGTGCTGCAATATCAGCAATCTTCCAAAAGGATAGCTTATTAATGCGACAAAATACAATTGCCGTCAATACAGCCCCAATTAAAGCTCCATGAATCGCAATACCACCATTCCAAATCTTAATGATATCTCCTGGATTTTGTGAATAGTAGTCCCATTGAAATATCACATAATAAATACGCGCACAAATAATAGAAATCGGTACGGCATATAATATCATATCTAAAAACTTTTCTTTCTTTATTCCCCTTTTTTCCGACTCTCTTAAGGCTAATAATAAGCCAAGCAATAAGCCTGTACCAATAATAACTCCGTACCAGTGAACCGAGAACGAACCGATTTCAATGGCAATTGGATTAATAGGTTCTATATGTTTGTCCATGTAATATCCTCTCTTCCTTTCCCCTAATCAACTTATAATCCTTCGTGATCTCGCTCATCAATAACTTCAGATAATTTACTTGAGAATTGTTGTGCTGCATTCATTCCCATTCGTTTAAGTCGGAAATTCATAGCAGCTACTTCAATAATAACAGCTAAATTTCGTCCAGGACGTACTGGTACTGTTAAACGGGGAATCTCTGTATCAATAATTCTTTGCTTCTCATCATCTAAACCTAAGCGATCATAATGCTTATTTTTTTCCCATAGCTCTAGATTAATTATTAATGAAATTTTCTTGTGGCTTAAAACAGATCCTGCACCGAATAATGTCATAACATTTATAATACCTAATCCTCTAATCTCCAATAAATGCTCAATTAATTCTGGTGCTCCACCTACAAGTGTAGACTGATCCTCTTGACGTATTTCAACACAATCATCTGCCACTAATCGATGACCTCTCTTTACAAGTTCAAGTGCTGTTTCACTTTTACCTACGCCACTTTTCCCTGTAATTAATACACCTACTCCATAAATATCCACTAATACACCATGAACGGCTGTAGTTGGAGCCAGCTTGCTTTCTAAATAATTTGTAATGTGACTAAATAATCGAGTGGTAGTCATCGAGGAACGTAGAACAGGTACAGATTCACGTTCTGAAGCTTCAATTAACTCAGGTGGAACCTCCTGCCCTCTTGTAATAATAATACCTGGAGTAATATCTTTACAAAGCATATCCATTCGATCTTTTCTTTCCGATTTACTAAGCTTATTAAAGAATGTTAACTCTGTTTTTCCTAATAATTGCATTCTCTCAGCTGGATAATATTCATAAAATCCTGCAATTTCAATTCCTGGACGTGATAAATCGCTTGTTGAGATTGGTTTACTAATCCCTTCTTCACCACTTATCAATTCCATCTTAAACTTTTCATATATATCTTTCGTACGTACTTTCGCCAATTTAAATCCTCCTTTAACCATGTAAAGAGTGCTTTTTTAGTTTAGCACTTTTTGTGCAAACTAAAAAATTCCAAATTTCTTATGTATATAGGTGACACTTAGATGTAACGAAGCTCTCACTGATTTGACAATTAGAGCTGAATCTTGAGAAGAACCATAATGAAGGACTTCTTTAACTATCATCATTCATTTCACCATATTTACTAGTATAAACAAATTATTTATAAAGTGAAACTTCCATTCATAAGACACTTTTATCTACGCTGAAAATCATAATAAATTTTTCTAAAGAGGAATGGAAAGTTTCTATAGCTGTCCCGCTCCTTTTTGTACAAGCATTCATATCATATTACGACAAGCAATAAGGGAGGGAAAAAAATGAAAGTAGTATTAGATGCTGGCCACGGATATCATACACCAGGAAAAAGAAGTCCTGATGGATTAAAGGAATATGAAATAAATCGTGCCATAGCCGCATATACGAAAGCAGCTATATTGACCTATCAAAATGTTAATGTTATCTACACTCATAATGATAAACATGATGTACCTTTAAAAACCAGGACCGACCAAGCCAATTTAATACAAGCCACCTGCTTTATATCCATTCATGCTAACGCTTCAGGAGATGGAAATACATGGAATGATGCAAACGGTATTGAAACATTTATTCATAATCATGCAAGTAAAAGATCATTATCACTTGCTGAAAAAATCCAAACGAATCTTATTATCGCCACTGGATTAAAGGATCGTGGAGTGAGAACTTCTAATTTCCACGTACTTCGTGAAACAAAAATGGCAGCAGTATTAATTGAATGTGGTTTTATGACCAATTCAGACGAGATCAAATTATTACGTTCAGAAACATATAGGAAGGCATGTGGAGAGGCTATTGCTAAAGCCATAGCTGAAGAGTATGAGTTAAAAAAGTTTCCTGAACCACCAACGATTAACGAACCACTAAAAGGCATCTACAAAGTACAAATAGGAGCTTATAAAAACAAACAACATGCAGAAATATTAGCAAACAAGCTACGAAAACAAGGATATGATCCTTTTATTATTTACCAAAATCAAAAATAAAGGCCTGTTGCAAATGAAAATAAACAGTAGTGCGTATTGACTAAATTCTGCTCTAGGACACTCGTTTGAATCAACCAACCGTTGATCAGATAGTTTTTTGTCAACTCTATTAGCAATGTCTCTTAGCCAATGAGTGGAGCTTAGTTAGGAGATTTATTTCTTTCGATTAGCTTTTTTCCTTAATGAGCCAAACAGACATTTTACATTGAATACTTTCGTTTCATGCAAATAGGCGTAAGTGAAACCATTCACTCACGCCCATTTTGTTTGCTATCATAAGGGTTCTTATTTTTGAAGAACAGACACACTTCCTGTTCTAGAATCCACATATACCTTCAGGTCTTCATTTTGCTCGTTATCAAACTTCATAAATTTTTGAACAACCTCTTTTTTCTCATCAATGATTTTCATACCTTGGACATCGACATGTAAGCCTCCTAAATTAGATCGTGCTTCCCCAACAACGATTATATTTTGAGGCACTGTAATAGCAATTGATCCTGAAGTAGATTTTGCATGGATATTTTTTGCTTTTTCATTGAAATCTTTTACATAAATTCCCCCATTAAAAGTTTCAATTTCAGCATATTCGAATGTTCCTTTACTATTCACAGAACCATTAATCGTTTCACAATCGAATTTATCTATATGAATATCATTTAGATCAATATTCCCATTCGCTGTCTCAACACTAGCTGATTTACTAACAATATGATCTAATGTAATTTTTCCATTCGCTGTTTTCGCTTTAAATTGTTCAACTTGTAATTGACTAGCTGCAATTGTACCATTGAAAAGACGCAAACGAACTTTTTCATATTGTGATGACGGTACATAGATTTTGCTATGAACTCTTATCCATTTTTGGCCCACTATATAATATAATTTCGAATCCTTCACATCAAACGTGATCTCGTCTAGTAACATTTTACGAGCTTCCGTTTGATCTTCCGTACGATATACCTTTGCTTCACATTCTATTTTCACACCAGGTTGATCCCAAGATACAACTTCTACATTTCCATTTGCTACTTCAATATTGATTTCATCAAACGTCGATGATTGATCATGAAAAATATGATTAATTTCAGTATGTTTAGTAAAGTTTAAATCTAAATCTTTTACTTTTGTAAAGATATTATCCACAAAATCTAAAATCATGTCTTTCGCTGAAGCTACTTTTTTCTCTGTTTTTTGTTCTTTTTTCTCTTCTTCATCTAAAACAACAACCGTTGATAGCTCCGTAATCATTTCTTTTTCTTTTTCTTGATTATGCTGTTTCTCTTGCTCTAGTAATTCTAATAAAGTTAATGCTTCACTTGCAGTGATTTTTCCTTCCTCAACTAAACTAAGTATTCTTTTTTTCTCTTCATTCATTTTTTATTCCTCCATTCAATTTATCCTTAAACTTTTATACGACAATAACTGATTTTCTATCCAATAATAAAAATTTTAATTATTTTTAATATACACACTTTTTTGTGTGAGGTGAGGTGAACAAAACCTAACCTTAACCTACTTAACTAATAGTTTAACTCCTCTAACAATATTCCAAATAAAAATAACTATGTTCAAAATCAAAAATAAAGCCATAAATATTAAAAATACTGCCGGGAACTCAGATGATTGCCCTACATCATAAATGAAAGCTCCAATTAGAAAAGGTATGTATAATGCCGGGATAATATGCGAAATCAAACTCGATTTGGCATGTTTTTTAACAAAAGAATCATCACTAACAAAATAAATAATAATCGGAACAATTAACGGGGCAAAAAACACACTAAAATAACTGAGTGCTGAAATCACTTTATTTGTCTCCATGTGTAACCCTCTCCTCTTTTCACACCTTATAGTTTTAATACGATTATTCCTTAAATAGGTTTCAAGAAAAAATACCTTTCTATTTCCATCCTTCGACTTCTTAAAACGACAATGTATGTAATCATTGCGATTATTTCCTAAGAAATATCACATTTATTGTAAATATTTAACAAAGGCATTTCGACATTGAAGCATATTTTTCTATTCTTCTATGTAATTTGCAAAAAAAGAGGGTGTGCCAAAGTTTATTTGTTGGCGAACACCCTCTTATACAATACTTCATTATATCAGGGTACAATCTACATCTTACCCTTTTTAAAAGATCTAAAACCAAAGTATTCTCAATAAGAATTCATGACTGTTAATATATGAAAACAATCTGGATTCGTTCTATACATTCGCTTTCTCTTTCACTAAATCGTTCATTCTTTTACGATCACGTTCTAAAATAGGCTTTAAGTATCTTGCCGTATGAGAAGCTTCCTCTTCGATTATTTCCTCAGGTGTCCCTGTAGCAATAATCGTTCCTCCTTTTGCTCCACCCTCTGGTCCTAAATCAATGATATAATCTGCTGCTTTAATTACATCTAGATTATGTTCAATGACTAATACTGTATCTCCATTTTCAACCAGACGCTGTAAAACGACTAATAATCTTGATATATCATCAACATGTAAACCAGTTGTAGGTTCATCTAATATATACAAAGAGCGTCCGTTTGAACGTCGATGTAATTCTGCTGCCAACTTTACACGCTGTGCTTCGCCACCAGATAAAGTCGTAGCTGGCTGCCCTAATGTAATATATCCTAACCCTACATCATAGATTGTTTGTAGTTTACGACTGATTTTCGGAATATTTTCGAAGAAATCCACCGCATCTTCAACCGTCATATCTAGAATATCAGCAATATTTTTGCCTTTATATTTTACTTCCAGCGTTTCACGATTATATCGCTTACCATGACAGACCTCACATGGAACATAGACATCTGGCAGGAAATGCATCTCTATTTTAATGATTCCATCACCACGACAAGCTTCACAACGGCCACCCTTAACATTAAAGCTAAAGCGTCCTTTCTTATAGCCTCGCACCTTTGCTTCATTCGTTGAAGCAAATACATCTCTTATATCATCAAAAACACTGGTGTACGTAGCTGGATTCGATCTTGGCGTTCTTCCTATTGGTGATTGATCAATATCTATAACTTTATCTAAATGATCAACACCCTTGATTTCCTTAAACTGTCCTGGTTTCGCTTTTGCTTTATGCAATTTCTGCGCTAATGATTTATGAAGAATTTCATTAACAAGCGTACTTTTTCCTGAACCAGATACGCCAGTAACAGCAATAAATGTGCCTAAAGGGAATTTTACATTCACATTTTTCAAATTATTTTCTTTTGCACCTTTAATTTCAATAAAACGTCCATCTGACTTTCTTCGTTCATCAGGAAGCGGAATAAACTTTTTACCAGATAAATATTGTCCAGTTAAAGAATTCTCATCATTCATGACATATTCTGGAGTTCCTTCAGAAATGATTGTTCCACCATGAATACCAGCTCCTGGGCCAACATCGATTAAATAATCGGCTGCTAACATCGTATCTTCGTCATGCTCCACGACTATCAACGTATTTCCAATGTCACGCATATTCTTCAACGTACTAATTAATCGGTCATTGTCTCGTTGATGTAACCCGATTGAGGGTTCATCTAAAATGTAAAGTACGCCTGTTAATCGAGAACCAATTTGAGTAGCTAATCGAATTCGTTGTGCTTCTCCACCTGAAAGCGTTCCAGCCGCTCTGCTCAAAGTTAAATACTCCAAGCCAACATTTGCAAGGAACCCTAATCTTTCTTTTATTTCTCTAAGAATCAAGTTCGCAATTTGCATTTCTTTCTCAGTTAAATCTAGATTATCAAACCATTTATATGCATCTTCAATAGAAAGTGAGGTAATTTTCCCGATATGATCTCCATTAATCAATACAGAAAGAGCTTCTTTCTTTAAGCGATACCCCTTACAAGTAGGACAAGAATGCTCACCCATATATTTTTCCATTTGTTCTCGAACATAATCTGAAGAAGTTTCTTTGTAACGTCGCTCTACGTTTCGAATAACTCCTTCAAATTCGATATGATTTTCTCTAACTTGACCGAATTCATTTTCATAACGGAAATAAATTTTTTCTTTCCCTGATCCGTACAAAATCTTATCCATTAGTGAAGGCGGAATATCTTTAACGGGCATATCCATATCAATACCATAATGATCCGCTACTGCCTGAAGTAAAGTTGGATAATACTGTGAGCTTGTTGGCTCCCATGGTGCAATCGCATGTTCTCGTAAACTTACGTTTTTATTTGGGATGACTAAATCAAGATCTACCTCTAACTTTGATCCTAAACCATCACAATCTGGACAAGCTCCAAATGGACTATTAAAGGAAAACATTCTCGGCTCTAGATCTTCGATAGAAAACCCACATAATGGGCAAGCATGATGTTCGCTAAAAAGCAACTCTTCCTGACCAATTATCTCAATAATGACCTTACCTTCACCTAACTTTAACGCACTTTCTAATGAATCGGATAATCGCGCTTCAATTCCTTCTTTTAATACAATACGGTCAATAATGACTTCAATGTCATGCTTTTTATTTTTTTCAAGTTCAATATCGTCTCCAATATCATAGATTTCTCCATCTACTCGAACACGAACATAACCTTGTTTCTTGATATCTTCCAAAACCTTTGCATGTGTTCCTTTTCTTCCAGATACAACTGGAGCCAATACTTGCAGTCTTGTTTTTTCTGGATATTCAACAATTCGATCTACCATTTGTTCGATTGTTTGAGAAGAAATCTCTATATTATGATTTGGACATGTCGGTCTACCGACACGAGCATATAAAAGACGTAAATAATCATAAATTTCTGTTACAGTCCCTACTGTTGAACGAGGATTACGGCTGGTTGTTTTTTGATCAATCGAAATAGCTGGTGATAACCCTTCAATCGTATCTACGTCTGGTTTATCCATTTGCCCTAAAAACTGCCGAGCATAAGCAGATAATGATTCCACATATCGTCGTTGGCCTTCTGCATATATCGTATCAAAAGCAAGAGATGACTTACCTGATCCAGATAATCCCGTTAATACAACCAATTTATCTCTTGGAATTGTGACATCAATATTTTTTAAGTTATGGACCCTTGCTCCTTTTATTTCTATTTTATCCATTGCCATTTTCTTGTCATCCTTCCAGTTTCAACTCTAATATTAAATCACGCAGCTCAGCAGCTCGCTCGAAATTCAATGCTTTGGCTGCTTCCTTCATTTCTTTTTCCATATTTGTGATTACTTTTTCACGTTCTTTTTTACTTAATTTATCTAATCTAATAGCTGGTTCATTGCTTTCTTGCTCATCAACCGTCTGTGTAGCCTTAATAACATCTCGTATATCTTTTTGAATCGTTGTAGGTGTGATTCCATGCTTTTCATTATATGCTTCCTGAATCATACGACGTCGTTTCGTTTCACTGATTGCGAGCTCCATTGAATTGGTAATCTTATCAGCATACATAATGACATGACCATGTTCATTTCTGGCTGCCCTACCAATCGTTTGAATTAACGATCGTTCCGAACGTAAGAATCCTTCTTTATCAGCATCTAAAATGGCAATCAACGAAACTTCTGGAATATCTAAACCTTCTCTCAGTAGATTAATTCCTACTAAAACATCATATTTTCCTAAGCGAAGTTCACGAATAATTTCAATTCGTTCCAATGTCTTCACTTCTGAATGTAAATATTGCACCTTAATACCAATTTCTTTTAAATAATCCGTTAAATCCTCAGACATTTTCTTCGTTAATGTTGTAATAAGAACGCGTTCATTCCGTTTCACGCGATCTTGAATCTCTCCAATCAAATCATCAATTTGACCTTGAATTGGTCGAATATCTATCGTTGGATCAAGCAATCCTGTAGGTCGAATAATCTGTTCAATCATTTCCGGACAATGCTCTAATTCATATGGGCCAGGTGTAGCTGATACAAAAATAGCCTGACCTACCTTTTCCTCAAACTCATCAAATCGTAATGGTCGATTATCCATAGCTGACGGAAGACGGAAACCGTGGTCAACAAGAACTTGTTTACGCGCTTGGTCACCATTAAACATACCTCTGATTTGGGGCAGCGTAACATGGGACTCATCAATAACAAGTAAAAAGTCTTTTGGAAAGTAATCCAATAATGTATATGGTGTTGAACCAGGTGGTCTTAATGTCAAATGTCTTGAATAGTTTTCAATTCCAGAACAGAAGCCCATTTCTCTCATCATTTCTAAATCATAGCGAGTACGTTGCTCAATCCGTTGAGCTTCTAATAATTTACCCTGTTCTTTAAATACAACAAGCTGTTCTTCTAACTCTTTCTCAATATTTTCAATAGCTACCTTCATCTTTTCTTCACGAGTAACGAAGTGAGATGCTGGGAATATAGCTACGTGTTCACGTTCTCCAAGTACTTCTCCTGTTAGTGCGTCTACTTCGCGAATCCGATCAATTTCATCACCAAAAAATTCAATTCTAATACAGTGCTCATCTCGAGACGCTGGAAATATTTCTACAACATCACCACGTACTCGAAATGTACCACGCTTAAAATCGATATCATTCCTTGCATATTGAACATCTACAAGCTTATGTAATAGTTTATTTCTTTCTATCTCCATCCCAGTTCGTAAGGAAACGACTAGCTCTCGATATTCTTCTGGAGACCCTAAACCATAAATACAAGATACGCTGGCAATAATGATGACATCATTCCGTTCAAATAAAGAAGATGTAGCAGAGTGACGTAGTTTATCAATTTCATCATTGATGCTTGCATCTTTTTCTATAAATGTGTCTGTTTGAGGGACATATGCTTCTGGCTGATAATAATCATAATAACTGACAAAGTATTCCACTGCGTTATTTGGGAAAAACTCCTTAAATTCACTATACAATTGCCCAGCTAATGTTTTATTATGCGCAATAACTAACGTTGGTTTATTTACTTCTTTAATAACATTTGAAACAGTGAACGTTTTCCCTGTTCCTGTTGCTCCTAACAAAGTTTGAAGTTTCTTTCCAGATTGTATTTCTTTTACTAACGTTTGGATAGCTTGAGGCTGATCTCCTTGTGGAGAATATTTTGAAACTAATTGAAATTCATTCATGAAAACGGGCCTCCTACTTTGTATTCCTATTTATCTTTGACGAACAAAATAATATATAGACATTCTACCACAAACAACTAAAGTCTAACCATCAAAAGCGAACATTTATTCGATAAAAGTAATTAGAAGAATGCTAAAGTTCCATTTTCTAGTTCATAGCATCAGTAGGGAATCTCATTTCATCCGCACTACTTATTCAAAAGTTCTAGAAAGCAGCTTTTACTTAAACAAGGGTCCGTTGATTCCTATTATCAATTTCAACCTTACACGAGCATTTTTAACCTTACAAACCAAAAAGAGGATGTTCCAAAAGCTATGCTTTTATAGGACACCCTCTTGCATTATAATCTTATGTTTATGTTCATTTTTTAAGTGAAATCCGAGAGACTCACGCGGAAAGAGCAGATTAATGCCCCACTTTAACAATACTCTCTTAAAAAGAGGCAAGAACAGTAAAAATACGTTACAAAGTCATAAAAATTATGGATTTAAAGCGAAAAGGGATCTTAAAAGAGATTAATCATCACTTTTGAGACAGCCCCTGACGTGTATTATGTTTAATAAAGCGAATGGATAACCATAGACCAAACGTTAAAGAAATGGCATCAAGAATAATGAATGTCCATGTATCTGTATAACCTGCATATGCAGATGCGGCAATTAAAGCTACCGAAAGTGACAAACCGACGAAGTGATTATAAGTGACTCTTGTGAAAACATAGACTAACAAAGCTGGTAATGTCATAGCAGCTAGAATCCAAGTCATCTCTTCATCTCCTTACTTCCATAAAAAGTATATTATTTAAACATTGTAGCATAACTACATTTTGTTTTGCTTACATCATACGCTACTATTGGTTATTTTGGAAATGTTATTCTAAAAATCGTACCTTTCCCTTCTTCACTATTCACTTTAATTTTCCCTTGATGCTGTTCTACAATCCATTTCGCGATAGACAACCCCAACCCTGTACCTTCTGGCACCGAGCGAGATTTTTCACCTTGGAAAAAGCGATCGAAGACATAAGGTATATCCTTTTTGCTTATACCTATTCCATTATCTGCAACCGATAACTCAACACCATTATTCACTTTTCTACAAATAACATTAATTTCCCCATGTTCTGTTGTGAACTTTAAGGCATTATCTAAAAGTATAACAACAAGCTGATGGATTCTTTCAATATCTCCGAACATCTCAATTGGCTCATCACATTTGATAATAATTTTTTTCTCCTGTAATTCCGCTAGCTCTTTATAAGGTGCAATTACTTCTTGTATCGCCTCATTGAGTCGAAACTTTTCTTTCTTTATATCTAATCTATTCGTATCGGTCCGTGCTAATAACAATAAGTTACTAACTAGCTTTGATAATCTTCTCGTTTCTTTCGAAATAACGGATATATCAACAGCCTTTGCTTCAATCGTATCCTTTGGAGAACGCAGTAAGAGGTCCGCTCGCGACTGTATAACAGCTAATGGTGTACGAAGCTCATGAGAAGCGTCGGAAACAAATTGTTTCTGTTTAGTCAAGGCTTCATTAATTGGAACAAGCGCCACTCCTGCTAAATAAAAGCCAGCTACAATAGCCAAAATGCCTCCTACCATCGTACCTAATGCTAAAAGCGCTCCTACCCGCTGCAACATTTCCTGTTCTGAATTTACATTACGCAATAACTGTACGGTAAAATCTCCATAATCAGTTGAGAATTTGGCTGAGATACTACGAAAATAATAGCCATGTGAACTTTTTTCTTCAATTTCATGCTGACGGATAGGTCGAAAATCTTTTGGATTAGAAGAGAACAGAAAGCCTTCGTCGTCTATTTGCACTAACTTTTTCTTATCGTCCCAAATTAATACCTGTACACGAGGATCTTGAATAAAAGTAGGCTTTGTGATACTTGCTTCCAAAGGTATATATTGATTCTCTACTAGAGTTTCATACTGATGAAGCAAATCTTTTAAATCATCATCAGAATCACTATACAATAGTACTTGCATATAAGAATATACAGACGCAGCTATCGCCCCGATGATTAGTATCAAAATAATAGAATTTTGCATCGCTAGTCTAATACGCGTCTTTTCAAACATTCGACTACTCCTATTCCTTTTTAAGCATATAGCCTATTCCACGAACTGTCTTAATATCTTTGTCATATCCAAACGGTTCAAGCTTCTTCCTTAGATGATGTGTAAATACTTCTACAACACCTATTGTTGTATCTGAATCATAACCCCAAATACGGTCATATATCTGTTCTCTTGTCAGAATAGATCCTACGTTTCCAATGAAAAACTCAAGTAAATCATATTGCTTTAACGTTAACTTAACAGGCTCTCCATCAATTAATATATCATTTTCTTTTCCTCGTAATTCGATTCCTTTATAACGAATTGTCTGGTCATTAGTGAAATTCCCACTTCTTCTTAATAAAGCTCGAACTCTTGCGACCAATTCTGGCGCTTGAAATGGTTTGACTAAATAATCATCTGCACCAATATCCAAGCCCTTTACTCGATCCTCTAAGGAATCCCGAGCCGTCAGAAACATCACAGGTGTTTCGATATTTTCTCTACGTAATTTTCTTAAAATTTCAAAGCCATCCATACCTGGTAGCATAACATCTAATATAATTGCATCATAAATATTTTGTTGAGCAAGAAAATAGCCATCCTCACCATTTGAAGCGATATCGACTGTAAAGCTCTTTTCTAAAATACCTTTTATCGAATGTAATAGCGATTCATGATCTTCTACTACTAATATTTTCATTATCCGTAACCCCTAATTTTAGATTTACATTAAAAATTATATCGTATTTTTTAGCAGATTGTAAAAAAGGTAGAAAGCAAATAATAAGAATATTAAGAACGAATGATAACATAATGGAAGTAGTTGTGAGTGCTTGCAATGAAAAACATATGCTTCTAGCTCTTAAGTAAAACATATTTTTTTCTTACATATAGGATTACAAGTACAACCAAAGAAGTAATCACTAGAATCAACTGAGCCTTCCATCCTAAATTCAACACTTGGCTGACAGCAAAGGCTTCTATAAATAAGGCTGGTATTTTTCCGATAGTGCTGGCAATAGAATAGCTTACAATCCCCATACCACTACTTGCACCAGCTAAAGTAACCAATCCTGAAGGTGCAAATGGGAATAGTCTTAAAGCAAGTATCAAAAGAAAGGCTTCAATTCCCTTTGCTTCCTGCAGCCGTAAAATAAATTTATTTCGACTTATAACTGAAAGCTTATCAACACCTTTACGATATAGATAAAAACTAACAATAGCTCCAATTGCCTCTCCAGCAATTGAGATATATAAACCTTGCTCAAATCCAAAAAAGGCAATATTGGCAGCCGTAACGAAAACACTCGGTAGAACTCCCACAATACTCACTAATATACTAATAATGATACTAATCCAAACAGCCCATTCTGGATGCTCAACAAATATTCCAATCAAAGATTGCTCCATTGCACTCTCCTAATAGTTTCAAAGTAAGCTCATTTTTACCGCTAATGAAAGAAGTAAGAATGATTATAGAACAAGTTTTTTAAATTCATATTAAAAGGCAGTTTTCGCAAACTTTGTTGACTATGAACAAGTTGAGAATATAGACTGAGTTGCATTCCGCTCCAGGTTGCTCGCTTTCCGCGGGGCGGGCAGTGAACTTCCCCGGCACATAGTGTCTATGAGGTCTCACCTGTCCCGCTGCTCCCGCAGGAGTCTCGCACCTTACGCTCTACCCGGCCTTTTTATGCTATTTTTATCCAATAAACTCATATAAAAACAACAATCTTTTAGAAAACAGCCTATTAAAAAACCCCGTTTTAAGTTATTTTAACCTAAAACGGGGCTTTAAAATAAAAGAATTCTCTTATTTTTGAACTTGTTTCATAAAGTTGCTGAAATCTGCAATACTTGGGTTAGCCATATAGTGGCCACCTTCAACTTGAATCGTTTGTCCAGTAATGAATTTTGATTCGTCAGAGGCTAAAAAGACAACTGTATGTCCAATATCCTCTGCTTCTCCATGATAAGGAAGAGCGTTGAACTTTTCAAAAATCGCTAATACTTCAGCTGGCATGTTCTGTTTAGCGGCAGGAGTTAAAATTAACCCTGGTGCCACTGCATTTACACGGATTTTATCTTTTCCATATTGTGCTGCGATATATTTTGTTAAATTCACTACAGCTGCCTTTGATGCACCGTAAGCAGATCTTATGGAATCTCCTGCAAATGCTGCCATTGAAGCAGTATTAATAATGGATCCACCACCTGCTTTAATCATATGCGGAATGGCAAAACGACAACCTAATAAAACACTTTTGGCATTAACATTCATTAGACGATCCCACTCATCCAAATCAATATTAACGGCATCTAAATCTTTTTGTAGATTTGTTAATCCAACATTATTATATAAAACGTTAATTGTACCGTATTCTGCTACAGTAAATTCAACTGCTTCTTTAATAGAATCTTCTTTAGAAGCATCTAAAAAGATACCAACTGCTTCTCCACCAAGACTTTTAATGTTTTCAGCCGCTTCTTTTGCACCTTCAACATTAAAATCTGCTAGAACAACCTTAGCACCTTCTTTAGCTAAAAGTTGTGCAGTAGACAAACCTATCCCTGAAGCTGCACCTGTTACAAGTGCTACTTTATTTTGAACGCGTCCCATCTTCTCTCCCCCTAATACAACCTTTATACATCCATGTTGTTAACAAGCTTCTCGTAAATCGCTAAAAATCGCTTTAGCTCATCTTCACTTAAAACTTGAAATAACTCAGCATGTAAGGCATGTCCCTTTGTTTCAGATTCCTGTAATACTTGTCTACCTTTATCGGTGATTTTCATTATTACTGAACGACGGTCATTTTGATCGTATATACGTTCAGCAAGTTCTTGAACAATTAATTTATTTGCAATATTTGTTAATGCCCCTGGTGTATAGCCTAATGTATGAGCTAATTCCGTTTGCTTTTGTGGACCTTTATGTTTAAGTTCCGCCAATACAAGTATTGGTGAAATCCCTAAATTATGGTTCGTAGCCTTCGTCCACTTAAATATCGCTTGATTGTTATATTGCTGCATGATTCTAATTAATTTCAGTGTGTCTGTTCCTTCCACTATTTCCACCCCAAAGAAAAAACCATCCCATTTATTTAATCGTATGAATATCTTTACTGCTAGTTAACAGCCTATAACCGAAGGGAAATAAGTTCCTGACGATTATAAATAGAAATTATCGTAATTTAATTGCTCCACCATCAACCATGATAGTTTGACCAGTAATATAGTCAGAGTCTTCACTACCTAAGAATACAGCTACACGTCCTAGATCACTTTCAAGTTCTCCAAGTCTTCTTAAAGGAATTCTTGAAAGCATTGCATTGTAATCTTCTGGTGCTGCTTGAGCCCATTGTTGAATACCAGGTGAGTTTGCAATTGGAGAAATAATATTTACATTAATACCGTAAGGTCCAAATTCATCTGCCGCTACACGCGAGATACCACGAATGGCTTCTTTTGCTGCTGCATAAGATGCTTGTTTTGGATTACCATTAATACCTGCTCCAGATGCAAAGTTAATGATTTTACCTTTTGTTTCTTTTAAGTAAGGTAATGCTGCTTGCATGAAATAGAAAGTTGGATAGAAACCTGTATTAAATGACAAGTCTAGCATTTCTTGAGTTGTTTCTTCGAAAGGTGCTTGTTTAGAAGCGTGTGCATTGTTAATTAGAATATCTAGTTTACCTAATTTTGCTACTACTTCGTCTACAATTCCTTTTAATTTATTATGTTCCATAAGGTTTGCTTGTATAAAAATCGATTCCGGTGAATGCGCTTGCAATTCTTTAATTGTTTGTTCACCAGCTTCAGCATTTACGTCAATGATGGCTACTTTTGCTCCTTCTTTAACATAAGCCATAGCCATACCTTTACCAATTCCGCCTGCTCCACCAGTAATAATTGCTACTTTATCTTGTAATCTTTTCATTTTAACATCCCCCTCATGCATGTAGTTTATCACTATATATTTTAATAATAAAATATATTGCTCAAACATTATTAAAATAGTGAAAATATTGTTATTTGTGATATTTATCACAAATAATATGTCTGACTAAAGCAATTCAACATAGCAGCGAAAGCCCAAAAGCATACCGTAGCTAAATAGATTATTTTGTACAACACTATACTTTTTACCCCATAGGAAAAGGCTTCAAACGGAAGAATTCTTCACGTCTAAAGCCTTAATATATAATTTACTATAATAATTTTTGTTGTGGAGTATTTGTTTCATCTAATACCATTACTAATCCACTTATTACTCCACTATTATCAATGTCACCATTTAAATTGAAACCAAACTGTTCGTAAAGCTTTTGTGCGATTTTATTATCAGGAGAAATACTTAAATAAATTTTTTCACACTGATATCGTTTCTTAATGTAATCAATTAACATCGGAAGAGTTCTTTTCCCATATCCTTTCCCTTGCTGTTTTTGATCAATCATAAAACGGTCAAGCCATACATCTCCATTACTAATATCCTTACCACACATTGCATATCCAATGATAGTGTCATCATCATACAAAGCTAGAGATTGCCACTGCGGTTCGAATCTTGATTGTGCCAATGAAAATGAATTACTTTCAATAAAATCCTTCTGTTGTTCATCAACTGATAAAAGGGCTACTTCAACCCAATTGTCAGCAGTCACCTCACAAATTCGGAGGCTCATAATTCCACTTCGCTTTCTTTTTTTATGGTACTTTTTTTATTTGTTCATTGTGCTATTACCCTCATCTACTAAACTAGATTATTTAAAGGAACCAAATGAACTACTTATATTATCTGCTACAATTTACGTTAATGCAAATACATAGATTATCTTCCATTTTGGAAATGCCACCTAACACGTCAATGCAAATAGGCCATCCAAGCTTGAATGACCTTTTATGTTAACTGATTATGAGTTGACTCTTTTATTCGCAAAATATGCCTCAAGCAGAACCTGAAAACCAATTGTAAAAATAAAAATTAACCATAAAAATTTCCACCCAACCAAAAATCCAATGGCAAGGAAAATACCGATTAAAAAAATCCATAGTGCACCAGAAAGATTCCGTATACTGCCATTCGTTTGTATTCTTTTTCATCAGTAGGATCAAAACTCGCTTTATAATAATCTGCCCAGACATTTGGTTTTAATCGGTTCTTTTCTGTTAGACCTAGAAAAACGAATAAACAAACAGATGGAATAACGAAAGGAATTAAGGTTGAAACAGGCGTAAATATTGGCTCATTATGAAACTCTATTACTTAGCGAAATGAATGATATACATATGCCAGATGTTAATACAGCTGTTGCAATAGTAGATAGTAATGCTCGAAATGGCTTCATAGCATAAAAGTATTGGTTTCCTGAGTAAGACCTAAAAAGACAAAGCCTGCCATACTAATAACAGCAAACGGAAACAGTGATGATATTATTCAGATGTCACATGATAGCGACTAAACCCTAAAAATCTAGTTCCTTGATATTCTAGCTCTCCTTGATCTTTTTCAATGAGTTGCCCATATTCTGTTCCCTTAACTTGAAACTCTAAACGCTCTCCTTGTGGTAATTGAAAAGTTACATAATAATCATTGTACGCACGCGTCTCACCACCACCACGGATACTTGTTCTTTTTCCCACAACTATCGCTTCTTCTTTCACTATAGGTTGTTTATTATTTTGGTTCCAAGTAGAAACACTTTGTATAATGGATTTAATAATAAGAAAAAAAACAATAAAAGCAATGAGAGCAATAAAAATTGGAATAATCGTAAATAAAGCATCTCCTGAACCGCTAAACATAAACTCATCCATACGATCAAAAAATGAAGGCTCTTCTTCATACATAATAAGCTCATTGTTATTATATTCTGTCATAAAACCCCTCCTCAGCCTGTTTTCATTATATACGTAATTATTTAACAGAAGTTTCAAAACATTCATCCCTTTAACCGAACACGAAAGAAGCTGTCTAAAAAGTGATGCTACGCATTTTGTCCGTGTATCGCTAAATTTTGCTTTTTGGCCTGAGATAAGGAAGAGTATAAAAATCACATAAAATGTAAGAGGGTATCCTTCTTGGACACCCTCTTTGTTATTGGTAACTACTCCATATTTTTTTATTCTTTACTTCAATTGTAATGACACATATTTCACTTCTAAAAATTCTTCTAAGCCGTAATGGCCACCTTCTCTACCAAGTCCACTTTCTTTCATGCCACCAAAAGGGGCTTGAGCTACAGATGGCGCACTGTCATTAACTCCAACAATGCCATACTCTAAATGGTCTGAATAAATAACAGCTTTTTGTAAAGATTGTGTATAAACATATGCTGCCAAACCAAAATTCGTAGCGTTAGCTCTTTGAATCACCTCATCATCTGTTGTAAAAGTACTAACAGGCGCAAGTGGTCCAAATGTTTCTTCCTGCATACAAATCATATCATCGGTGACATTAGAAAGAATAATTGGTTCAAAGAAATAACCAGAATCTTGCCTGTCTGATTGCGACTTATGAGGTATTGCTCCTTTTTGAATAGCATCTTTTAATTGTGCTTGAACCTTCTCTACAGCTTTTTCATCTATTAAAGGGCCAATATCTGATCCTTCAAGTCCATTTCCAACTTTCAAATTCGATACAGTTGCTTCAAAGGCTTTTAAAAATGGCTCTTTAATCTCTTCATGAACATATATCCTATTAGCACATATACAAGTTTGTCCAGCGTTGCGGAATTTTGATGTAATAACACCTTTTACAGCTTCTTCGATATCGGCATCCTCAGCAATTATAAATGGAGCCAAGCCGCCAAGTTCAAGTGATACCTTCTTGACCGTATCCGCAGCCTTTCGCATAAGTAACTTTCCTACAGGAGTTGAACCAGTAAAAGTAACCTTCTTCACTCGGGAATCTTTCATCCAAACATCAACAATTTCTCCCGCATTTTGCGTTGTTACAACATTAATGACACCAGATGGTATCCCAGCTTCATGGGCACATTCTGCTAATAAAAGAGCTGTGAGCGGTGTCTGTTCGGCTGGCTTAATGACAACCGTACAACCAGCTGCTAATGCAGGTGCTACTTTTCTAGTAATCATAGCTGCTGGAAAATTCCAAGGAGTTACAACGGCTGCTACACCAACAGCTTGTTTTTGAACAAAGATTCTTTTAGAAGACGTAGTCGCTGGAATCATTTCTCCATAAATTCTTTTCGCATCCTCTGCATACCATTTAATAAAACTAGAAGCATATTTCATCTCACCCTTTGCTTCAGAAAATGGTTTCCCCTGCTCTTTTGTCATAACTATCGCTATTTCTTCTAATCTATTTTCAACAATGGCATACCATTTCTCTAACATCTCCGCACGTTCATAAGCACTTATTTTAGACCATTTTAAAAAGGCTGCATGAGCTGCATCAACAGCTTGCTTCGCTTCTTTTTCTGTTCCATCCTGAACGTAGCCGACAATCTCTAATGTTGCTGGATTTTCCACAGGAAAACTTTTCGATGCTCGAACATTTACACCATTAATATATAAATCCATATTTAATACATCATTCTTCATCCTGCCTTTACCTCCTTAGCCTCTATTTCTTTCTTGGCTTTGGCGTGATGAGAAAATGTTTGATCATTTTCACCACGTAAGAAATCCTTACCATACAGTAATATACATAAGATAATACCAGCGGCAAATGCCATACCAGCACCTTTAATGACGAGAATGGCACCAACGACACCAGCTATTCCTAAATCTCGTTGACTCTGAGATTGCATAACACCGATTCTTACACTTACATATCCCTGAACTAGAAGTGTTAGTGCTAAAGCAACACCCAAAATTGGTTCAACTAAGCTAACAATAGGTAATAACAAAAGTCCCGTATTTGTTCCCCAACGGAAAGAACCTGCACCACCAAAGAAAGAATTCATGGCTTTTTTTCCACTCTTAAAACGTTCTACTACAACAACTTGCATTGCAGCCCACATAGGTCCTGCCATGGTAATATCTGGGCCAATCATGCTCATCACCATATTTCTACCACCAAAAATCAAATGCGCTCTATTCGGGTTGTAATCTACTTTTTCATCTGTACGAACTACATCAGATTCAGATAATAATGCTTTAGTTTTTAACACATCACCAAATACTACTAAGTACGTCGCTAATACCGCTGGTATAGCACTTAAAAAATAAGAAAATGCTGGGAATCCTAATCCAAAAACAGTATAATCAGACCAAAGTGTAGCAAAATCTGGATTACTGAATCCCCATTGAATATCAGGCCATTTTGCTTCTCCAAAAATAGGTGCAACAATTACAGCTAATAAAATAGCTGGTAAAATACCTAGATTACCAATCAGAACCCACATTTTATTTTTAAGCTTAAGTTTTTCATAATGTTTAGAAAAAAGTAAATAAAATGCGAATCCAATACAGATTGTAATCGTAATCGGAAATAGTTCAAACTTTCCTCCTACTTCAAAGATTGATACAATCGCTCCAATACCAGCCCCCAAAATAATTCCTGATTTAATTGCATTCGGAACTAAACGAACTACTTTACTTGCTAGACCTGTTACTCCAAGAAAAATAGATAGTATCCCTAAGGTTAACTGAAAAGCAATAAGTGCATACACCCGATCAGGTCCTTCTTCAAATTGTTTTACAAATAATACGATTAACGGAACGGCTGGAGTAATCCATCCCGGAATAACAGGATCACCTAATATATGATGGGTTAAATATAATAAACCATTTAAAATAACAATAGCTAATGCAACCTCAAAAGGCATTCCAAGATGGTCTGCTAATAATGTGATAGCTCCTAGATCAACTGCACACATGAGTAATCCTTGAACATAGTCAGGCCATTCAAATCTGTAATGAATAAAAGGTAATCTTATTTTAAATGGTCCTGCAGGAATATAAGGCGTTTCTTGACCATCGATACGTTTTTTCCATTTCATATTATGTCCTCCATTTAATAAGCAGATTGATAGATTTTTTCAATATCTTTAACACTTAGTTTCCTTGGATTGTTTCGAAGTAAACGAACTTGTTTAATAGCTTCCTCTGCCATTTCACTTAAAGTAGATTCTGGAATATTAAATTCTTGTAATGATTCCGGAATATCGACGTATCTACACAACCTAGTCATAGCTTCAATTGCAGTTTCAGCAGCTTGATCATCATTTAAGTGACTAACATCTTCTCCTAGAGCTTCAGCAATATCACGATATCTTTCTAGACAAGCAATTTTATTCCATTTCATAACAAAGGGTAATAATAACGAATTACTTACGCCATGCGAAACGTGAAAACGTCCTCCTAATGGATAGGCTAATGCGTGTACAGCTCCTACACCAGCATTTCCAAAAGCAAGTCCTGCCATTAAACTTCCTGTTATCATAGCTTCACGCGCTTCAAGATTATCTGGCGCTGCATACGCCTTTGGTAAGTTCTTCGAAATTAACTTCATTGCTCCAATTGCTAATGAATCTGTAATTGGTGAGGCATTCACTGAAATATAAGCTTCAATTGCATGAACTAATGCATCTACACCACTTGCCGCTGTTACACTCGGAGGGCAAGTAAGTGTCATAATTGGTGAAACAAGTGCTACATCTGGTAAAAGGTATGGACTAACGATTCCTTTTTTAACTTGTTCTTTAGTATCAGACAAAATCGAAATATTTGTAACTTCCGATCCTGTTCCAGCTGTTGTTGGAATCGCGATTAAAGGAAGGCCTGGTACCTCAATTAAATCTGTACCAAAATACTTTTCTATTTCACCATGATTTGTTGCCATCACAGACGATGCTTTCGCAATATCAATTGCACTACCGCCTCCGACTGCAATAAGTCCATCATGGTTTCCTTCTTTAATAGCTGCTACACATTTCTCAACGATTTCTATCTCTGGTTCGGGATTAACATCTGAAAAAATACCATACTCCCCTTCAAGTAGATCTTCTACTTGTTTAACAGCTCCTGCTTTGATTAGAATTTTATCAGTTACGATTAGTGGATTCTTCATTTCTAACTGTACAACTTCCTTTGGAAGCTGTTGTAAAGCATCTGTTCCAGTAACTAATTTGTTTGCCATAGCAAATAAAGATATATTCATATAACTCTCCCCTTCTATCATGTAAACCCTTACAAACAAACCAATTGCAAGTTGTGTTCCAAACTTCTATTTATTACAGACATAAAATACTAGATTCCAAATTTATGTAATCTAAAAAACACGCTCTTATTAGAAATAACGTAAACAAGTTATAAATAATAACAACATAATTTTTCCCATTGATTGTAACTAGGAAGATAGTTAATTCACAAAAAACGAGTAGAAAACGAATCATTTTTCTATTATGATTCGTTTTCTACTCGTATGTGATATTTTTTCATTTTCTGGACAAGCGAGCTTTGACTTATTCCAAGTACTTTTGCTGAAGCTCTTGTTGAACCATGCTTTTTCATTGCATTTATAATAAGAGTTCGCTCGACTTCTCCAACAGCCTCTCTTAAATTTTGGTGATTCGCCTTTGTATCAACTGGTTGGATTAAAGGTGGAAGATCTACTACATCTATACGATCTTGAAAAGTGGTTACGACCAACCTTTCAGCTAAATTGGCTAATTCTCTGATGTTCCCTGGCCAAGAATAATTTGTTAACCATTCAATGCATTCAGGTGTCATACTTTTATTTTCATTGTATTTATTATTAAATTTGTTCATATACATTTCTAGAAGTGGAACAATTTCTTCTTTTCTTTCTCTTAATGGTGGAACCTCAAAACTTACGATATTTAATCTGTAATACAAATCTTCTCGGAATTTACCTTCATGTACTAATGCAGCTAAATCTCTATGTGTCGCAGTAATAATCCGAACATCCACTTTTTTCATTTCAGTAGAACCCACTCTATTAAATTGACTATCTTCTACTACTTTTAATAATTTGACTTGAATATCTAAAGGGAGATCACCAATTTCATCTAAAAAAAGTGTACCTCCATTTGTTTTTTCAAAAATGCCCATTTTTCCTTGCTTAAGAGCTCCTGTAAATGCTCCTGCTTCGTATCCAAATAATTCAGATTCTACTAAATGCTCGGGAATAGCCGCACAATTCAACTCTATAAAAACCTCATGGCTCCGAGAGCTTCTTGAATGAACATATTTGGCAATCAAGCTCTTCCCCACCCCTGTTTCACCTTGCAATAATACTTTCGCATCTGTTTTTGCTACTTTATCCGCTAACTTAAATAATGGAGATATAGAAGAACCAATGACTAAATCATGTACTTCTACTAATTTAGTTGATGGTGAAGTACCAAGAAGATTTTGATACGAGAAATTTTGTTTATCCAAAGCATGCTTCATCGTAATTAATTCTGTTATATCTCTTACACTATTTATTACAAACATAACATCATTTGAAGAAGAAAAAACGGGTGTTGCCGAAACTAGTATCTTTCTTTCACCTCGAATAGTTTGGATCAATGTTACCTGTCTTTTGGTTCGAATAGCATCCAACGAAGCAGAAGAAGATATAATTCCTTGATTGACTAAGTCGTTCATATTTTTACCGATTACTTCTTCTTTTTTAATTCCTGTTATACGCTGATAAGCTTTATTAATGAACAAAGTCTGGGCAGCTCCATCTGTAATATAGACTCCATCATACAATGAATCAAAAACACTTCTGCATAATTCACTTTCAAAAAAGGATTTAAATTCTTCATAGTCGATTGAATGATGTTTTATATCTTTTAGCGATGCATTGATTGTAACTAAATGAGAAATCGTTTTCGTTAGCTCACCTTTTTGAACAGCTCTTGCCAAAGACTCCATTGTTAAAAAACCGATAAATTTCTCTGACTCATCAGATACCTCGACTACATTATTACCTCTCGGAAAACGTAAAATAGCTTCTTCTACAGTCATACTTGAATAATAACGCTCCATCATAGCCCATCCTCACATAATCTCATTGTTTGATAACATGATTAAATATCCCAACCACTCTCTTTTTACCCAGATCTCTAAATAAACTAAAAAATGTATTTCTGTTGCATTTTGTAAGTCATTCATGAATACTTAACACATAATTTATTATATATAACAAATAGGAGGACCCCAACATGAAACAAATTAAAAATGAACAAGAATATCGTGATCAAATAGCTCAAGATGAATTAACAGTGGGCATCTTCACCACTACTTGGTGCCCAGACTGCAAACGTTTAGAAATGTTTATCAATGATGTTGTAGCTGACCATCAAGACAAAAAATGGTTCGTACTTGATCGTGATGAATTCCCAGAAATCTCTGACGAGCAAAATGTAATGGGAATCCCTTCTTTATTAGTATTTAAAAATGGAGAAAAGCTTCAACATTTGCATAGTGCAAACGCAAAAACTGAAGGTGCGATTAGAGAATTTTTAGAAAGCCTATAATATTTTTAATCCCATTCCTAAAAAACTAAAGTAGTAGCATAGACCAAGGCTATAGTTTATGCTACTATTTTTTATTTTCATAAGTCAAAACCACCCGTGAGAACGGGTGGTTTGTTCTGCGGCTGAAAGCCTTTGTTACTGACCCAACCCTAAAGGGCTTCTGAATGGTTCGCCTTTTGTACTACTTTTACTGGCTTGACCTAAAAGGTCTTCCGCTCATTTTCTATTCTTTTTCTTTACCTCTTCACCAGTGAATGGATCAATATATTCCATCATACTTAGCTGTTCTGCGACTATATCTTCTTGTATTTGATTACGTATATAATTTTCTATTACCTTTTTATTTCTTCCAACTGTATCTACATAAAATCCTGTACACCAAAATTTTTGATTTCCATATTTATATTTCAGATTGGCATGACGATCAAATATCATCAAGCTACTTTTTCCTTTTAAATAACCTACAAATACAGACACACTTAACTTAGGTGGAATGCTTACTAACAAATGAACGTGATCTTTACACGCTTTTGCTTCAATGATTTCTACACCTTTTCTTTCGCATAAAGTGCGTAGTATTTGCCCAATATCCTTCTTTATTCTCCCATAAATAACTTACCTTCTATACTTTGGTGTAAAGACGATATGATACTTACAATTCCAAGTTGTGTGTGCTAAACTATTAGTGTCTTTTGACATAAAAAACTCCTCCGTATGCTTTTATTTTGGTTGGCGAACCAAAAATAGTTTAGCACCTCGGAAGAGTTTTTTTAATACCACGCTATAAGCTTTTTAGAACCCTAGGCATAGCCCAAGGCTTTCTTTTTTTCACAATAAAAAAGCTTGCAGAGATATAAGTCTATTTCTCTGCAAGCTAATATTTCTATTTTCTTTATAATAGTACATAACTACAATTGCTTTATTACATTCTTTATAAGTAACTGATTACAAATTTATTTTTCTTTTTTAGAAACCATACTATTTACCAATATAAGGTGTAAATTTAAAGTCTCTAATAATTACTTCGACTTCTTTGCCATCGGTAGGCGCATACCCATTGAATAACCATAAATTCATATGTACTTTCGCCATTCCTTCATCAGGAATTTTTTTACCTTTAACATTCCATCTTTGCCACACAAAATCGTTGCTTGGCGCTTCTAAATAATGTCCACCAAATGATTCAAAGTCTATTTTTTTAGGTTGCCAATTAAAGCTATGAGTAGAATATGTTCCATCTGGTAAGGAAACATTAAATGCATGAAAATCTCGTGTAGTTTCTTTGCTCCAAGTTGTATATTGTGTATTTGGATATGTCGGATCTCCCCATTTAGCGAATTCAATATCTATTTCTCGATATCCTTTTTTTAACGCATCTGGTGACTCGCTATCATATGTAAATAATCCCAAAACGACATTTGGATCAAGTTCATCTAATTGTGAATTAACAAAGAAAGTATACTTACCATAACCTAAAGCTTTTTTATTTATTATTTCGGCTCCATACCATTTACCGTTTTTGTAGGTTAATTTTAAATGTAATTGTCCAGAAGTATCTACCCAAACATTTGACGTACTATCACTGAAATAGTTTGGTCCTGGTCCTTGTAATTCATTATTATTTCTTACTTCCCATTCATATCCACCAAAGTTTATTTGTCTCTCGTATGCTTCTGCTTTTGTATCCATCATACATAAACTCATAAGTAAAATTCCAATACCTACCACTATCGTCTTTAGTTTCATATTAACATCCTCCTTTTATACTTGGGAAAGGTAATAATTCACTTAATATTTGAGTACGAATAATCTCATTTCTCCTCACTTGAAACTAATGCTATTTTTCAATAAAGGCTTATGATCATGCGTCGCCCCCTCAAATATCCACAAATTATTATATTAATAAAACATCTTCTTTACTAAAGTATATACAAAAAATATTTTTACAGAATACTTATCTATTTAAATATCGTTTGAACAGAAAAAAATTAATACTAAGATAATATTTTTCCATAAAAATAACGTTATAAAATAAAAAATACAAACTATAACATGAAAATTATGACGCTCCATTCCATTGCAGCAGGTTTTATAGCAGTTTAGAAAACTATTATGGTAGTAAACCCTCCTATCAAACGGATAACCCTTTACATCCTAAAAAATAACCGCTTAGATTTTTATCTAAGCGG
>NZ_CABKRX010000066.1 GCF_902374955.1 Bacillus massilioanorexius
AGAAAACGTATTCATAGTAGCATTGGATATAAAACACCACAAGCTATGGAAGAAGCAGCTAGAAAAATTGCTTAAAACCTAACTTTTTGGTGTCCAAGATATTGACCTAAATCCAATATTGGAGGTTTTTGTTTGCTAAACTTATGTTTATTACTGGTGAGTAAACTTTCTTAATGATTTATACATTAAGAAAGTACTTTGTAGAAAATTAAAAAAGAACATTTTATAGAAAATAGGAGACTATTAATGGATATCTTAATTAGACAAGAACTCACTGACGATTACACTAAGACAGAAAAAGTTGTAGAGAGAGCTTTTAAAAATGAAGAATACAGCGATAAGAAAGAACATTTCCTTGTGAATCGCCTTAGAAGATCAGATGCTTTTATTCCAGAACTTTCACTAGTTGCAGTAAACCAAGATAATGACATTATAGGTCATATCTTATTGACGAAAATACAAGTAAAAGACGATGAAAATACGGCTGATTCTCTAGCACTTGCTCCAGTTTCTGTGGCTCCTGAGTATCAAAATAAAGGTGTTGGAAGTAAATTAATTCGTGCAGCACTAAAAAAAGCAAAAGAAATTGGATATGACTCAATCATTTTATTAGGTCACAAAGATTATTATCCGAAATTTGGCTTTAAACCAGCTAGCTTGTGGAATATTAAGGCTCCATTTGATGTACCAGATGATGTGTTTATGGCTTTAGAATTAACTGAAGGCTCTCTTCAAAATACACAAGGCACTGTTCATTATTCAAAAGCATTCTTCGAATAAATACAGGTAATATACATTTTTTACAAAGAGATTGTTATATGGCAATCTCTTTTTTTGTTGAATTAACCTGTCATTGTATTTCACTCCTTTATTTCATTGAATTTCTTAATTTTTTCCTTTCTTTATCCATCCACGTTTCCTCAGGAAACTCAGCTAATAACGAATCAGCAAATTCGGCAATATCATGACCAACGACATCTTGAACACTTAAGCCTTCTCTCACACTCTCCTCGAACATCTCTAAAATATTTTTCAGATAGTGCAGCATGCCTGATCCTTTAGCGAATGTCCACATATATCTATCAATCGCCGCCATCGCTTTTTTATGTGGCTCAGGTAATTGCTGAATTCGTTTTTGATATGCTCGGTACTCTCGTTTTTCTTCCATCATTTTTTTAAACATGTCTTTTCTCCTTTATTTCATTCATTTTTTCCTCAATAAAAGACCAACGTTCCCAAAAACTCATAAGCTCTTCTTCCCCTGCAGCACTTAACGTGTTAAATTTTCGAGTTGGCCCAAGATCTGACTTTTTCTTATTAATGTTGACGAAACCTTTTTTCTCTAGACGCAGAAGAATCGTATAAACAGTGCCTTCCGCAATATCTTCAAACCCTAAATCGGTCAGGTATTTCGTAATTTCATAACCATAAGTTTCTCCTTCCCTAATCTTCTGTAGTATGATTCCTTGTAGAACTCCTTTTAGCATGGTTGTAAATTCATTCATAATTTCCCTCTTTTCTAACCACTACATAATATTACTAAGTAGTTAACGTATTAAATCTCTCACGATATCTTGTTAAAAATAATATGACAACCTCTACTTAGCATTGCTAAGTACAGCTATATAATAATACTAAGTAGTCTTCATGTCAAACCCTTTTCGCTAATTAATAGCCCTTTTTTTAATTATAAATTCTGTTCCAACCACTACTTAATATTACTAAGTACAACTACATATTAATACTAAGTAGTGGTAATGTCAAACAATTTTTGCTAGTAAATATAATTCTCCTTTTTGTCGTAACGCATAATTATGTAAATTCTGATAAGAAGGGATACATTGTAGGGGCAAAAGTAACCCCTACTATCTCCAAGTAGTATGATAGCTCCTCTATCTTATACTAGATCTACGTTCCAACCAGCCTCAAACATATTTCTAACTAGTAGAGGCAAACATTTTAGTTGGTAGGATCAATATCCTACGCACCCGTACGTTCTACTCCAGCTACTGATAGATTAAATCCAAATTAAAAAGTTCAACCAGAAAGTTCTGGCTGAACTTTTTAATAAAAACATAATTTAATCCATATTAAGCTATTACACCCATTTATTTAAGTACAATACTTCACATTCTTACCTATAACGGTTACCTTCAAATAACAAAAATATGATTATCGATATCAACATTAGAAAGACAACATTTTTATTCATATATGTTATCTTTTGCTAACTTTCGAAGCTTTTTAAGGTTTTTAATATGAATGGCACCATTCACTCTTTCAATTACCTGTTCATTACACAGTTTCTGGATTACTCGGTTTAAATGTCTATAACTAGTACCGATAATATCCGCAATATCGACTAAGCTTGAATTCTTCATTTCCTCTCGAAATAATGTTCCCTTACTATCCGTAGAAATGGACAATAGATAGCTGGCAAAGCGCACTTCAACAGGGTAAAGAACAATAAAAGTAGTAAAACTCGTTTTCGTTCTAAATTTCTGAGCAATAGATTTAAGTAAGAATTGTAGAAAGCTTGGATTGTTACCGATTGTTTCTTTTACGTTTTTGTACGAAATACACAAAGCCATACAATCTGTGCTAGCTTCTACTGAATTCATAGCTACTTCTTCATTCGCGAATTCTATATCCCCTAACGTTACAGGAGCTTTAAGAAACCGTATTATCAATCTTTTATCTTCGGGTGTCATCGTAAAAATTTTTACTTTCCCTTCAACAAGAAATAAAATTTTCTGAAGAGGTTCACCTGCCGTTATAATATTTTCTCCTTTAGTAAAACTACATAACTGTATTTTATTTATATCAAGCGAAGAAAAGAATACATTTAAGTTATTCTTTTCGAGATATGAATAAATTAATGGTTTATTATCAATTATTCGCATCTTTCTTCTTCCTCTAATTTTGTATTTAGTAGGTTATTAACATCCTATCCTATACTCTAAAATAAATAACCTCCGAAGTAATATTTTAATGGCAAATCATTTTTAGTATGTAGGACATATGTCCTTGTGTTCATTTTTGAATATAAGTAATATACATACGGTGGTAAGAGACAGTTGCAAATTGTTTTATTATTTTTTCCTAGATTATTTTAAGAAAGAGGGATATTTTTTGTTCAGTATTCTACTTGGTATTGTTGCAATTGTTTTATTAATTGGTTTTTCTTACTTAATTTCTAATGACAAGAAAAATATTAATTTTAGAGCTGTCATAATTATGCTTGGAATTCAATTCATTCTTACTTGGTTACTTCTAAAAACGACCATAGGTTTGAAGGTGATTGATACAATTGCTACTGGTTTTAATAAGTTATTGGATTATGGAATGGAAGGTGTAAATTTCATTGTAGAAGGTTGGATTCCAGACGGAGGATCACCTTTCTTTATTAATGTATTACTTATTCTAGTCTTCACGTCAGCTTTCCTTTCATTATTAACGCATTTAAAAATCCTTCCTTATATTATTAAATATGTAGGTGGATTATTATCGAAAGTTACAGGATTACCTCACGTTGAGAGTTTCAATGCAATCAATTCTGTTTTCTTTGGTCAAGCAGATGCTATTCTTGCAATTAAAACACATATTAAAGATTTAAAGAAAAATCGGTTATTCATCATTTCTACTTCTGCAATGGCAAGTGTTTCAGCTGCTCTTATCGCTTCTTATATGACAATGTTACCAGCGAAATTTGTTTTAATCGCGGTCGTATTGAATGTTTTCAGTGCATTAATACTAGCTTCTATAATAGCGCCTGTAAAAGTTTCAAAAGAAGAAGGATCAATTGATATAAATGATATGATTCATACGAAAAATATCTTTGATGCAATCGGATCTGGAGCTATGGATGGTGGAAAGGTAGCTCTTATTGTAAGTGTCATGTTAATTGCGTATTTAGGATTACTTGCATTGGTAAACGGAATATTCAATAGTATATTTGGAATGGATTTAACAACTATGGTTGGTTATCTTTTCTCACCAATCGCATACTTAATGGGTATTCCAAGTAGTGAAATAATTACTGCTGGTTCCGTAATGGGAACAAAGCTAATAGCTAATGAATTCGCAGCAATCATGCAATTCCAGCCTATTTTGGGAGAACTATCAGAAAAAACAGTGTCCGTTCTCTCTACGTTTCTCATTTCTTTTGCTTCAATTGGTTCTATTGGTATTATTGGTGGTGCCGTACAAGCAATTAATGGAGCAAAGGGAAAAGAGGTTAGTGCATTTGGATTAAAGATGTTACTTGTAGCAACTATGGCTTCCATCCTATCTGCTACAATAGTTGGATTATTTGTATAATCGAAAGATTATTCTTTGTTACCCTAGATAACTAACTAGAATAATTTCGAATTCTTGGTGGGAAGACAAGCCCCCCCACCAAGAATAGAATTATCCTTTTTTAAGCTTCAGTGTGTATGTTTATTTTTAGAAAAATCAAAGCAACCAAAAACGACATTAAATTCACCATTAATGTCGTTTTTGGTTAATAAAATAATAATTATGAGAGTGTTAAATATAAAACAACTAATTTTCTATACCTCTTCTAAAAAATTTGTCTCTTTTCTATATTATTATTTGTTAGAGATATTATTATATGATTGTAAGTTTTATATGTATAATCAACAAAGGTGAATGGTATTCAGTTTTTTATTCTCTATAACTAAGATTTCTTTATTTTTTATGGGTTAAAAGGAATTTATTTATTAATTCATTTAATTCAAAAGAGGCCTTTGTTGGAATTTGGTGTTTTTCCTTTTCCAAAAAAATCAAGTCATTATCAGGGAGTTTTTCGTGCAGAATACTTGCGTATTTATGAAATGATTTATCTTTCGCACCATAAATAAGTAAAACAGGTAATTTAATATCTTGAAGCTGACTTGTACAATTATATTGTAAACTATAGCGATAATACTGTTCGATATTCCTGGCATCTCCATTTATTGCTTCCTTATACAACTTTGCAAATACTTGTCGATTATTAGAATTTCCCCATGTAATGGCAAGTGATAGAAAAGGAAGAACTCTCACTTTTGCAAGTTTGGCAGCTAAAACTATTCTTTGCTTTAAATATAAATCTTTCACTTCAGACATTCCACTAATAATAATACCACCTAATGCCCTACAAGCTTTAGTTAATAGGAACTCTAAAACGACAGAACCCCCAGTTGAATATCCACAAATAAAAGCCTTCTCTATTCCTAAATAATCAAGAAGATTTGTAATATCCTCAACAATCAGTTGATATGTTATAGTCCTATTAGAATACAAACTCCTGCCATGCCCTCTTATATCAAAAGTAATAATTTTATACTTGTGAGATAGATTTTCTAATTGGTTTATAAAATTTGCACTTGTTAGCAATGGAGGATGTATGAAAACAATGGGAGTTCCTTTTCCCTTCACTGTATAATATAGATTATAACCATCTACATCCAAAGTAGGCATCTATCTAATCACCTCATTTATCTGAATACATTTACAATCCAATATAAAATGATTGTATTTTTTTGTTAGTATTATGTATCTAAAGCAGAATAAAATACTTTAAAATATGTTTTCATCTAAATTGCGATTTAAATAAATGGATTATTTAGATTATAAAATTGTAAAAAAACTAGTAGAAAATATTCCTTAGTAGTAACGGAGATTGAAAGATCAAAAACATTCATTGATTACACTTTATAATACACCTTGTTTTTTACAAAGTATCAATCATTGAAATTAACCACAAAAGGTTTTTACCTCATTGTATTCATTCAGAAGCAAACGATAAAAGGTAATTGATTTCTTTCTATAAATCCATACGATTCACAAAAAATTTATTAAATACAAAATGTTAATGTAAACATAAAGACCAAAGTTTAATTGTCTTTTTATAACGCATGATGGCACTATGAGGAATAAAAAAAAGAGCTAATCACAGCTCTTGAGATAGAGATAAAGCTCATGTTTTTCTATGTAATAATTCACAAATATACCTTTCCGAAAAATACACTAAATTCTAAATAACCTTAAGCTTCTATAGATAAGTCAATCCAAATTGTATCCCATTTTTTCTCCTGCATACGTTTACTGTATATTGAACGTAACTTGCTACTCTTTTGATAGTAGGGAGTAGGTTTTACAATCTTGTTAAACAAATCCTCTAGTCCATATGGTGCCATTATTTTCAGTTCACAATTACACATTTTCACAGCTATTGCAGTAGGTATTTCAGTAAAATGGGCTACGCCATCATAAGAAGAATTAAAAGGTTCAAATCCATTTTTCAAATGCATTCTTGCTTGATTTTTTACTGACCAGGGCTGGTTGGGAACGATAATTTCTAATTTTTTTTCTAATTCTTTTTCTGTTTCCCACGTTGTATCCATGCTATCAAAATAAATAACATCAATGTCATTTATTGGTGTATGAATGTTATGTAAAACGTCCCATACTTTATTTCTAATGAGTCCCGCAGAAATCCAAGCATCATTTACATTTAACTTCTCAACAGCTTTTAATAAAGACATTATGTAATCGTCATTTTTTATAATTTCTTTCAACCGACTTTCGTAATTAGTCACATTCATTCTCCTTAAATTATACTTCCTCTTTTTAAGCATTATAACGTAAAACTTTCTGTAGATTTAGCTGTATAAATTAGTAACATCATATTCAACGATCCTGCTCTGTTATCACTATAAAAAAAGTTGCATTCTCTTACACATAATCTACGTCCTGCGACACTACTTTTTTATACAAACATTTATATTTTTAATGATTTTTTAAGGTTTAAGTACTAATATTTAATCAATCTTTTTCAAAGTAACACCTCCTTTGTCACCAGTCTTTTTTAGGCTGGTTTTTTTATTTAATATATTACTTCACAAAAAAAGCTGTCATTTAGACGACTCTAGGTTAGTGATGATTAAGAGGGTGAATAAATGCTATTCTTAATTCCTTACTCTATTGAATGAACCCTTCTAAGATATAATTTCTCTTTTAAAAAGATTTTCTTCACGAACTAACACTGACCAGTTCTTCCAAATGAAAAAGCTACCGTTCATTCCTCATTGGTAGCTCTCTTTCACATATCAACAGTATTCTCTTTGTTTAGTAAACTGATTCTTCTATTCTATCTAACCATTCATTGATTAAAGTATTAAACACTTCTGGTTGTTCAATTTGTAAATTATGCGCCGCTCTATCTAATACAGCAAACGTTCCTCGTGGATACATTTTCATTATTTCAAGTGCATCTTGATAGCCTACAGGGGAATCTTGTCTGCCTAGCAAGAAAACACTTGGTTTATCAAACTCGGTTTGGTCAATCAAGAAAGAGAATCCATAATTACTTTTAATTTTCTTTAAAAATTTTTCATCTCTTATTTTACAACCGCTTAATATTTCCTGGTTATATCTTGACCAAGTGTACTCATCAAGTACACAATTATTCATTTCAAAGCCTTCCAGTTCCTCTTTCGATAACTTTGAAATGAATTGCTTATCCATTTTTATTATTTTATATTTCTCGACACCTCTATTTTTTAACAAAGGTACAATAACAGGACAGATAAAAGCTGCACCTAGTAATTGTTCTTCTTTTCTATTAATCACCCCTCTTGCTATATAGCCACCATAAGATTCACCGATAATAATATATTTTTGGTCAGGAATAATGGTTTGAGTAAAATCCTGCACTGCCTTTAGCATTTCATCAGAATTACGTATAGAATCATAGTTTTTTGACAGCCCCATACCAGGTAAATCGATATAAATTCGTCGATAACCCATTCTATTAGTAAAAACCGGTTCCATACAGCCAGTCATCAATCGATGATCAGGGGAAAAACCATGTATCATTATAATGGGAATACCCTCTCCTAAATCTTTATAATAAATTTCTGCTTGCTCCACTTTACAATACGGCATTACTAACCCCTCTTTCTAAAATAGCGACTAATATATAAATATTCCTTTTTACGGAAATTAATTCTTATGCAAATCTGCTCCGTTTGCGGAATAAGAAAAAAGACTGTTTATTTTGACAGTCTTAATCTTCTGCTAATGCACCCGTGTTAGTGTAAGTACATTCATACATAAATTTTGTTATCTTAAAGATTGAAATAACCAAACCTAAGAAAAAGAATATATACATCTCTATACTTATACCAATATTATGTCTTACGTTCAGTAATTTTTATGTTGACTCCTAATCCCCATTGTAAAATGTATATGAACAAAAATAACATTATTTTATTAAATCAAATTTCTTCATATCATAATAATTTTGAGCACTAAAAATTTATCACCTTCAAAGAAAGGGGATAAATTAAATACAATGGACTTAAAGAACGAACTATAATCATATATTGTTCTTTTGGAAATCTTGTTTAATTTTTTCTAATAAATCTGGTTCAGCTAACGTTGTTAAAATAAAGAAACCTATAATTTTCGCACCGTTTTCGATAACCTCTTTGATATGTCCTGTTTTCATTGCATCCACAAATTCTTTTGTATGATGTGCAAAGTAATGATCTGATACAGCTAACATTGGATGAAACGCGGGACAAATATGACTTACGTTACCAATATCAGAGCTTGCCAACATAGATCCGTCGTCTTCAGAAAAAGGAATATTTAGCTCTTTCATAACAGATCGAATAATTTCAAGTCCAGGTAAATTCAATTTCATATCAGAAAAATCAGAACTTATATTATGAAGCTCAACTTGAGTTTGAGTAGCTATAAATTTGTTTCTTATTGAGTTAACCT